>JAZNMH010000001.1:0-21481 GCA_045579505.1 Paludibacteraceae bacterium
GTGCGTGGGTTCTATCTGCTTGCGATAGACATCAATAGAGTACGACAATGCTTGGAAGGTATAGAAACTAATACCGACTGGCAAAATCAAGTGGAGCAGCAAGAAATCCGACTCTATGCCAAAGAGTTCTGCAAATTCGCGAGCAAAGAAATCATAGTACTTATATATACCTAAAATGCCGAGATTGATTACGATATTGGCTATCATTACGGCTTTCTTTCCGCATTGTGTTGGGGCATATTCGATTCCAATGCCGCTTAGGAAGGAAAGAAGCGTGGTGATGGCAATTAGAATAAGGAATCGCCAGTCCCACCAGCCATAGAAGATATAGCTGGCGACTACGACAAAGAGGTTTTGCCACAGCAGTTGGCGTTTGCACTTGCTGATGGCGTAGTCAAACATGAACCAATAGAGCAGAAAGACTATTGGGAGAAAGATTGCGAACTCAAATGAGTTGAATAGCATGTTGTTTTTCTGCGGTTGGTTCCGAACCTGCCTATAAACCACAAAAATAAAAGCGTGGAACCTTACCTTTGCTTATTCTCCCTCTTGAGGTTCCTGCAAGACCCTACCGACAAGAATAAGCAAGCAACGCCCACGCCGAATATGAAATGCCACCAAACAGAGCAGTCCACGCATGGACGCTCTGCGGCGGGATATACATATCCCAACGGGCGTTTACTGCCTTCTTGTTTTGGGTCGGAGAAATTTTGCAGGATTTCAAGAGACCAAAACAAGCGCTAATAAACGCTTTTTATTATGTATTTGAAAGATTCTTGTTAGGGGTGAAAGGCAGACATACCCGCCCACATTCCCCAACGTGAATCATTTCGACTGCAAAGGTAATACATTTTTTTTGATTGAGCAAGCGGAGTGCAAATAAAAATGCCATTTATGCTGATTTTGCATAAATGGCAGGGAGTTTGGTTTATATCGCTATTTTCTATTAGAGTGGTTACTCCACCACTAAGCACCAGCTGTGTGTGTCTTCTGTGCGACCGTATTGAATATCTTGCAAAGCGTGGTAGAGTTTGGTGAGTACAGGACCTGGCTTGTCGCCAAAAGAATATGTAATATCATTATCTGGGTCATAGACCTTTGTCAGGGGCGAAATAACACAAGCCGTACCACAAGCTGCTGCCTCCTGCATGTCTGCCAATTCCTCTACACGGATATGGCGACGAGTAACCTTCATACCCATCTCACGCGCCAAGGTCATCAGCGAATCGTTGGTAATACTGGGCAAAATAGCACTTGATCGTGGGGTAATATACTCCCAGCCTTTCGCCTTATCGCCTAATCGCCTAATTCCGATGAAATTGGAAGCCGTACACTCATCAATATACTTGTGCGTTTTGGCATCGGTGAACATACACTCATAGCCCATAGTGTGCGCCGCTTCGCTGGCGCGGAAAGATGCCGCGTAGTTACCACCCACCTTCCAGCAGCCTGTACCTTGTGGTGCAGCGCGATCGACGGTGCGGTTCACGATAGCAGGCATACCTTTGAAGCCATTGGGGAAATACGGACCGATAGGCGTAGGAACGACCACAAACTCGCAGTCTTTGCCTGGTCCTACACTGATATCAGGCGTAGTGGCAACGAGCAACGGACGGAAATAGAGTGTGGCACCTGTTCCATAAGGAGGAAGGAAATCAATATTTTTCTCCAATGCCAACAATATCGCTTCGCAAAACAATTCTACGGGCACGGGGGTCATCAGCAGTCCTTCGGCTGAATGGTACATGCGTTTAGCGTTCTCCTCCATGCGGAAAATACGCACCTTACCATCCACGCCACGAAAGGCCTTCAGTCCCTCAAAACACTCTTGGCCATAGTGCAGGCCTGTGGCTGCGGCATGGATAGGAATCATCTTGTCGCGCGTGGCATAGGGGCGTTCCCATACACCATTCTTGCATGCCGCACGAACGATATAGTCCGTTTCGGTATAGTGAAATGTGAGTTTACTCCAGTCAATCATGAATTTTGAATTATGAATTTTGAATTATGATTGCGGATTCTGGTCCGTATTCAAATAATATATCTAATATACTTTGTCCATTGCCGAAGCAAGGTTCTAAGTCCATCCCTTGCCAGTCGGTGGTTCGATTCTCGCCTAATAGCCTCTTCGCCTCTTCGCCTTTCGCATCGTTCGCTATCAAACGAATGATTACCTCGTGTATTTTCTCGTTGAAATCGACCAAAAAGCGTGTTTCTTGTTCGTAGAACGGACGGAAGAAATCGGCATAGTAATCGAAATAGGGTGTGCGTTTGTAGGCACTCATAAGGGCAATCCAATGCTGGTGTTGCCAACGCTTCTGGTAACTAATCTCCACATCGCGCGTGAACTGTTTGCTATCCACACGCTTCACGGGCACGGTGAGCGTGAGGCGATTGGCAATTGGCGATTGGCAATTGGATTGAGAGTCGTGCGGCACAATAATCGTACAGCGATTGCGGTAGGTTTGCTTCGGAAAACTCTCCATTACCTCAATTTGCACTGCCGATGGATTCGCTAAAAACTGGCGGTACCACTCCACGGGACCCAAATATGTTGTTGGTAGTATGTTCACAATCAACGAATATTACTGAAACAAAAATTGCTAAAAATTGAACCAAAATTATCAAACATTACTTCTTTCCAACGGCGAATTTTACGAATCAAACAAATTATGAAAAATTAGCAAAATTGGTTTAATTAGCCGTTAAATATTGAGTAATTTTGGGATAATTTTATTTAATTTTTGTTTTTTATATCCTAATTTATTCAAAATTGCTGAGTCCGATACGGTTCCAACGAATATGGCCTTTGCCCCATGGGTTGTCTTTCTCAATACTGAGCCATACGAACATTGGGCGGCCTACGATATGGTCTTCTGGCACAAAACCCCAATAACGGCTATCGGCTGACTTATGACGGTTGTCGCCCATCATCCAATAATAATCCATTTCAAAGATGTATGGTTCGCCCACTTTCATTGGTTTGAACTCATACGCATCGGCAATACGCTTATACAGGTGGAAGTTCTCCTCAGTAATCATCACCGTATCACCTTTGGCAGGGATATAGATTGGCCCGTAGTTATCGCGTGTCCACGAGTTGTGTCCCAATGGATACACCTCGCCACCTTGGTCTTCGGGTTCAATCTCTATGCTGAGGACATGGCTGTTCTTCTCGAGTTCGGCTTTCATCTCGGCAGTCAGTGGCAGGCGATACAATCCGTTGCCGTTGCTCTCGCGGTCTTCTTTGGAAATACCCAATTTGCTCAAGTAACTATTACCCAACACATGACCATCGGTGCGAACGATATAGTTGTATTGCAAGTATGGGTGTACGGGTTCTTTCTGACCGTCGATATAAATCACATTATCAATGATTTGCAATGTGTCGCCTGGTGTGCCTACGCAACGTTTGACATAGTTCTCTCGGCGGTCCACAGGGCGAACAACAATCTCGCCAAAGACATCCTTGCGGTTCTCCACCGTGCGCTTGCCATAGTAGTGGCAGAGCGTATAGTAGTCGGGATTTTGCATCTTCGTGCAGACCGTATCGCCCGTAGGGAAATTGAAGACCACAATGTCGCCTTTCTCTACTTTATCCCAACCACGGAGGCGTTTATACTCCCATTGTGGGTTGTCGAAATAACTCTTTCCGCCCCAAGGGAAAGTGTGTTGCACGAGAGGCATGGAGAGTGGCGTATTAGGCACACGCGCCCCATAACTCATCTTATTCACACAAAGGAAATCGCCCACACGCAGGGTTTTCTCCAACGAAGAAGTGGGGATTTGGTAGTTTTGGAATATATAAACATTGATGAAATACACCGCTACCAACGCAAAAACGATGGCATCTATCCACGAACATATGGTATAGAGCGTGCCGTTGGCATGCGGATTCTTCTTGCCCGCAGCCTCTTCCTCTTTGGTGAGGGGTTTGTATTTCTTCCACCAGTTCCAAGGGATATACTTAGTGGTGAACATATCAGCAATAATTGGCAACAATACGAGCCAACCGAGGCTCGCCCAATCGCCCCATGCTACCCAAACGACAAACACAATGTAGATGGCACACCACACAGCGCAAGAAACCCACCCCTTGGTGGTCACTGCTTTGATTCTATCTTGAAAACTTTTCATACGCGTTATATGTTTATGCGAAAAATCGTGCAAAGGTAGTATATTTTTTTGAGATAAGCAAATTTTTTTTGCCAAATGTGGGGTACACCTCACGCTGAGATGCCTTATATGAGTGCTTAATCACCTACGAATAACCTAAGAATAACCTATGAATAACCTAAGAATATCTAATGATTGACTACGGAAAAGCGGGAGTCGGAATTGGGACACAAGGGTGAGAATCGGGAGTCGGGAGTCAAGAGTATTTTGATGCGTTATTTAGACCAAGAGCCTGCCATTTTGTCATCATAGAGATGTGTGGCACGATATTTGTCGTATTTTTAGTGTATGAAACGTGTAAAACTATTTATTCTATTCTTCATGCTTGGCGTCATGGCACAAGCATCGGTGTTTACGCCTACTACTTTGCCTAATCCAAAGGCACAAGATTGCAGCAATTATGTATGCAATCCCGATGAAATCGTGGCAACCAACGAGGTCATGTTCCTCAACCGTTTGGCGCGACAGTTGGAAGACTCCACCCAAGTGGAACTATGCGTGGTAGCAGTGAATAGTATCGGTGAAATGGAGGCATTTGACTTCTGCTACGAGGTTTTTCAGCGTTGGGGCATTGGCAAAGAGGGGAAGAACACGGGTGTGCTACTATTCCTTGCCGTAGAATCGCGCGATATACGTATCATGACGGGCGGTGGTATTGAAGGTATATTGACGGATGCCGTTTGTAATGAAATCATACAAAAGACGATGATTTCACCGCTCCGTAATGCTGATTATTCAGATGCAATGGCGTTAGGTGCGTTGCGCATATACGAGATATGTACAGATGGTGATGCGCCCGAAGAATTACGCCAAATGACATCTGCTACCAATCGCTATCATTATGCCGATGAATCCGAAGAAAATGGTTGGTTGGAGTTGTTTTATTTTGTGGGTATTCCCTGCTTAATCTTTACCCTGATTATCGTTTTGCTACTGATGCCAAAGAAATGCCCCAAATGTGGCAAGCGCAGTCTGAGAAAAACGAATGAGCAGATTATCAACCGCGCCACGACACGCAAAGAAGGATTGGGTGTGCGCACGTACTGCTGCAAACATTGTGGACACCAAGAGCAGAAGACCTATATCATCCCAAAAGAAGTGCCCACAGTCATTATCACGGGCGGTGGTTCTCGTGGTGGCTTTGGAGGAGGCAGTTTTGGCGGTGGATTCGGCGGAGGTAGCACGTTCGGCGGAGGCGCAGGAGGGAAGTTTTAGGAATTTTGAATTATGAATTAAGAATTATATATTAAGATTATGAGTAAGAAAACTATTATTTGGGTTGCAGTACTGGGCGTACTGGCAATCGCAATCATTTGGGGCGTTGGTCGCTACAACGCAATTATTACTGCCGAGGAGAACGTAAATACTGCTTGGTCGCAAGTGGAAAACCAATATCAGCGTCGTGCGGATTTGATTCCAAACCTCGTTGAAACCGTGAAAGGTTACGCAGCACACGAGAGCGAGACACTTGAAGGAGTGATTGCTGCGCGCGCCAAAGCGACACAAGTAGTTGTTGATCCTACCAATGCAAGCGCAGAGCAGATTGCCGCTTTCCAAGCAGCACAAGGCGAACTGAGCCAAGCGTTAGGCAGACTGATGGCTATCTCGGAGAACTATCCTGACCTGAAAGCCAACCAAAACTTTGGCGCACTACAATCGCAATTGGAGGGAACAGAGAACCGCATCACCGTGGCTCGCAACAACTTCAACGAAGTGGCTCGTCAGTTCAACACCATGATTCGCCGTTTCCCAACCAACATCATTGCTAACATGATGAGTATGGAGAAACGTGCCTACTTCGAGGCAACAGAAGGTGCAGAAGTAGCACCTAAAGTAGAGTTTTAGGCGAGAGGAGAATGGATATATTTCTAATCATATTAGGTGCTATATGCCTGTTGTTGGGTCTAATCGGTTGCGTAGCACCCGTAATACCCGGAGTACCATTGTCGTATGTGGGATTGCTATTGCTGCATTTCACCGACCGTGTGCAGTTCTCGTGGCAGTTCCTGACCGTATGGGCAGTCATTGTCATTGTGATTCAGGTACTTGACTACTTTATTCCTGCATGGGGGACCAAGAAGTTTGGTGGCTCTAAGTATGGTGTATGGGGCAGCACGATAGGTTTGTTGTTAGGATTCTTTATGGGTCCTTGGGGCATCATTGTAGGTCCATTTGTAGGCGCAGTAGTTGGCGAATTGATTTACTTCAACCGCCATCCACAGGCTATTATCAGTAGTAGCGAGCAGCCTGCGAGCAACACGCAACAAGCCAAGAACAACAACCTAACCCGCGCTCTTCGCGCGGGCTTCGGTTCGTTCGTTGGACTACTGACAGGCACCATACTCAAGTGCATCTGCTGCGGTATGATGATTGCCTATTTTGTCAAAGAGTTGTGGTAAATAGTTACTGATGCTCTGCTCGGAGAAGGTCATTCACCGTCTTCACAGGGTTGAAAGTGGATACAGGAACCTCTACGAAAATAGTATTCCATCGGCTCATAGCACCATTCCAAAGACCTGGCAACTCCAATGCCAATAACTCCTTACCATCCTTAGACTTGTGCGAGATGAAGCCCGTCTTCTCGTCCACAAAGTCAGGCAAGTAGTATGGTTTGCCCTCCGCATCGCGGGTAGCACATACCAAGTCCACAGGATTAAAGTGGGTGGCTTGTTGCATGAGTGCAGGGTCGCTGATTTGGCTGGACTCCAGAATTTGGCAAGAGATACTGCCATCTTTCTCACGCACGAGGAATGGTCCACCGCCAGGTTCGCCCGTGTTCTTCACCACTCCGCAGACACGCAACGGACGTGCCAAACGAGCACGTTCTTGCGATGAAAGCGAAGGATCTTGCAGTTTTTCGAATGCCTTCTTCTGCTCTGTAACCAACACGCCTGCAAGCAGTTGCTTATAACGAACCGTGTCGCCCTTCAATCGGTCAGGCACCACGTTATCAATATTCTTGATAAAGATGACATCTGCATTTTGCTCGTTAAGGTTCTCAATGAGCGCGCCGTGTCCGCCTGGGCGGAACAACAGTTTACCATCCGCTGTGCGGAATGGTGTGCCATCAGGATTAGCCGCCAACGTGTCGGTAGAAGGTTTTTGCTCGGAATACGACACATGGAACTTCACACCCAACTTCTCCTCGTATGCAGCCAAATGCTCCGCGATATGTGCTTGGAAAAGAGGCAAATGCTCATGGCTAACCGTGAAATGAATATTCACTTCGCCCTTCGATGCAGCGTACATAGCACCTTCTACCAAATGTTCCAAAGCAGGAGTTCTGGCTCCATCTTCATAGGAGTGGAACAGCAGCAATCCCTTAGGCAAATTGCCATAATTCATGTCTTTGAGCAGGTGACTCACCGCCGCTTGTTCCTCCATACCTGCCAACTGAGGCCCAAAAGCAAAACGGTCTTTTTCCGATAAGAATTTATCGATGAAATCGGTCTTTTTGCCATCTTCCAAATACTCAAATAGATTCTTGAACATACGGCTTGCTGCACCGCTGGCAGGCACAAACTTCAGCACAGTATGTCCCTCATCAAGGTATTCTTGCCATGCCTTCACATAGGCATCAATCTCCTCTTCGGATGGGTTGAGTACTCCGTTTCCTACCGATGCAGCGGAAACAATATCTAATTCAGGAAAACCAGTAGCAAACGACTGGAGTTGTTTTTCGGCTTTCTCTACAGAAATGCCACGCGCCTCAAGTTGCGCAAGATCAGATGGTGTAAACATAGTATCAAATCATTTTGTGCTGCAAAGTTACTACTTTTTTTTAAATCATGCAAATTTATTGCGAAAATATTGTATATACGAAAAAAAAATTGTACCTTTGCAGCTCTTTTTTATACTTTTCAAAAGTATCCTATCAGTTTATGGACAAGAAACTACATATTGACACGCTATGTGTGCAAGCAGGTTACAACCCACAAAAGGGCGAACCACGTCAAGTGCCTATTATTCAGAGCACCACATTTAAGTATGAGACCAGTGAGCAAATGGGCAAACTCTTTGACCTCGAGGAGAGCGGCTATTTCTACACCCGTCTGCAAAACCCCACCAACGATACGGTAGCAGCACAGATTGCAGCCATGGAAGGTGGCGTAGCGGCTATGCTGACCTCATCGGGTCAAGCAGCCAACTTCTTTGCTTGTTTCAATATCTGCCAAGCAGGCGACCACATGATTACTACCACCAGTATCTATGGTGGTACCTATAATCTATTTGGCGTAACCTTCCCCAAAATGGGCATAGAAATCACCTTTATTGACCAAGATGCCAGCGATGAGGAGTGGAACGCGGCTTTCCGACCCAACACGAAGTTAGTGTTTGGCGAGACACTCTCCAACCCCAATGTGCGTATATTGGACATTGAGCGTATTGCGGGCTTTGCTCATCAACACGGTGTACCGTTGATTGTGGATAACACTTTCCCTACCCCCGTCAATTGTCGCCCATTCGAGTTCGGCGCAGACATCGTTACCCACTCTACCACAAAGTATATGGACGGTCATGGTGTGCAAGTAGGCGGTGTGATTGTGGATAGTGGCAACTTCGATTGGGAAGCGCAGCACGATAAGTTCACTTGCCTCACCGAGCCCGATGCATCCTACCACGGACTGCGTTACACCGAGGCCTTTGGCAAACTGGCATATATCACCAAAGCCACAGCCCAACTCATGCGCGACTTAGGTTCCATACAGAGTCCACAAAACGCCTTCTATCTGCACCTCGGTTTGCAGACCCTGCATGTGCGTATGTCTCGCCACTGCGAGAGTGCGCTGAAGGTGGCTCAGTGGTTGGAGCAGCACCCCGACGTGGCATGGGTGCGCTATCCCGAACTGGAGAATGACCCCGAGCATGCACGCCAACAAAAGTATATGCCTAACGGCTCCTGCGGCGTGATGGCTTTCGCCGTGAAAGGCGACCGTGCTTTTGCCAATCGTTTTATGGACAACCTGCAATTAGTAACGATCGAGACGCACGTAGCCGACTGCCACACCTGTATCCTTCACCCTGCTTCCCATACCCACCGCCAACTCAGCAACGAGGCACTTCTGGCAGCAGGTATCGACCCAGACCTGATGCGTTTGAGTATCGGTTTGGAAAACGCAGATGACTTAATAGCTGACATTCAACATGCACTTACACAAGCTCACAACGCATAATTTCGCTTTCGAAGCAGGCGGCAGTCTTGACCAATTAGAGATAGTTTATCACACCTCGGAGCGCGAATACCAACAGGGCGAGCGCGTAGTATGGCTGTGCCATGCTCTCACCGCTAACTCCGACCCATTGGACTGGTGGCCAGAGATGGTGGGCGACGGTTGCTGCATTGATCCGAACAAAGACTATGTAGTGTGTGTCAATATCTTCGGCTCTGCCTACGGCACCACAGGACCGAGAAATTTTTGGCCGCCAGAAGCCGAAAGCCAGAAGCCCCAAAATCCCCTCTCATTCCCCCTTTTCACCGTGCGCGATACAGCCCGCCTCTTCACGTTGGTGCGCGAGCATTTGGGCATAGAGCAAGTAGATTTGTTGGTGGGCAGTTCGATAGGCGGATTCCATGCGTTGGAATGGGCGATTATGGAAGGCGAACGCATTCGTCATGCTGCGTTTATTGCCACTGCCCCTCGCGTCTCGCCATGGCTGAGCGCATGGATGGAAGTGCAACGTATGGCACTGGAGGCTGACCCCACGTTCCGAGCCTGCGAGTCGCTGGATGGCGGACGCAAAGGGTTAGAGGCTGCACGCGCTATTTCGCTCATTTCCTACCGCAGTTTTGATGGCTACAACCTCACGCAATACGAGACCGATGATGACTGCCTCTTTGCCAGTCGTGCAGCCAGTTACGAGCGCTATCAAGGCGAGAAACTGGTCAAACGTGGGTTTGATGCCTACTCCTACTACTACCTACTCCACTGCGTGGATAGTCAGAATGTAGGTCGCCATCGCGGTGGCGTGGCAGCAGCATTGGCGAAAATCAAAGCCCAAACGATGGTGATAGCCATCACATCCGATGGACTCTTCCCACCATGCGAAAGTAGCGAGTGGGCAAAACATATCCCCCACGCCAAGTATTACGAGATAGAATCCCGCTTCGGACACGACGGATTCCTACTCGAAACCGAGCAAATCACACAAATAATAAATAGTTTAGAGGTTAAAGGTTAGAGGCTAAAGGCAAGAAATATGCGGCTCTGCCGCCCCGCCTTTACACCTTACACCCTACACTTTACACCACACACCATACACTAATTATATGAAAGTCCTCAAATTCGGTGGAACCTCAGTAGGTTCAGTAGATAGTATTCGTCAGATACAGCATATCATCAGTCAGCAGACCGATGACTGTATTGTAGTAGTCAGTGCATTGGGCGGCATTACCGATCAATTGCTCCGAGCTGCACACTTGGCGCTCGAAAATGGCGAAGAATATATGGAAGTATATCAACAGATTCGCCAACGCCATCTGGATATGATTCAGATGCTGATAGAGAATACCACCGTGCGCCAAATGCTCTGCCACGAGATTGAGCGCATATTGGATGAACTGCGTTCCATCCTCTTTGGCGTGCACCTCATCAAGGATCTCAGTCCTAAATCCGAAGCAGCCATCGTTAGTTATGGCGAGCGCATGAGTAGTCGCATTGTGACAGCTGCACTACCTGGTGCCGTGCGTAAGAACTCATTGGAGTTTATCCGCACCGAACACAAGCATGGACAAATCTTGCTCAATAGCGAGCTGACCGACCAACTCGTGCGCGAGGCATTTTCACCTATGCCACATTTGGCAGTATGCCCAGGATTTATCTCGCGCGATAGCCAAACCGATGAGATCACCAACCTCGGACGTGGCGGAAGCGACTATACCGCCTCTATCTTGGCTGCCACCTTGGGCGCAGAGGTATTGGAGATTTGGACGGATGTCAATGGCTTTATGACCGCCGACCCTCGTCTTATCCCAGAGGCATATACCATTCAGAGCCTCAGTTACGTAGAAGCCACCGAGCTCTGCAACTTTGGCGCCAAAGTGGTGTATCCACCTACTATATATCCCGTGTGCGCAAAGAATATCCCCATCCGTATTCTCAACACTTTCTGCCCAGACAATGCAGGTACAATTATCCAGGCTCAGACAGAGAAGGATGCACGCTATGTCTGCGGTCTCAGTAGTATTCGCGATGTGGCTATGATTACCGTATCGGGTCTTTCGATGGTGGGTGTGATTGGTGTGAACCAACGCATCTTCGGTGCCTTAGCCAATGCAGGCGTGTCGGTCTTCCTCGTGAGTCAGGCTTCCTCCGAGAACTCCACCACTTTGGGCGTGCAGGACAAAGACTGCGATGTCGCCGTTGAGGTGCTCACACGCGAGTTCGCAGAGGAAATCAAAGTTGGCTCCATGTACCCCATGCTCGTGCAACAGGGATTGGCTGCCGTGAGTATCGTAGGCGAGAAAATGAAGAACATGCCTGGTATTGCAGGCAAACTCTTCGGCACACTGGGTCGCAACGGCATCAGCGTGATTGCTTTTGCGCAGGGTGCAAAGGAGACCAATATCTCGTTTGTCGTGCCTCAGCAGCAACTCAGCAAGACCATGAATGTGCTGCATGACTCCTTCTTCCTCAGCGAGAATAAGGTACTCAATATCTTCATTTGTGGTGTCGGCACAGTGGGTGCACAACTTATTGAGCAGATTCAGCAGCAACAATCCACCCTACTCCGCGAGCAGCACATGCAACTCAATGTCGTGGGTATCGCCAACAGCCGAACGGCTATCTTCAATGCCGAAGGAATCGACCTCACCAACTACCGCGACCAACTCCAAGAGGCTGAACCTCTGCGCCTTGCTACTATTAACGCGCTACTTTCCACGCTACACAATAGCATTTTTGTGGATTGCACTGCCAGTGCCGAAGTGGCAGATACCTATCTGACATTCTTAGAGAACAACATCTCCGTTGTTACTGCCAACAAGATTGCAGCATCGGGCGCATATACTCACTACCTGCGCCTGAAGCAAACGGCTCTAAAGCATGGTGTGAAGTTCCTTTTCGAAACCAATGTAGGTGCGGGTCTGCCTATTATTAGCACCATCAACGACCTCCGCAATTCGGGCGACAAGATTTTGCGCATTGAGGCCGTACTCAGTGGTACGCTTAACTTCATTTTCAACGAGTTATCCGCCGAAGTGCCTTTCTCTGAGACAATCCGTCGTGCCAAGGAGCAGGGCTATAGCGAACCCGACCCACGCATTGACCTCAGTGGCAAGGATGTGATTCGCAAATTGGTGATTCTTGCACGCGAAGCGGGCTACTCCGTGGAGCAAGAGGATGTAGAGAAACATTTGTTTGTACCAGAGGACTATTTCCAAGGCTCTGTGGATGACTTCTGGAAACGCCTTCCTGAGTTGGATGCCGACTTCGAGGCACGCCGTCAGGAATTGGAGAAGAACGGCTTGCGTTGGCGTTTTGTGGCTTCTCTCAACGAGGGCAAGACACGTGTCAGCCTTGAGACGGTGGATGCCACTCATCCATTCTATCCATTGGAGGGTTCGAATAATATCGTACTTATTACCACCGAACGCTACCACGATTATCCAATGATGATTCGCGGCTATGGTGCGGGTGCTGGTGTTACGGCCGCAGGTGTCTTCGCCAATATCATGCAAGCGAGCCACTAATTTGCTACCAATTATGGGTTCTTGACGGGTTCATAACGGGTTTATAGTGGCACATCGTTAGCCTATCGGTGGCATATCTATGTCTTATATGGAGGATAAAATGAGAAAGCATAGTCTTTCCCGTTATCACTCCGTTACCACTTGCCGAAGATAGGCTGATGCTCTTTCATGCTACAGGATATTAATTTCCTTCTCTATTCGATTTAGGTTTTCCAGATTTTCTGGGTTTTCCATGATTTGAGATAACATAGAAAACATGGAAAACACGGAAAACCTAACACACAATTTTTACTTTTAGCCAAAACGACAAATCCGCATAACCGTTTCTTTTTCATTCGATTATGCGGATTTGCCTTATTTTCTAACAACCTCATCACCTCACTTCCACGGACTTCTTTCACTCTTGTCCTTAGCCCTCCTCCCCCGCGTCCGTAGAACGTCTCCATAGTATCTCTTATGCCACATACTATCCTTCCCGCGTGAGTGTATTTTTTAGAAAAAAGTTTTCGTGTGCCGAAGAATCGCTTTGCAATTAATTGTTTGAGCCCATTGGGCGAGATAAGACGATTGTGCCGAAATTTAGTGGATTTCTGGTGCAACTAAAATAGGTTTATTTACCCATTCCATAAAGGGTATTACTTGAATAGTAAAGCCTTTTTCTTCGATTGTTTCCTTATGTTGGTAGGATATGATTTGCAATGTTTGGCATTTTAATTCACCAGCCACTTCAATCAACGCATCTATTTCGCGGCGACGGGTCTTCTCTGAGGTCAAATCATAACAAACTTGTATCAGTTTTTCTACTTTTACCCCTTTACGAGTGACAAAGTCCACCTCTTTATCGTTTCGTGAACGATAGTAGAAGAGTGTATTTTCTGTATCATATCCTTGTCGTATTAACTCTACAAACACTTGATTTTCAAGCAGGCGTCCTAAATTTTCGCTTATATTAAAAGCCGTTGTACTCACAAATCCATTGTCAACAACATATACTTTGCGAGCTGCTTTCTTCATGACTTTGAGTTTGTTGTTGAAGCGTTGCAGATAGAAGAACAAGTACGGCTCGTGTAAGTAATTCAAGAATTTTTGCGTAGTCGTTACACTCTTCAGCCCAAACTCGTTAGTTATATCATTAGCAGTTATCAAGTTGCAGAAGTTTGCCAATAAATATCCTGCCAAGTTGTACAGGCCATCTGTATTGCGAATCTTGTGGCGTTTTGCTACATCCTTCAGCAGGATCGAATCGTATAACGTGCTCAAATAGTTTTGTGCCAGAGCACGCGTTTTGATTATCTCGGGATAACCACCCAAACGCAAATAGTCATCCTGAATTGAGATGACTTTGGCAGAAGATTCTGTAGGAATGTTGATTGGGTCTATGTCATACCATTGTAGCGTTTCAGGCAAACTAAATGGATACATGGCTATTGGAATATATCGCCCTGTGAGTACTGTTGCCATCTCTTGGCTAAGCATGCGTGCGTTACTTCCTGTGATGATGAGATTATATCCACGTCTATAGAGTGTTGTTACCCATAAATCCCAATTTGGCAAGTTTTGTACTTCATCCAATAGTAGATACTGAAAATCAAGATACACATCATGCAGTGTTTGCATAGCAATATCCTCATTCCAATTAGCAAGCAGTTGATTATCATCAAAGTTTAGATACGCAAAGTTAGTGTTTTTCAGCGCCAATAGTGCAAACACTGACTTGCCTACGCGTCGTGGTCCTGTGATTAGTTTAATCATAGGGCTCTGCAGCAACACATCAACAGGATAGGTAGTTTGCCTGTTGATATATGGAAGACTCAGTAATCGATCACGCTCTTCGCGTTGATGTAAGATGATATTTCTCATAGCGATTATGTTTTATCTATACAGAGCATTAAATATGTTTCCCCTTAAAATCGCTGCAAAGGTAGTAATTTTATTCAATATATGCAAGTATAATGGATAAAAAAGAGGAATTTTATCCATTATATAGTTAAATAATGTATAAAATCATGAAAGAGTTTTGGTGTTTTTGTGCCGAGGATTGGAGATATTGGAGTGTAAAACGATATATACACTACGCGGGAAGTGTAGTGTTTACTATGCTTCCCACGTGAGTGTATTTTTTCGAAAAAAGTTTTCGAGTGCCAAGAGGTTTAATCTCGCAAACATGCCAATGGTATTACTTTGACACCATCTTCGCGAGTATAAGCAAGTTGTCCACCTGTAATAACAATCAACAAATCAGGTTCACGTAAAGGTACTTGCTTTTCTTTTTTATTATATTCTCTGATAAGGTTTTGTACCTCAATGAGATGCTGTGCTCCTTCCTCTATTTCAGAACTACCTAACTTAAATTCTATCAAAGCAAATTGACCGTTTGCGATACGCAAAACTGCATCTGTTTCCAAATCATATCTATCATGATAATATGCCAAACTACCTCGTAGAGATTGTGAATATGCTTTCAAATCACGAATACACATAGTTTCAAAAATGAAACCAAATGTCTTCAAATCCATCTCCAGCATTTGTGGAGTTAATCCTAATGCTGCTACAGCAATAGATGGATCACAGAACTCTCGTTTCATGCCACTACGAATGGCGGATGCAGAACGAATAGCAGGACACCATGCTGGTATGTCTTGGATTACAAACAGTCGCTGAAAAGCATTTAGATAACTATCGAATGTATTCATTGCAACAGTTTCAAAGTTTGCAACGACATCTTTGAGCATGTTGCTCTTTTTTGCCAAAGTGGATATATTGCGAGCATAAGAGCGCAGGATTGCTCTTGCAAGTTCCTCATTTCGTTGCACACCATCCACGGTAGAAATATCCATTGAGCATAAACTATCTATATAGTTGCGTGCTACATTGAGTTTTGCACTATCTGTTTTAGCCAGATGTGCTGCTGGCCAACCACCACGACAAGCAGCAAAGATTAGTTCTTCTATGCTAGTCTGAGACGTGATAGCATCTATATCCATGTTAGGATTTTCAAAGAGTGCTTTCAATGAAATCTCGCCTGTTGACTCTTGTGTTTCAAACAGACTCATTGGTTGCATTCTTAGGCGAGCTATTCGTCCTGTACCAGAGTGCATAATATCTTGGTTATCTATAGAATTACTGCCTGTTAGAATGAATTGTCCCATCTCGTTTCTATCATCCACCATCACACGCACCGCATCCCAAAGCTGTGGAATAATCTGCCACTCGTCAATCAGTCGCGGCGTTTCGCCTTTGAGAAGTAAGGATGGTTTTGTTTTGGCTGTTGCTATGTATGCTTCCCTTGTGTCGGGATTTTGCAGGCGCAATATGCTCGCTGCTTGCTGAGTAGCAGTTGTAGTTTTACCGCACCATTTTGGTCCCTCTATTAACACTGCACCAGAAGACTCTAATAACTCAGTTAGTAGTCCATCCACCATTCTTTGTAAGTAAGCCATAATATATTTGCATTAAATTTGGCTGCAAAGGTATAAAAAATAAATGACACTACCAAATCATTGCGCATTTTTGTGGCATTTTATTGAGTATTTTTGTGGTATCTTGTTGAGTATTTTTGTTAATAATAAGTGAAAGTGATGCAGGATATGGAGAGAATGATAGTATATACACCACGCGGGAAGTGTAGTGTTTACTATCCTTCCCGCGTGGGTGTATTTTTTTGCAAAAAGTTTCTTCGCGCGAAGATTGTGCCGAAGATTGTGCCGAAGGTTGTGCCGAAGGTATCACCCATTCTTCAGATGTTTATTTTCCATAACGATACCACCCAGATGATGACAGGTGGTAGGTTATGGCAATGTAGTGTTCTTTTTTTACTGCTTTACTTGTTCCCGAACTACTTGGCTGATTTTGGGTGTCAGATACTTGTAGGCATCGCGGGCTGCCTGTTGGTAATTGTGGGTATGTCCGCCTTTCTCGGTAAATATATTTTCATACACGCGCTGCCCTGTGGCAGTCTTGGTAATGGATATAGTAGCATCCACGTATGCAAAATAGGTAGTAACATTGCCTGTCGCTACCTTATTATATTCGCGCGATGTGGCAGAAATGTCTATTACCCAATCCGCTGTGCTTGGGTCGGTAACGAAGTTACAACCTAATTGACTCAATGCCCCTTTCAGTTCCTCTTGCAATGCAGGATAAGGACTATCGAATGCTGTTGCATGAACTTTGATGCAGATGGTGAGGGCATTTTTGAGTTGCGCTACCATAGCCATGAGGCGTTGCTGCAATTGGCGTGTTTCGCTCAGCATGAGTGTTTCTTCGGTGGCTTCGGTATCTACTGCCACCAATAGTTTCTGTGCTTCATCCACTTCCGCGAACAGAGGCAATGCTTTTTCGGCTGCGCTACGCGCTTGCAGTTTCTGTCCTGTGGCGATGAGTTGGTCCACTTGGTCGAGCGACATCTCCACCTTGGTGAGGGCTACGGTGATTTGCTTCTCTAATTGGCGGATAAGGGTACTTTTCTTTACGTAGGCAAAAGCAGCGATAGTGCCAGTCTGTGGATTACGCCATGATTCTATTTGCAGCCCTGGGATTTTCATATCCACCGTTGTGGTGGTAGAGGAAGTGAACTCGCGCATGGATTGACGGAAAGTGCCTTCGTTGGAGCGAAGGGTTTGGCTGAGGGCGTTGTTGGTGGTATTATTCTTGACATGTATGCGGATAGTGGATAGGGCTTCCACGCGCGCTGCATCTTTGAGGCGTTGGGTAGCAACTTCTTGGCGTTCGCTACCTGTGGGTGCACCTTCGGCGTAGCCCGTGAAATACTCGCTGTCGGGATAATCCAAGCGTCGCAAGTCATGGTCACACCATGTAGGCGGCATTTGGGCAAATGCTGTAAAGGCTGTCATTGCCCAACAGAAAAGAGATGTCAAAAGAGGTTTCTTCATATTGTTGATGTTTTACTTGTTCGATTTGGGTTCTTGGATATTGAATATTTCATTGTATCTGTCATATTGACCACAAATTTTGCGATTAGTGCAGTTTTGGAGAAAAAAAATTTTGCGATTAGTGCAGTTTTAGTGTAAAAAGATTTTGCGGTATCAAAAAAAAGCAGTATCTTTGCAGCGTATTTTAACATCTAAGTATATGATCTTCAGAAGAAAATTGTACAACGACATGCTTCGTTGGAAAAATGAGCGCAAAGGTTCTACCGCATTATTGATAAAAGGAGCCCGCCGAGTTGGAAAATCAACATTAGTTGAAGAGTTTGCAAAACGAGAATATAAGAGTTATATTCTTGTTGATTTTGCGCATGCGTCCAATGAGATTGAAGAACTATTTCAAAACACACATGATTTGGATTATTTTTTCTTTCGAATTCAAAACCTTTATCACAGCACTTTGTACAAACGTGAATCGGTTATCATTTTTGACGAGGTACAATTACAACCTTTGGCACGCCAAGCTATTAAGTACTTAGTCAAAGATGGAAGATATGATTTTATAGAAACAGGTTCATTGCTCTCTATTAAGAAAAATGTGCAGAACATTGTTATTCCGTCTGAAGAAACTCGCATGACATTGCATCCGATGAGTTTTGAGGAGTTTTGTTGGGCAGTTAATGATGAACATACACCTAACGCAATGAACGAAGCATTCTTAATGAAACGAGCGATGGGGCAAGCGGTACATCGTGAATGGATGCGTAGTTTGCGATTATATATGTTGATTGGCGGTATGCCACAAGCGGTAGATACCTATATACAAACTAACAATCTACAGCAGGTGGATGAAAAGAAGCGAGAGATTATTCAACTATACGAAGATGATTTTCGTAAGATTGACCCATCAGGTATTGCTTCACGAATATTTATGGATATACCTTCTCAATTAACGAGCAATGCTAATCGCTATATGATTTCATCTGCAACCGATAGTCGTACTACGGAAACTACCCACACCATTATTCAGGATATGGTGGACTCTATGGTGGTTAATCTTGCCTACCATGCTAATGACCCCAATGTAGGTTTAGGGCTCAACAAGAATCATAACCGTTATAAGATGTATATGAATGATACGGGACTATTCCTTACTCTTGCTTTTTGGGATAAGGATTATACAGAGAACTTGATTTACGATAAGTTATTGAGCGATAAGTTGAAAGCTAATTTGGGATATGTTTACGAAAATCTTATAGCCCAAATGTTATATACCGCAGGTAACGAGTTGTTTTATTATACATTCCCTGATGATAACAAACACAATTATGAGATAGATTTCTTATTGTCGCGTGGAAGTAAGATTGTGCCTATAGAGGTTAAATCTTCTGGTTATAAGACCCACAAGTCATTGGATGCCTTCTGCGAACGTTTTTCTTCACGGATAAGCAATCGCATTTTGCTATACACCAAAGACTACCAAAAAGATGGCATGACCACTTGTTTGCCAGTATATTTTACACCTTTTCTATAAACAGAACGGACTCTTTTTCTGACAAAGCAATAGATAGAAATATTCAATATGTCAAAGAACGATTATTATTATATTGAGTTCAGTTGTATAAAGATTGAGTCTTCGAATCAATATCCCTTGACCTACCAACACGCTCTTTAGGCGGTATAATACCGTTCGTTTTATCTAACAATATCATTTTATCTAACATGTTAGATAGGTGAGAAAATCTGTTTATTGCAGACATCCATCTTCGCCATAAGCTTTGGGGAGAAGAACAACACGGAACCCAAGGTTGTTGTTGCGATTGCCAGGAGAGTTGTTGTTACGGTTGGCAACGCGACAGTTGGAAGCACTGTTGTTCCAGCTACCGCCCCGATTCACGCGGTTGGACCCCGACGATTTTCCACCTTTTCAAGTATCACATTTCTATATTTCTTAGTGTAGGCATATCGTACAAAAGCAAGTAGTGGCAATACATGCGCCTGCACCATTTCCTCACTCCACCGACCTTTATCCCACATCTTTATTGCGTGACCATATTTCTTCTCAAAACGCTTGCGACTACGCTGGGTTAGACCAATATAATTCGTTTTCAACCGATAGCCCAAAAAGGCAATTGGTATGCTTGTTGGTTGCACAATAGGCGATTTCATCCGCAAATGTAAACATTCTGAAGCATAATGAATCACAGCATTTACTTGCTTTTGCAAGCGTTTCCTATCATCCCCAAACAACAATATATCATCCATATAGCGAATATATACAGGTACAGCCAACACCTCTTTCGCATAATGATCAAGTCCCGACAAATAATAATTGGCAAAATACTGACTCGTTAAATTACCAATCGGCAACCCTCTACCCTCTTCCACGGAATATGAATCAATGATTCTTCCCAATAGTTGCAACAAACATTTATCCTTAAATAGTCGTTTCAACAACTGCTTGAGCACAGCGTGGTTGATAGTATCAAAGTATTTTCTAACATCTAATTTTGCCACAAACATATGCCGTGCCGTGGCTAAATGTGCCAACTCCAATGCCTTATATACGCCCTTGTTTTCTCTATTGGCATAAGTAGTAGCAATAAAATGCTTATCAAAATAAGGAGCGCATACATTCATTATTGCATGGTGTAGTACTCTTTCATTAAAATGAGCAGCACATACCACACGCTCTTTGGGGTCAAATATCTTAAACAAGTGATATTCCCCCACCTGCACTTCACCACTCAATACCTTTTCATGCAATAACTTCAGGTTTTGCTGCAAATTATTACGATATTCTATTACCTCTTTTTTTCCGCGTTTTCCTTTCTGCGCTTTGTAAAAAGCAAGGCGCAGATTATCCACATCCGCTATTTGCTCTATTAAAAAGCCAACGCGCTTCATCCCTCATTCAATCCCATTTGTGTGCGGTATTGTTCACACAAGATTTGCCCATACTTTTCTGCTTTCTTTTGCCCTATTCCTTGTATAGATTGCAAATGAGCCATATCTATATTTTCCAACTTCGCTATTTCGGCTAACTCACTATCTGTAAATACTGCATAGGCAGGAATAGCCTCATTTTCTGCTATCTGCTTGCGAATAGTACGCAAAGTAGAAAAGACCGCAAAGGTAGCAACATCTAATACTTCTTTGTAATCAATCTTCGTTGGTCGTTGCGCATTTTGAGCTATAGTAGATTGCTTAGACAATTGCAAGTAGGTAATACAGAACGACCAATACGCATTTTCGCCCACCGAAACAAACTGCTTGTCAATGGTCAGCACTTTTTGCGCACGCAAAAAGCCATTCATCTCATTCAGTTCGGTTTCGTTGTCAAATAGTGGAATGGTAAATAATTTCACTTGCATATTTGTTTCATTTTTTATCAAAGCAATACTTTCTCGGCGTTGTTTGGGCTGCGTCCCTTGCCCACTCCGCCTCGTTGTATTGCTTTGATTAGCTTATGGCAAAGTTTGGACTGCAATAAACTACGGGAGAAGAACAACACGGAACCCAAGGTTGCTGTCGCGAAAGCCAGGAGAGTTGTAGTTACGGTAGGCAACGCGACAGTAGGAAGCACTGTAGCTCCAGCTACCGCCCCGATACACGCGGTAGGACCCCGACGACGGACCTACAGGATTGTTGGTGTCGTAGCTTACATACGAACTGGCATACCAGTCTTTGCACCACTCCCATACATTACCCGACATATCATAGATACCCA
>JAZNMH010000002.1:0-8076 GCA_045579505.1 Paludibacteraceae bacterium
AATCGCCAGACAACAACCTATTAAGGAAATTTATCAACTTTTTTAGGATACCTAACAACCTTTTTAGGAAACCTATCAAAAAGTGACGATTCTTAAGAAACCTTTTTAGGAATAGTGTAAACCTTTTTCAGTTTTAATCAATATAATTTATAACAATAAAAACAAGTGCACAGATGTTATACTATTGTGCATTAGTTCGTTCGAACAAAGTGCACAGCACGTACAAAAAATCATGTAGATTTTTGCTAATATGCGATAAATTTTGTACCTTTGCAGGGTAAAAGTAAAATGTTTGTTTCATATACAATAAATATACGATTATGAATAAGAATTTGGTAATTTTAATACTATGTTTAATGGCTGTTATAACACTTGAAGCACAAAGTTATTCAAATTATGTTTCAGTTAGTAATTCTTCTGCTGTTTCAACGCAATTGATTAATGTTAGATATGAATTTATTCAGTCTTCTGCAAAAAGTAGCCTTGCCTTTTTAGTAGATAAATATACAGGAACAGTGTGGAAATACAGAATCTTAAAAAAGGAATTTGAAGAGATAAAGAAAGAAACAGATGAGGTAGTTGATACAACTCAAGTAAATTATCAATTGTATATGAGTGGTGAAAATTCGCACATGTGCTTTCTCCTAAATGTGCATACTGGTCAAATGTGGAGATATAGTACAATAGAAGGCAACAAAAAATTTATGAAAATGTCTATGCCTTGGCAAAAATGACACTAAGTTTTATATAATTTGACAGGAAAATCGTATGATTACGCCAGACGAATACTTTAGTGAAGTCAAAGATTGTGACTACAAAGGCGAACATTACTCCGTGCGCGATAATGGCGCCATCATGCGTCATCCAAAATCTAATAGAGTTAGACCCAAAGATAACAAATGGACTTTTGGATTACCAAATGATAAAGGGTATTGTGCTTTTTGCGGAGAGGTAGTGCATCGTATTGTAGCATTTGCATTTCTAGGAGAACCAGAAAATAATCAGTTGGTTGTTGATCATATAGATACAAATCGCCAGAATAATCGACCCGAGAATTTGAGATGGGTGACAAAATTGGAAAATGCTCTTAATAATCCATTAACTTTGAGAAAGATACTCTATTATTGTACACTTCCGGAATTTATAGAGAATCCTGAAATATTAGCGCAGCGTGCTCAAGATATCAATCTTTCATGGATGGGGGCGGTATCAGCAGAAGAAGCGAGAATATCATTTAACAATTTGAAACATTTACACGAACTACATTTGATAAAGAATAATACGAGAACTGGTGGTATCGGTAATTGGATATTTAATGAAAAATTTGGCACATGGATTCCAACTGCTATAGCGCCTCTAAAAAATGAAAGTCAATATCAAAGCGTAAATAATAAAACCCAATATGATGTATTGGACACACCGATAAATGACCAAGAATCACACATGGAAGATGGTTGGGGAGAACCTATAGAAGCATCTAAATTTGATGAGGATTTTTGGGGCAAAGAGTTTTTAGAGTATCATAGTAAGACGAATGAAGAACCTCAAATAAAAGATGAGGATGTGAAACTACCTAATTTATTTAAAACGTCTAATAAATATGCGGTTCAACAAGGATGGGCTCCTCATACTAATCCAGAGTTCCCATGCTGTCCTACTGAGATTTCAAATCAACCATTGCAAGATTATTTCAATAATCTAAAAGCAGAAAAAATATATGTGACAACTAACTATGGTGCATCAACAGTGTTTGAATTTACTTTATATAAAGATAAAATCATTGTATCAACAAAGATACCAGGTGGAATAAAGAATTATGCTCTGTCTGAGATTGAATGGAACGGAGAAGTGTTTATCCATACCTCTAAAGGAACATTTTTTGAGGAGAATGGAGTTCGTGCAGCATACACAAGAGCTCAGGACTTAGAATGGGATGGACCAGATAGTATAGATGACTATTGCTAAGAAATTATTAAAAAACAAATAATACAATTATGAAAAAGATTTTAAAAATTATTCTTCTGTTATTATCTGTATCATTGTTTATGATCTCTTGTGAGGAGAGAAATACTCCTAATAATAGTGATGAATATTATGTAAAGTATTCAATTACCACAACGCGCCAGTTACACTATTTTAGAGGTGTAACTTATGCGGACATAAATGGAATGATAACTACAAAAGAAAAGGATTCGCCTTCAAGAGTTTGGACTATAACCATTGGTTCTGTCAAAAAGGGATTTCGAGCTTCTATTCAATATAATGAAGGAGGTACTTGTCAAATTGAGGTTTCTAAAAACAATGGACCATTTGCATTGAAAGCAGAAGGTAAAAACTCTGCGAGTTATACAATTGACTTCTAATTCGACTTATGCTTCTTTCCACAATGTCATATGAAGAAATATATCGCGAAATCCTAAAAGATATTCGTGATGTTAAAGAGTATTATGATGTTGCGATAAAAGCAAAGATCTGCAAGAATGCACAAAAATCTCGTGTATATCCATGGCGACATTTTGATTTCTATACACATCCCAAAAGCCAAAATAAGTATACATATCTAACAATAATAAAGAAGCATGCATGCTGGAACAATCCTGAAGTAACAGTCTTTTGTGAATACGAGGGAAAAGGTGGAAAAGAAATTATCACAATGGCACCAAAAAAAGACATTATGACATCTAGATATAAATTAGTCATTAGTGTTTTTCAAGCGCATTTCTTCAAACGCTATTATGAGCGATTCATCAAAGATGAACAAGCTGAACAATACAAAATAGCGTTGTTTCTATCTCGAAATGCAGGTGCACTTCAATTAGGTAGTAAAATTGTAAGTGATAACGAACAAATCAAAGCAGATTCCGAATGTCATAATTCTGGAATGCTCAATCTTGATGGTCTTTGTCTAGGAAAAATAAGTAAGGATAATCCCAACATCTTCATATATAAGACATTTATTCCTTTAGACAGATTGTATCAAAAACAATTTGAACGAGTGATGCATGAATATCTTAGAATGATTGCTTTGAGAGGAGGAGAAGATAATCCACATTGTAGAAAAACCATTGAAGATACATACAACAATGCAGCAAGAAGATTCCACGACATACTTTTGGGAAATAATCACATGACCGATAAAGAAAGAGTACAGACTTATTTAGAAGAATACAATAAAACATGTGACATTCTTCGCCAATATATTATTCTCTAAACATTCAGAGTGGCACGCTTGCGTGTTGCTCTTTTTCATTCCCGCCTTTACACCTTACACCCTACCCTAATCTACATTCACCTCATAAAATGACGTAAATAATACACTTTTTCGCATCAAAACTTGCATATATCAACAAAAAACACTACCTTTGCAGCGAAAATTAAAATTATTCACATCATAAAGCGATTGGATTATGACGCACCCTGTATGGATATGGCAATACGATCAGTGGCCACATTTCTGTTGGAATGATAGTAATATCATCTCCCTATTAGCACGTGTACGACAACAGCAAGGGCAGTTGTTAGGATTGATGAGTTCGCTGGGTTTTGATACACAAAGCCATAACGCATTGGAGGTCATGACCGAAGATGTCCTGCGCAACGCTGAGATAGAGGGCATGCTGCTCAATCCTGATCATGTGCGCTCTTCCGTAGCTCGCCATTTGGGATTAGACACCGCAGGTATGCCAGAAGCAGATCATTACACCGAAGGTGTGGTGCAAGTATTGATGGATGCGGTACAACATGCCCATGCACCTCTCACCGAAGAGCGCCTCTTCAATTGGCATGCTGCTCTATTCCCCACAGGTCGTAGTGGCATCATCGCCATCACCGTAGCCGCATGGCGACAAGGTGCGGATCCTATGCAAGTCGTGTCGGGCGCAATAGGCAAAGAGCAAGTACATTACGAAGCGCCACCATCCGAGCGCCTGCCACAAGAGATGGAACAGTTCCTGCGTTGGGTGAACAGCGAGGAGAGTATCGACCCCGTCTTAAAAGCTGCAATCGCACACCTATGGTTTGTCAATATCCACCCCTTTGACGACGGAAATGGTCGTTTGACACGCACCATCACAGATATGCTGCTGGCTCGTGCTGATGGCTCATCGCAACGCTTCTACAGTATGTCAGCCGCTATACTGCGCAATAAGAAAGGATATTACGAGATACTGGAGTATATCGGCAAACATGGTATGGATATCACTCCTTGGTTAATATGGTTCCTTGAGGCAATGGAAGATGCTATCACCACGGCGCAAACGCGTGTACGGCGTGTCGTACAGAAGACTCTCTTTTGGCAGAAACATGTAGCCACCCCACTCAACGAAAGACAAGTGAAGATCATCAACCGCCTATGGGATGGATTGGAAGGTAAACTCAATACCAGCAAATGGGCAAAGATGACGCATACATCGTCTGCCACTGCCTTGCGTGATATCCAAGACTTAGTACAAAAAGGCATACTCCGCGATTCTGGTGAAGGTGGGCGAAATACCAATTATGTATTGCAAGAACACAATGACGCAATAAAATAGCTCTACCATGTTTATCTCCTTCCTCATATTCTGCACCATCGTGCTACTACTCTGCCCTGCTCTGGTATGGCTGCTTTGCTGGATAATAGCACGCCTATGTCATCACAGCATGCCCTTTGCGCCGTTTGCATATACAGGGCTGGCACTCTTGGTATTATTCATGGGTACTATGCTCTATGGCTATTGGTTTGGGCGAAAGCAGTTGCGTGTAACCGAAACCAGTTATACATCTCCGCAAGTACCCTCTTCCTTCAATGGATACAAGATTGTACATATCAGCGACTTACATCTATCCTCATTTACTGATTCGCCAGACTTCTTGCAACGTATAATCGACACTATCAACACCCAACAACCCGACCTCATTTGCTTCACAGGCGACTTTGTCGGCTTTGGCGTAGAGGAGGCTATTCCATTTACCCATATGCTGCGCCAACTACATGCCAAAGATGGTATTATGAGCGTATTGGGTAACCACGATTTTGCTCTTTACCACCACGGTCTAACGGACGCAGAGAAAGAGGAAAAAGTCAATCAATTGACAATATATCAACGCGATACATTAGGTTGGCAACTGCTTCGCAATCAGTCCTATTATATTCAGCGCGATAGCACCTATCTGCAAATCATTGGCGTGGATAATACTTCTTGTCAGGGGCAAGGATTTCAGACAATCGCCCGAGGAGATCTTATGAAGGCGATAAGGCTATTAGGCGATAGAGCACCCCAAAAATCAGCAGATTTTTCGGGGACCCCGCTGGCGAAAGGCGATGGACTGCAAATATTGCTGACGCATGACCCATCGCATTGGCGAGGAGAGGTAGTGCCTACCACCGATATCCCACTGACCCTCAGCGGACATACCCATGCTGGACAAGTGCGAGTATTTGGCTATCCTATCTCCTCGCTTATGTTCACCGAATCCGAAGGGTGGTATCATAGCGGAGGACAGTCGCTGCACATCAACACTGGTCTTGGCTGTACCCTACCCATTCGCATTGGTGTGCCACCAGAAATAACCATAATCAGATTGCTTACTGTCCACTAAACTGCTAATTAAAAAAATATGATTATGAAACGAATACTTGGAGTACTTACGACTATTTGCGCTCTTGTGGGATGTCAGCCTAATAGAGCAATGTATCAATCTGTGGACGTAGCCACCTTTGCTGAGATTATCCAAGACAGCAATGTGATTTTATTGGATGTGCGCACCCAGAGTGAATATGAGGCGGGGCATATACCTAACGCAATACTTATTGACGTCACACAAGCCGATTTCCTGCCAAAGTGTAAGCAGCAACTACCGCTTGACAAAACCATTGCCCTCTACTGCCGTTCTGGCAATCGAAGCAAAAAAGCAGCGCAGCTTCTAAGTCAAGAAAAATACAAAGTAGTAGAGCTCAACACTGGCTTCAACTCATGGAAAGGTGAAGTAGAAAAGTAAAACCATGGAAATCACTACCCTACTTGAATTTACCCACCGCGATCAGTTGCGTAATTGGCTGCTGGAGCATGGCGAAGAGGCAAAAGAATGTTGGATAGCCATGTATCGCAGCAAACGCCCACCCTGTTCGGCTGCTTGTTTGCCGTATATAGATGTGGTGGAGGAAGCATTGTGCTTTGGTTGGATAGATTCTACATTGAAGCGTTTGCCCGATGGTCGTTTGGCGCAACGCCTCTCTCCACGCCGCAAACGCAGCCATTGGACGGAACTCAATAAACAACGCTGCGCCGACCTCGAAGCGCGCGGACAGATGACTGATGCAGGTCGAAGGGCATTGGCGATGGCTTAAGAAAAAATATAGCATAACTTATTTGCATATATGCGATAAATTTTGTACCTTTGCAGGGTGAAAGTAAAATCATCAAAATAACGATAATATTATGAAAGAACAAGGTATTGTTTATGTCTTAACAAATCCATGCATGCCTGGAATTGTTAAGATAGGAATGACAGAACGTAAAAACATTGAGGCGCGACTAAAAGAGTTGTACACAACTGGTGTTCCATTACCATTTGATTGTAAGTTTGCATGCAATGTTAAAAAAAGCGAATGTGCTAAAATTGAAAAAGCATTACATACTGCTTTTGCACCCCAACGTGTAAATGCGAATCGAGAGTTTTTTCGCATTATTCCAGAACAAGCAATTGCTATCCTTGAACTTTTTCAGCATGAAGACGTAACTGCTGAAATTACAAAAGAGATAGAAGATGAACTTACTCCTGAAGATAAAGCAGCACAAGAAAAATCAAAAACCAAACGTCCTGCATTAGATTTTTATCAAATGGGGCTAAAGAAATCTGATATTCTTATTTATAAACACGATGAAAATAAGACATGTTTTATTGTTGATAATAAACACGTTTCCTATAATGGTGAAACTTCATGTTTATCACCGCTAACAGCTGCACTATTAGGTGGCAATGCTAAGTATGTTCAACCAACACCACATTGGATAGTAAAAGACTCTAATCGCTTGCTTTCTGATGTATATGACGAAACATATCCTATTGATGAAGGAATATAATAATTAACCAAAAAAATAAAAAATCATGTCAGAAAAAGAAGCTAAAACCATAGTTGTAACGGGCAAGGGTGCAGCGTATGTTGCGCCAGATGTAACACGATTAACTGTATCTATTCGTGCAATTGGTAGAACCTATCCTCAGCTCTATGAATTAGCACAATTAAATCTAAATGAGTTGTCAAATATAGTTACTAAGAACGGATTGGATAAGAAACTACCAAAAACACAGCGTTTTGAGATTGAGAAAAAAGAGGAACCAAAATATGATAAATTTGGCAATTTTCTCTATCGAGAGTTTGTGGGATACGAACTTGACCAGCGTATAAAAATAGACTTGCCAATGGATAATAAGTTGTTGTCTAAAATTGTACAGGCTGTAGGAACTTCTTTAAATGATGCTGAAATTAATATTGGCTATACCGTTAAAGATGCTCGTCCTGCTGAATTGCGCATGTTAGAAAAGGCGGTGAAAGATGCCACAGAAAAAGCAAAAATCATGGCAAAGGCTGCAGGATGTAGTTTAGGATTAGTAAAGAATATTGACTACCGTGCAATGGACGTAGAATTTTATTCGCAAGTACGAAGTATGGCACCTGGCGAGAGTAAGTTTGCAGATGAAAGCTCCTTAGATATCAATCCTGATGACTTAGCAGGAGTACAAGAAGTGACAGTAACTTGGTATTTATCGAATAACATAAAAAAAGTGGAATGATATTCCGTTGTGTAAACATTCAGAGTGGCACGCCAGTGTCGCTCTTTTTTAGATTTATATATCAGTTGATACTTGTTTTCATTATCAACTACCCTATTTTGTTTGGGATTGTCAATGTGCCCAAGCACATTCTTTCAACCCAACAAAATACACCCTTTGAATTGACGAACTATAATAAATTTTTAACAAAAAAAGCGATTTTTATGCAAAAGTTGATACATATCCATCAATGTAAGGTTGATTATTGTTAACAACAGCGAATGCTTGACGGATAAGTTTATTAGTAATGGCAACAAGTGC
>JAZNMH010000003.1:0-14921 GCA_045579505.1 Paludibacteraceae bacterium
TTCCTCTCTCTGCCACGCGTGGCAGAGAGAGGAAGGTAATACTATCATCTAATAAAATAACAAACTACCATTTGTATATATCAGGAAAATGTATTACCTTTGCACCCGAATCGCCAAATAATAACCTATTAAGGAAATTTATCAACTTTTTTAGGATACCTAACAACCTTTTTAGGAAACCTATCAAAAAGTGACGATTCTTAAGAAACCTTTTTAGGAATAGTGTAAACCTTTTTCAGTTTTAATCATTCGTCAGGGAAGTGGTCGGAATAGTGCGCTTATTGTCCGTTTATTGTGCGTGAATAGTGCGTCTATTGTGCGTAATTTACAAGAGATTTGGTACGTAAATTTAGTACTAAAAGATATTTTTTTGCAGTGATATTTGTGTGTGTCAGAAAAAAGTAGTACCTTTGCGATGTGATTCTAAAACTGTCGAAAGTTTAATGTATTAGAAGTGATATTCTACTATGGCGAAGTACGAAGAAGTGATGATTGGTTTGAAGCAGGGCAAGTATGCACCTGCATATATGCTTTGTGGTAAAGAATCTTATTATATAGATAAGGTAGCAGACTATATTGAGCAGAACGTGTTGGATGAAATGGCACGCGAGTTTGACCAAACAATCATTTATGGCAAAGACCTGTCCAGTGGCGATGTGTCGCCTGTGATTGGTGCGGCGCGTGGGTTTGCCATGATGGGTGGATACAAAGTAATCATTGTGAAAGAAGCACAGAACATCAAGAAATGGGATGCCCTGGCCATGTATATGGATAATCCACAGCCATCCACTATATTGGTTTTCTGCTACAAATATGGTTCGCCCGATAAACGCTTGGCATTGTTCAAGAACTGGGAAAAGAAAGGTGGCGTGCTGATGGAGTCCGACCCGCTCAAAGATTATCAGGTGGAGAAATGGATTCGTGACTATGTGGCACAACGCAACAAGGAACTGAAAGCCAATGGGGATGAAGTACAGATTGATGATAAGGTAACGAAGATTTTGGCAGATAGTATTGGCTCCGACTTGACACAGGTTGTGGGGGCATTGCAGAAACTGATAGATGGTCGCCCAGAGGGAGTGAAAGTGATTGACGCAGCATTGGTAGAACGTAATATCGGTATATCAAAGGATTTTAATGTGTTTGAATTGCAAGATGCATTGATAAAAAGCGATGTGGTGAAAGCCAACCGTATAACGCAATATTTCGCTTCTTCCAAAGACCACCCTATGGTGAAAGAGTTGGGTATATTATATGGCTTCTTTGCTAACTTGATGATTTATCACTACTTACCCGATAAAAGCGAACGAGCAGTAGCCAGTGCGTTGGGCATAAATCCTTACTTTGTGAAGGATTATGCCGCAGCAGCCAAACGCTATTCCGCAGGTAAGACCTTTGCTATCATTGGCTATTTCCGCGAAACAGATGCACGTTTGAAGGGAATTAATAACCCCAGCGCGAAAGATGCAGACTTGTGGAAAGAACTGATATACAAAATCATGCACTGATAAATAGAAATAAAAGAGGGTGGGTCAAAATACTGACTCACCCTCTTTTTTTGTCGGGATATGTATTGTCGCTTTTATTCTACTTTGGTCATTGCTTTGACAACGATGTTCTTCAGCGACCATGTGTGGCTAACCTCTTGCGTGTTGTATTTCCAAGCAACATAGCAAGTACCACCAATCATGTCTTCTGGCAAACTGAGAACTCCTGAGTCGGTATATGATGTAGCTTCGTATGAGAACCCAGTCAATGGTACCCATGTGGCATTCTTCACATTCTCAACGTTTCCGTCATAATCGTTGGATACCCAAACAGTGTATTGCTCTTGCAGTTCAGCAGGAATAGCTGCCGAGAACTTATACGAGAAGTTTAACGATGCTTCAGACATGCCTGCCAAATCCAATGCAGGAGAGATAAGCCAATCTTCGTTGTTCTCACCACTGATTTGCGTGCAAAGTCCTTTGCGGTTGTATGCCCAAGTAGATGTCTCAGGGTCAATGTTTGCTACACCGAATTTTTTGATAGCACCATTCTCGCCCAAAGATATGTCTAAAATACTAACCTCTTGTGGCTCTGGCTTGGTCTCTACCATTAATGGGTTGGTCGATTTCCAAATATGAGCTTTTCCTTGTCCAACAGTTTCATAGGTATTGCCCATATAATTGGTGAGCTCTCCATAAACGACTACGAAATCGCCTACCGCAACCGAATTAGGATCTGTGATCTTTGTGCCATTGATACCATATACTTGGAATGCTATGAAATCGTTTTGCGAGTTAGCACCCTTGACATTCTCCATGTAGAATTGTGCATTGCCGTATCCAGATACTCCCGAAGCGTGGTTGGTATGCAGTTTCTTTACATAACCCATAACGTAATACTTGGTGCCAGTGGTTGCTCCACTTGCCAATCCTGCGCAAATCTCTCGTGCTTTGATTACGTCAATAGCCTCCTCAGGGATGTTCCATGCTTTTGCCTCTTCTGGAATCTCAAGAACTTCAGGCTCTTGCGGCTCTTGCGGCTCGTTAAGTAGTGGGTTGGTACTCTTCCAAATATGTGCTGAACCTTGACCCGTAGTTTCGAATGTACCCATATAGTTGGTGAGTGTGCCATAAACGATTACGAAATCGCCAACAAGCACTGCATTAGGGTCAGTAATCTTTTGGTTATTGACTCCATATACTTGGTATGCCATGAAATCATCTCCCGAATTAGCACCTTTGACGTCTTCCATATAAAATTGTGCGTTACCATAGTTGGTTACACCATCTGCATGTTTGCTGTGAATCTTCTTCACGTATCCCATGACATAGTACTTGGTATCCGTTTTTTCACCGCTCTCAAGCCCCATACAAATTTCTCGTGCTTGTGCTACGGTAATTGCCTCGGCAGGGATATTCCATCCGATGGTGTCTGGTGCCTCAACAGGTGGAGGCAACTCGCCGTTGTCAGGACGGTCAATAGGACCAAATGGAGGAATAGCCATTTCGCATGCCACCAACAAGGTGAAGGCAGCTGCGCATAGAATCATAGAAAAATGTTTGATAAGTTTCATATAATTGGTTGTTTGAATTTCAATTAAGTGCACACTAAGTCAATTTCGACCTGCAAAGTTACTAAATCTTTGTCATATACGCAAAAAATCGAACAAGAAAATTCAAAAATAATGGTGTAAGTATGCAAATTGATAAAAAATGTTACTTTTTTATCGAAAATATTTTGTAGAATGGGAAAAAAGCAGTACCTTTGCACGCTGATTGTGAAAGGATGTGTTTTCGCAGTCAAAACGCGTTTTTTTAATAACTAATTAGGAGGATAAAACTATAGCAAATCCACAAAAAGGTCCACAACAACGTCGTGGTCGTGTAGAAAAAGAAATGCCCAATCGCATCAATGATGCAATACGTGGCGTTAAAGAAGTTCGCCTTGTTGGCGACAATGTAGAGCAAGGTATCTATTCGTATGAAGCAGCGATGCGCATGGCGGATGATATGAACTTGGACTTAGTAGAGATTTCCGCCAATGCCGTGCCCCCAGTGTGCCGCATATTGGATTATCAGAAATTCCTCTATCAAAAGAAACGCAAGGAGAAAGAGATAAAGGCAAACTCTGCGAAAGTTGTGATTAAAGAGATTCGTTTTGGACCTCAAACGGATGAGCACGATTACAACTTTAAGTTGAAGCATGCGCAAGAGTTCTTGAAGGATGGCAACAAGGTAAAGGCGTATGTGTTCTTCCGCGGACGTAGTATTTTGTTCAAAGACCAAGGCGAATTGCTGCTTGCGCGCTTTGCCAATGACCTGGAAGAGTATGGCAAAGTCGAGGCTATGCCCAAATTGGAAGGCAAGCGCATGATTGTAAATATCGCTCCAAAGAAATAGTCGTAGGGCCACCAATGGCTGCCTGAGACTTAAAATAAATATTAACAATTTAAATTATCAACAAAATGCCAAAGGTAAAGACTAATTCCGGTGCTAAAAAAAGATTCGCTCTTACCGGAACGGGCAAAATCAAGCGTAAACACGCTTACAAGAGTCACATTCTGACAAAGAAGACCAAAAAACAAAAACGCAACTTGACTCACGTTGCATTGGTAGATTCAACAAACTTGCGCTCTGTTCGCGAAATGTTGGTTCTCCGTTAATTATTAACCACCAAATTAAAAAGTAGTAAAACTATGCCAAGATCAGTGAATCACGTTGCTTCGCGCAACCGTCGTAAAAAGATTTTGAGCCTCACACGAGGCAATTTTGGTGGCCGTGCAAACGTTTGGACAGTTGCCAAAAACACTTGGGAGAAAGGTCTCCAGTACGCTTATCGCGATCGTAAGAACAAAAAACGCACCTTCCGTGCATTGTGGATCCAACGTATCAACGCTGCCGCACGCTTGGAGGGCTTGAGCTACAGCCAATTGATGGGTGCACTCAAGAAAGCAGGTATCGAAATCAACCGCAAAGTCCTTGCAGACTTGGCAATGAACCAACCTGCTGCATTCAAAGCAATCGCAGAGCAAGCTAAGAAGTCTATCTAATTAGATGTGAACATGAGTAAATAAGGTGTTTCTGCCCTCGGGCAAGACACCTTATTCACTTTGTTTATGTATGCGTGCGTATGCGCCCGCGCATGCGGATATGAATAGGAGTCAATGCAAATAACCAAAATACGACATATTATGAAATACGTAAAAATCCTATCAGTAGCAGCATTGCTATTGGTTTCGTTGGCAGTATCTGCAGATGCATTGCCAGGTTTCCGCTATGAGGATGCCTCCAAGTTCCGTATTATCAACAAAGGTTGGGACAATACCTCCGAACCGTACACCCGTTTGCCTCAGGCATATATGGATAGTTGTCGCAAAGATCAAAAGTGGTTGTACGACCATTCATCTGGTATAGCTGTACGTTTTGCAACTGATAGCAAGCGTATTGCAGCACAATGGAATTTGAAGAACAACTTCCATATGCAACACATGGCGATGACTGGTATCAAAGGTACAGACCTCTATCGTCTTAACGAAGAGACTGGTAAATGGGAATATGTGAATACCGCTCGCCCACAAGAGAAGAATTTTAAGGCAGACTCCATTCAATCGAAGCTATATGTGGATCATATGGATGGAGAGATGCACGAATATATGATTTATCTACCATTGTATGATGGTATCAATTGGTTGCAGATTGGTGTAGATTCTACTGCACAACTGATTCAGCCACAAGTGGATAATCCACGTTCAATGGGTAAGATTGTGATCTATGGTACCAGTATTCAGCAAGGTGGATGTGCCAGTCGTACAGGTATGGTGCCCACAGCGATGATTCAACGCGATTTTAATTTGGAGTGCGTGAATCTTGCTACATCAGGTCAAGCGCGCATGGATTTCTATATCGCTGAAGCTATGGCAAGCATAGAGGACGCTATCTGCTATGTCTTAGATCCTGTGCCCAACTGCACCAAAGACCGTTGTGATACAGCGACTTATGATTTTGTTAAGATTTTGCGTACGCTTCGTCCTGAGGTGCCTATTATTATGGTGGATGGTCTGATGTACCCTTATACTCGCCATGATAGTTATCACGCGGAGTATTTGCCACAAAAGAATGAGTGTTTCCGTCGCGGATTTGATGAGCATGTTGCTGAGAATCCAAAGGGTATGTATCATATGACGCACGAGGGACAAACGGGTCCAGATATGGAGGGTACGGTGGATGGTATTCACTTGACAGACTATGGTTTCCGTGCGTATGCTGACTTGCTGGAGATTCACATTAAGGAGGCATTGGATGACACCGATGTGGACTATGATGTAGAACCTGCGTACAATATCGTTCGCAAGAAAACGTTTTGGGAGCGTTTTGTGGACTTCATAAAGGGATACTAAATTTGTTTTAATTCAATGTATATGAAAAAAATAATTATCTTTTTTATGAGCGTGTTGGTATCTATTACCAGTTTTGCGCGAGTTACAGTAAGTGGTACGGTGATAGACCACGATAATAGTGAGCCATTGATTGGTGTCTCTGTTGTTGAAAAAGGTACTACCAATGGAGTTATCTCCGATTTTGATGGCAACTTTGCTCTGTCAGTAGCAGATAATGCGGTACTGCAATTTTCTTATGTGGGTTACACGACTAAGGAGGTAACAGTAGGTAAAAATGCGGATTTAGGAATGATTGAAATGTCTGCGGAGATGGTTGCTCTGGAAGATGTTACCGTTGTCGGTCAGATGGCTATTCAACGTAAGACTCCAGTTGCAGTTAGTCAAGTAGCAGCCATTGAAATTGAGGAGCGTCTTGGTGGACAAGAGTTTCCTGAAGTCCTAAAGAATACCCCTGGTGTACATGCCAACAAACAAGGTGGCGGTTGGGGTGACTCCGAGATTTATATGCGTGGTTTTGCTTCTGAGAACGTGGCAGTTATGGTCAATGGTATTCCGATGAATGATATGGAGAATGGCTCCGTATATTGGTCTAACTGGCAAGGACTGAGTGATGTGACTTCTGTCATGCAAACACAACGTGGTTTGGGAGCAAGTAAGGTTAGTGCGCCTTCCGTGGGTGGTACTATCAATGTGGTTACCAAAGGTATTGATGCCAAACGCGGTGGCTTCTTGTCATACGCAATGGGTAATGACGGATATAATAAAATAGCGTTCTCTGTTAGTACAGGTCTAATGACTAATGGTTGGGCAATCACCTTGTTAGGTTCCCGTACATGGGGAGATGGCTATATACAAGGTACGAGCTTTGAGGGATTCAATTATTTTGCCAATATCTCCAAGCGTATTGGTGAGAATCATCAGTTGTCTTTCACAGCCTTTGGTGCTCCACAAAAGCACTGGCAACGTTCAGGTCATTTGACAATGGCAGAATGGCAAAACGTGAAGAAATACATGGATAAAGGTGTACACTTTTCGCGTTATAATGCTACATATGGTTATGATGATTTTGGTAATCAAAAGTCTGGCTCTGATTACAACCAATATCACAAGCCACAAATTTCGTTGAACCATGTTTGGCAGATTGACCATAAGTCCAGTTTATCTTCTGTTGCTTACGTAAGTATTGGTCGTGGTTTTGGTAATACAGCTGAGCCTGGTGTTAATTCCAGTTATTCATATACCGACTTGACTCGTGGTGCGTATAACGGTGTATTAACGACTACGTTCCGTCGCGAGAATGGTACTTTTGACTACGGAAAAGTAATGTCGGAGAATGCGTTGGTAACAGATAAAAGTGATCCTCGCTACAATGCCGATAATTATACTGGTTCACAGTTGATTATTGCAGAGAATCGCAACTATCACAACTGGGTAGGTTTGATGAGTACGTATTCCACTAATTTCAAAGACTGTATAGATTTTTATGCAGGTCTTGATGTACGTTATTATAATGGTATTCACCAAGCCGTGATTTCTGATTTGATGGGTGGTGAGTATTTTATTGATGCTACTCGTTCTACCAGTGTAGATCCTACTCTTAACTATCATGCAAGTGATGTGAATTGGCGCAATGAGAAATTGGGCATTGGCGATGTGGTATATCGTGACTATGAGGGTCGTGTGATGCAAGAGGGTGTGTTTGCCCAAGCCGAGTACAACAAAGGTGATTGGGCAGCATTTGTCAGTGGTTCGGTTAGTTGCACCAGTTACAAGCGTATTGACCACTTCTATTATGATGAAACCAACAATGAATCTCCTGTTGTAAGTTTTGCGGGTGGTACAATCAAAACAGGTTTCAACTACAATATCAACTCATATAACAACGTTTTTGTCAATGTGGGTTATATTTCACGTGCTCCTAAATTCTCCTACGGTGCATTTATGTCATCTAACACCAGTAATGTGCTAAATATTAATGCCAAGAACGAGCAAGTTGCAAGTGCTGAGGTTGGTTATGGTTTCCAAAATGATTATATCAACTTGATGGTGAATGGCTATTTTACCGAATGGTTGGATAAAACGATGACCAAGACAGGAACTACTGACCAACAAGAGGATTACTTTATGAATATGACAGGTGTAAATGCTCGTCACATGGGTATTGAGTTGGAGTTCAAGGCACGTCCTACCAAGTGGTTGGAGTTGAGTGCAATGTTCTCTTGGGGTGATTGGACCTGGGATAGCGATAGCGTTAAGGGATATATGTATGATGAAAAGGGTACACCTCTGGCATTCAATGAGAAGCAAAATGGTGTAACCAGTACTCCTGCTTCTGCTATTGGTGCGGAGGATCACGCATGGGCAATGGTTAATATGAAGGGTATTCATGTGGGAGGTTCTGCACAAACAACAGCAAACTTCGGCGTACTCTTCAAACCTTTCAAGGGCTTCCGTATCGGTGGCGAATATACCTTGCAGGCACGCAACTACAGTTACTATAGTTTCAATGGTAGCAATTTGAATGTAGGTAAGTCAATGACGGTTATTGAGCCTTTGATATTGCCTGTAGGTGGTACGCTTGATTTACGTGCAAGTTACCGTTTCGAGATTGGAAAATGCGAAGCAACCATCTCTGGCAATGTCAATAATATCCTTGACCAATACTATATTGAGAAGGCGTGGAACCCATCTTCTATTTCTTCTACAGGTGGAGAGGCGAATATGGATAATATCTCTTTCTTCTATTCGTATGGTCGTACATTCAATTTGCGTTTGAAACTTGCATTCTAATTTCATAAACCATTAAAAATTAACAACAATGAAAAGAATTTTTCAATACACATTAATTGCACTCTCATTGGTATTTGCTTCTTGCCAAGATTGGTCTATGAATCAATTAGAAGGGCATTTTGGAAAAGATGAAGTGACTATTAAGGATGTAAGAACAGTCAATTATACCCTTACTTCTGCTGATTATACAGCGATCGTGAATAATCCTGAGAATCAGGCAATTGCTTTATCTTTGGAACTTGATTCAGTAGCGTATCAGAAACTCCTGTTGGTAGATTCACTCAAGTATTTTGAGTCTGATTCAGTAGCAGCATATTATTTGCCTGCATTTATAGCCAATAAATTCTCCTATTTGGACGAAGGTAGCAATGTGAAGATTGCATTTCAAATGTACAATCCTGCGCCTGAATATATGGCAATGTTGAATACTATTGAGACTTTCAATGTGGCAGATGAAGCATATACGTATGTATGGGGTAACAATGTAGAGATTCCTTACCTCACCCCTGCTACCAAGGATAAACTTGTAAGTATGATTCAAAAGTATTATGCAGGTGCGTTGGCGGATGGTGTTTATGCTATTCAATATGATTATAATCCTACAGAGCCTGCTTATACTGTTACTGATCAATCAATTACGTTGAGCAAGGATGATTATTCTGCGCTTGCTAAATACGTGCAAGATAATAAGAATAGCAAGTATCTTGACAAACGTAATAAGAGTATTGAGTTCTATTTTGGTGCCAATGCCAATCAGCAATATATCAATTGTGACTATGCTAAATGGCGCAAATCGTATGACCCAGAGTCGTTGTACAATGACCTGACAGATGAAGAGCTGCAGGCTTTGCATGTGGAGCGTTTGGTAGAGGGATTTACCAAGGTTATTTTACCCACTTATTTCCCTAACCCACGTATGGGAGTATATACTGTTTCTTTTGCTATGGGTGTGGATCAGTCTAATCTTAGCAAGGAGTCAATTACGTTTATGTATGCAGGCGAATATACATACACAGCTTGTTCTTTCATGGGTGAATCTACTCCAAATGCTCCTACTGTAGATACAACATCGGTTGGTACGCATGCAGAATTGTTTGTTGTTTCCAACGGAAATATTGAGTTGTTTACTGCTGATGGTGTTACTCCATTAGTATTGACTCCTGCTGATTATCAATTGCTTGAGGTAGAGGTGTTGGATCGTCCTGAACGTATTATTCCTAAGTTATTAAAGAATAAATTCCCATTTGCTTCGTTTGGTACGACTTATTTGGTTGTTTATCGCAATGCCAGCCGTGTGTTGGAGGCAGGTCGCTATTCTTTCAACGGAACCGATTGGTACGTGATCAAGGAGAGCAAACAAAAGATTTCTACATTCCTCAATACGGGTACTGAATGGACCGTTTCTACTGCGGTATATCTTGCAGAGACATTTGCGGATAAGAGCCAAGGTGATTTTACTATTCAAAATGTGTTGCTCACGGGTCCATTGTCATACGTTTGGCAACCTACTGCTATTTATGGTATGAAGGCATCTGCATACGCTGGTGGTGCTAACAATGAGTCTGAGTCTTGGCTTGTATCTCCATATATTGACCTCATGGAGGCTTCTAAGCCTATCCTTGTATTTGAGCAAGCACGCAAGTATGGCGTAGATTTCATTTCGGAATGTTTCGTGATGATTTCTGTGAACTATGAGGGTGATGTTACGGATTGCGATTGGGTACATATTCCATTCAACCAAGATGAGAGTGGCAATTATATTGTGCCAGATGGTTCTAATTGGGACTTCATCTCTTCGGGCAACTTCGATTTGTCGGCATTTGCAGGACAGAAGATTACCATCGGCTTCAAGTACACCAGTTCTACTGCGGGTTCAGCTACATGGGAAATCAAGAACTTAGCTGTCAAAGAATTAAAATAATTATAAATTAAACATCAATCAGTATGAAGAAAATTTTCTTATTAGCTTCCTTCGTGGTGGCTATGTCGTTAAACTTGTTTGCACAGAACGACACTGTGTATTACATCAATTTCAAAGAATCTATGGGTTCTTGGAATATTGATGACAAAGTTAAACCTGAGGCTGTCAGCACTATTTGGCAACAAACAGCTCAATATGGTATGAAAGCATCTGCGTATGTGGCAGGTGTGAAGCATGTTACTGAGTCTTGGTTTATTTCTGCTCCTTTGAATTTGACTTCATGCAAGACACTTAAGATGGAGTTTAATCAAGCATTGAACTATGCAACTCCTGATTATGTGTCTGTTAAAATCACAAAGGATGGTACTAATTGGGAGACATTGACTGTTCCTACTATGCCAGAGGGTAAAAACTGGAATTTTGTTCAATCTGGAGAGATGGATATTACTTCCTATATCAGCGAGAAGACCCAAATTGCATTTGTATATACCAGTGACGCTAATGCTGCTGCAACTTGGGAGTTTGATTGGCTTTTATTAACTGGTGACGGTGAGCGTATTGTTGAGCCTGAGAAGCCTGTTGAGCACATCTCTTTGGCTGACTTTGTTGCAAAAGCTGACCCTACTACTCGCTATGAGGTTACTGCTACTATTTCTGAAATGGTAAGTAATTATTATGGTAACTTCTGGATTACAGATGGTACACACAATGTATATGTATATGGTCTTTCTCATGGTGATCAAAACCGTAATGTAGTGGATTCGTTGGCTATTGAGGCGGGTGATGAGATTACGCTTTCTGGTATGTATTTGTGGTACACCAATGCGCAAGGCGAATCATACGCAGAGTTGATGAATGGTCGCTTTGTGGATGTAAAGCACGCTCCTGTAGTTGAGGAAATTGATATGACTTATTATGGCGAAACAGAAGATGGTGGTCATGAGTTCTTCCTTGAGTGCTTGCGTTACAAAGTGGTAGGAGATACTAATATGGATACGGTGGTATATGCTTTGGACTTCATTGCTGCTGCAAAAAATAATATCAATGGTGTTTATACTATCCTAAGTGATAGCCTTGTAGCTGACTATACATACATCACTTATGGTAGCAATGATCCTGTTTACTTCAACGATGGTCTTGTTACTATTTCTTCTACTGGCAACAAGCAAGAAACCACTATTGATGGCACGAATTATGTGGCATACGAGCATGTGGTAAATATTGATTTGAAGAAAGTGGAGTATGGCGAGGATAACGAGGTAACAAAGACTAATTATTATGAGAAGATTCTCACTTTGCCTCTTATTGCACTTTCTGAGGAAGGTGAAGTGGTTGAGTTTGATGCTTCTACTACCGATGTAGAGAATGTGATTACTCCTGCTTTGAATGACAACAAACGTTACAACGTGTTGGGTACTGTGGTTGATGAGCAATACAATGGTGTAGTTATTATGAATGGTAAGAAGTACATTCAATAATTAACATATTGATTATCAGTTTTGTGTTAATGAATAGGGTTGCGAGCAATCGCAACTCTATTTTTTTTGTGTGTTGTAACGGCTATAGCAATGCCATTAACAGCAATGCCAATAAGAAAAAGTATCAATTATTAATATTCCTTCTCTTATCGTTTCGCTATCGGATCGGTAATTTTACCGAGAGACGACCCTGAGAACTCCCTGAGAACTCCCTGAGACAGGCAAAACCAAAAAAGTGCGTTTTGTTAAGATTGCCCCTCTCTATTTATTTAGTGCTTGTGGATTTCCCCGTGAATAAATCCCCTGCCTTTACACCTTACACCCTACACTTTACACCAGAAAAATCGCCCTAAAAAGCGATTTTTCTTGCTCAATCCAAAAAAATGTATTACCTTTGCAGCGCGAAACCCAATGAAGGGATGTCTGCGCATCGGCGGAGGGTTTTGCAGACATATTAAAAAGGCGTTTATTAGCGCTCTGTTCTGACTCTATGAAATGTCGCAGTTTCAGAAACATTCAGGACTTAGCAACGATAGATGCCCTACGGGATATAGATTATCCCTCTTGTGCCTATTTTGGTACATTGTTTGCGTATATACGTATGCGCATGCGCGTACCTTAACTAATGAATAGCACGGAGAATATTTATATTCGGCGTGGGCTTCGCGTTGTCGGTTCTAATGTTTCGGGCAATGCGACGGCCTCATAGAGTGGAACTGGCAAAAGGCAAGTTCCGCGCTTTTTTGTATGTGTATAACGGTTTGAATGATAATAACATAAATACAAACTTACTAAAACACTACAACAATGAAAAAGACCATTTTTCTTGCCCTTATGGCGTTGGCTATCGTAGCCGTTCCTGCAACTGCGCAAACGCGCAAAGAGAGAAAAGCAGCCGAGAAAGCCAAATGGGAGCAACAGCAGCAGTTTGATGCTGAAGAAGCAGCCCTCCGTCATCAAATCCGTATGGATAGTATTGCTAATGCCAAGCGCGTAGAAGAAGAAAAAGTAGCTGAGGCAGCAGCCCGCGCCAAAGCCCGTGCCGAAGCACAAGCAGCGCAAGAGGTAGAGGTCAGCGAGCCATGTAGCGATCTCTTGACGACAGCCACCCTTATCCGCGGTCGCGGTGTAGGCGAAGATTACGACCAACAGATGGCTGTAGAATTAGCACGTTCGGCTGCATTGGAGGAAATGGCTTCGCAAATCAACACCAGTGTGCAGGCAATTGTGAGCAATTACAAGAAAACGATGCGCATTAACCTCACTCGCGAGTCTAAACAACGCATGGAGGGTATGACTTTGACCGCAGTTGAGCAAAGTACAGGCTACCGTATCGCATGTCGCAAAACGACCTCTTATGTACTCAATGGCGAAAAACTATTCAAGCATTACATGGTGGTAGAGGTAGCCAAAGATGAGTTGTTAGAGCCCATTTATGAGGGTATTCAAGAAGACGAAGAACTGCAATTGGATATGGACTACCAAAAGTTCGCCGAAGAGTTTGATAAAAACCTGCAACAAGATATGCAATAATCATGAAACGAATTTTATTTCCTCTTATTCTTGCTTTCCTATGCCTCTCTGTCTTTGCGCAAACAGATGTTAAGAAAGTCGCTATCCTTGAAACGGTGGACAAAATGGGCAATGTGCCATACGGTATATTGTTTCAAGTGCGTAGTAGTCTCACTTTTGCTATCTCCAGCCATGCGGGCTACGAGGGTTACGACCGTGTGGATATGACCGCTATCACGGGCGAACAGAGTTTCCAACGCACGGGTATGGTGAGTGATGAACAAATCAAGCGAGTAGGTGAGATGACGGGTGCAGCGTATGTGCTGATTGCTGAAGCTGCGCAATACGATGACCAAAATATTATTATGGCAGCCAAGATTTTGGATGTAGAAACAGGTGGAGTAGTGAGCAGTACACCACCAGCAGTAGAGAGTAAAGAACCTACTAAAATGGCAGAGGCATGTATTCGAATCTCCAAAATTCTGGTAGGAGAAAAGAGCAACGCACGCACAACCACCACTACCACTGATTCTCAAACGGGCTATGTTTCGCAACCTGCTCCTAATCAGGACTTTACCGAAACGGCTTGGGATATTAATATGAAGATGATTTGGGTAGAAGGTGGTGATTTCCTCATGGGCTGCACTTCCGAGCAAGGTAATTGTGAATCCGATGAGCAAAATGTGCGCCGTGTGACTGTAGATGGCTTTTATATTGGTATGTTGGAGGTTACTCAATCCCAATGGGAGAAGGTGGTAGGTACAAGCATATACCAACAATGGACAAAAGCGGATTTTAGTGGAAGCCCTTCTCGCGGTGTTGGTCCTGATTATCCAATGTATTGTGTAAGTTGGGACGAGGCGATGGAGTTCTGTCGCCTGTTGAGCAACAAGACAGGGCGCACCTATACCTTGCCAACTGAGGCGCAATGGGAATATGCGGCTCGTGGAGGTAATAAGAACGAAGGTGCTAAGTACGCAGGCAGCAATATGATTGATGCCGTAGCTTGGTACACCGACAATAGCGGTAGCAGTACCCATATCGTGGGCTCAAAGCGTGCAAATGCGTTGGGTATCTATGATATGTCGGGTAATGTATGGGAGTGGTGCAAAGACTGGTATGCCAGTTCGTATGTAAGCTACGACACCAACAATCCTGTAGGTCCGTCGTCGGGGTCCTACCGCGTGATTCGGGGCGGTAGCTGGGGCAGCAGTGCTTCCGGCTGTCGCGTTGCCGGCCGTAACAACGGCTCTCCTGGCGATCGCGACTACGGCCTTGGGTTCCGTGTTGTTCTTCTCCCGTAGTTTATTGCAGTCCAAACTTTGCCATAAGCTAA
>JAZNMH010000004.1:0-119660 GCA_045579505.1 Paludibacteraceae bacterium
AGCGTGAACCGTTCTCACCTCCCACGGATACGATCTCTAGTTTTACTACAAAATTCGCACCGTATATCCCTATCTAGCGATTTCTATAAATCTTAATAATAGGATATTTTTCAAAATCGGGTACAAAAATAAAAGCGTGGAACCTTACCTTTGCCAGTTCCACGTCATGAGGCTGTCGCATTGCCTAAAAGAATAGAACCGACAACGCGAAGCCCACGCCGAATATAAAAAATAGTTAAGGTACGCGCATGCGCATACGCATATACGCAAAAGACGTACCATAAATAGGCACAAGAAGGATATTCTATATCCCGTAGGGCATCTATCGTTGCTAAGTCCTGATTCTTTTCTTGAAACTTGCGACATTTCATGACGACAGAACAGAGCGCAATACACGCCTTTTTAATATGTCTGCAAAACCCTCCGCCGATGCGCAGACATCCCTTCGTTGGGTTTCGCGCTGCAAAGGTACTACATTTTTTTTAATTGAGCAAGAAAAATCGCTTTTGAGGGCGATTTTTCTGGTGTAGAGTGTAAAGTGTAAGGTGTAAAGGCAGGGGATTTATTCGCGGGGAAATTCGCGAGCACTAAACAAATGGAGAGGAGCAATCTTAACAAAACGCACTTTTTCTATGTTGGCGGTGTCAGGGAGTTCTCTCGGAGTTCTCAGGGTCGTCTCTCGGTAAAATTCAGAAAAAGATAGCAAAACGAAAAGAGAAAGAATCTTAAGAAATAGCACTTTTTGAGGAAAACAGTGAATGATTTGCTATAGGGTGTATAGGGTAAGGTGTAAAGATATTTGCTGCACCACCTGCAAATAAAAAAACAAAATCACATCTGAGTAAACTCATGCGATTTTGTCTTTTCATTCAGTACTGCGAGCGGGACTTTCTACGTAAGTCCCTCCGCATCACTTGCAAAAGCCAACTTGTCAGCACTTTAAGTAAACTTAAGTGCTCCCATGTTGTCTTTCAGTACCGCGAGCGGGACTTGAACCCGCACAGCCATCACTGGCCAAAGGATTTTCTTACTACACTTACTTTTACATAAGCAGTCTCAGTGAGACTTTGTAGTCTGGACTATTTCATGACCATATCGCTTGCGCAACTTAGGTCCCTCCCGTATAGTCTCTACGCCATTTATGAATTCTCTTCGAGAGATTCAATTTAGAGAGCCATCGCCAAAGAATAGGTCGCCCTACTCGAGGTTTCTGTTTGTTAGAGAGGTTCTACTCACAAAGTTTCCCTTGTGGCACTCTTGTTGTTTAGACCTCTGTAATTCTTTGTTAATGCATGACAATTAGGGCATAAAATTTGCAAATTCTCAATTCTGTTGTCTCGAGTATTGCCATTTTTGTGGTGTAACTCCAACGGGATTGGTTCGCTCTGCCACTCTGTCAATCCGCATACTTCGCATCGTTTTTCTTTTAGCCCACTTGTGAACAAACGATTTCTCAACTTAAATGACTGATAAGTAGAATTCTCTACTAAAATCTCACTTAAATCTTTAGATTGTTTGGGCTTGAATTTAAGTCCAACATTCCATCCTTGTCCTCTAAAGTGACTAACATCCAAATGATACATATCAATAGCGTTGTGCAAAATCTTGTAGTTACCACCACTTGGGCGTGCCCCTAATTTTCTGCACATTTCAGCAATGCTGAAACTATCTTTTGCTGCATTTTCAAAGTCTTCTTTAGTCTTTTTCAAAGTCCTTCGTGTCTACCGATTCCACCATCGCGGCGCGAAATCGAGTGCAAAGGTACAACAAAAATTGCAAATATGCAAACAAATCGTGTAAAAAAATAATTTTAGCGACTTTTTGTCTCTTTTTACATACAAAAAGGACTGCCCTCGGGCAGCCCTTTGTCATATTGCAGGTATGTCTTTTGTTTCTTTTGTCGCCTCTATGGTTATCCCAAGTAAGTCTTTAGAATCCTACTTCTGGAACTGGATTTGAGATGACGGATAGCCTTTTCCTTGATTTGTCGAACACGCTCGCGAGTGAGGTGGAACTCAATACCTATCTCCTCCAACGTCTTCTCGGGTACACCTATACCAAAGAACTTGCGGATAATATCTGCTTCGCGGGCAGGTAAGGTGGCTAAAGCGCGGTCAATCTCACGGGAAAGCGATTCGTTGATGAGCGAGTGGTCGGCATTAGGAGAATCCTCATTGACCATCACATCAATCAAACTATTGTCCTCGCCCTCAACAAAAGGAGCATCTACGCTCACTTGACGACCTGACATTTTCAGTGTGTCGGCAATCTTGTCCACTGGAATATCCAGCAGTTCTGCCAACTCCTCTGCACTTGGTTTGCGCTCGTGCTCTTGCTCAAAGCGCTGGTATGCCTTGTTGATTTTGTTCAGCGAGCCCACTTGGTTGAGTGGTAGGCGCACAATACGCGACTGCTCTGCTAAAGCCTGAAGGATAGACTGGCGAATCCACCAAACGGCGTAGGAGATGAACTTAAATCCACGTGTTTCGTCAAACTTTTCTGCTGCTTTGATAAGCCCAAGGTTGCCTTCATCAATGAGGTCGGGGAGGCTAAGACCTTGATTTTGATACTGTTTTGCTACCGAAACCACGAAACGCAGATTGGCTCTTACTAATTTCTCCAATGCTGCACGATCTCCATTGCGGATCATGCGTGCCAACTCTACTTCTTCATCTACGGGAATCAGCGGTTCGCGACCAATCTCCTGCAAATACTTGTCAAGCGAAGCCGATTCACGATTAGTGATAGATTTTGTGATTTTTAACTGACGCATGTGTACAGTTAACTTTAATAATTAATTAGTTAATAATAAAAAGCAACTTCTCGCCTTTAGCCTATTCGCCTTATTGCCTAATAGCCCAAAAGACTACAATCGCTTTGTGATCCGGTCGGGATTCGAACCCGAGACCCACAGCTTAGAAGGCTGTTGCTCTATCCAGCTGAGCTACCAGACCTCGTCGGAATGCGCTTGTCGCATGAACGACGCCTTTTGGCGTCCTTGGGGCGACCGCGATTCCTCCTCTTAACCCAAACTCACGAAGTTTGGGTTAGTTTTTTGCATTGTTTTCAATGTTTACACACGATAAATCACCCATGCAGGCACACAAAACAGTGCCTACAAAGGCAATTTGGGCGCAAAAGTACTGCTTTTTTTTGACTTATGCAAATGTTTTTGCAAAAATCTGCAATTTTCTTACAAAAGTTCTTCAAAAAGCTTTTGCAAATCAGGTTTGCGAATAGCACCCACTTGACGATGAACCAACTCTCCGCCCTTGAAGAAGAGGATGGTAGGGATGTTCATGATGCCATACGCAGCGCAGGTCTCATCATTATCGTCCACATTCACTTTGCCCACGATAATACGACCTTCGTACTCTTCTGCCAACTCATCAATGATTGGAGAAATCATCTTACATGGACCACACCAAGGTGCCCAAAAATCTACTACGAGGGGTTTACCCTCTGCCAACAACGCTTGGAAGTTAGCATCTGTAATCTCTTTTGCCATAATGTTATATTTTTATTATTTGATTTTCTATTTCACCTGCCAACATCTTGTCGGTCAGTGGATTTTCTATCTGCGTTTGTATGGCTCGCTTGAGTGGTCGTGCGCCATATTGTTTGTCGCGTGCCAAACGCAATATCTCGTCGCGTGTCTTATCCGTTATCTCCAAAGTATAACCCATTGCCTCCAAACGAGCTTGCAGAGGGCGAAGTTCAAGCCACAATATTTGTGCCAAAGCCTCATCATTGAGCGTATGAAAAACGATAATATCATCCAATCGATTCACAAACTCGGGTGGGAAAGTGCGTTGCAGTGCCTTGGTGAGCATACGCTCGGATGCCTTATCATCTATATTATCAGCGCCAAAGCCAATGCCTGCACCAAAATCGCTCAGTTGGCGAGTACCGACATTGCTCGTGAGAATGATAATGGTGTTTTTGAAGTCCACCACATGTCCCTGACGATCTGTCAGTCGTCCCTCATCCATGACTTGTAGCAGCACATTGAATATGTCAGGGTGCGCCTTTTCAATCTCATCGAATAGCACAATAGAGTAGGGTTTGCGGCGTACTGCTTCAGTCAGTTTGCCTCCGTCCTCATGCGCCACGTAACCAGGAGGGGCACCCACGAGCAGACTGACCGTGTGCTTCTCCATATACTCCGACATATCAAAGCGGATAATCGCGTTCCTACTGCCAAACATCTCCTCTGCCAAGCATTGTGCCAAGTGCGTCTTACCGACACCCGTAGGACCCAACAAAAAGAATGTGCCAATCGGTTTGCGTGGGTCACGCAGTCCCATGCGCGAACGTTGAATGGCTTTGACCACCTTTTGCACGGCTTCATCTTGACCAATCACTCGTTGCTGCAACACACTTGCCATTTGTCGCAAACGCTCACCTTCGGCTTGCGCTACGCGTTGGACGGGTACGCCTGACATCTGACTGACAATACGTGCCACATCTGCTTCGGTAATCTCTTGCCTCTCGCCTTTCGCCTCTTGCCTGTCGCCCACACATGCTCCTACTTCGTCCATGGCATCAATAGCCTTGTCAGGGAATTGGCGATCGGTGATATATCTATCTGTAAGGTTTACGCACGCGCGCAAGGCTTCTTGGGTATATTGCACATGGTGGAACTGTCCGTAGGTCTCGCTCAATCGTGTGAGAATAGTGTAGGTCTCATCTACGGTGGTGGGTTGAACGGTTACTTTTTGGAAGCGGCGTTCCAATGCTCCATCTTTCTCTATGCTGGTACGGTATTCGTTAATGGTCGTAGCACCAATACATTGCACTTCGCCGCGTGCCAATGCAGGTTTGAGGATATTGGCAGCATCCAATGACCCTTGTGCGTTGCCTGCGCCCATGAGGGTGTGTATCTCATCAATAAAGAGGATAATCTCTGGGTGGTCGTTCAGCTCCTTAATGACGGTCTTAATGCGTTCCTCGAACTGACCGCGATACGTGGTACCTGCCACCATCGAGGCAATATCCAGCGATATGATACGTTTCTCTGCCAAAGCAGGAATCTCCTTTGCTGCAATGCGCAATGCCAACCCTTCCACGATAGCGGACTTGCCCACACCAGGTTCGCCAATCAGAATAGGGTTGTTCTTCTTGCGGCGCGAGAGAATCTGTATCACGCGGTCAATCTCTATTTGACGGCCAATGACGGGATCCAGTTCGCCGTTCTTGGCTTGTGCGGTCAAGTCGCGACCATATTTGGTGAGCGCAGGGGTGTCGGTTTTGCCTTTTGGCTTTTTGCTGCTGCCCATGTCGGAGCCGAAGATATGGATTGTTGTCTCGCGCTCACGTGGTTGCTCATCCATTGTCAGTTCGCCTTGTGGCAGCGGGTCTGGCTTGGGGTAGAGGCGCTCAATGCACTCATAGTCAATGCCGTGTTGCTGCTCCAGGTACATGGCTGGGAAGTTAATGCGGTCACGCAATAGCGCCATCAGTAGGTGCACGGAGCCGCAAGTCTCAGCTTGGTAGTTACGTGCCTCTATGCCAGTTAAGCGGACGATACGTTCGCTGGCACGTGATAGTTTTTGCGTTTGGGTCGTTTCGGTTTGGCGCAAGCGTTCATCTATTTTGCGCTTGCACTCTATGGGATCCATGCCCGCTTGCATGAGAAGCTCGAAGGCCTTACCCGCGCCCAGGCGTATAATGCCCAATAGCAAGTGATCGGGCATAATCTCTGCATTACCCAAACGACCTGCTTCTTCGCAGGCGTAACTGAATATGCTATGTAAGTTAGGTGTCTGTTGCATATGTTTGTTTATAGTTGAAAGTTTATAGTTTAATGGCTTGGGTTATTTATAAAAGTGCCATGATAGTCCAGCGCGGAACATGTCGGGCGCCATAGGGTAACCAGGCATGGCAAAGTATTGTTTGCTCATAAACGAAGCATTAAAGTGTTGATACTGCGCAAAGAGCTTGAGTCGAATATGCTTGACGTAGAAGTTAGCATATACATTCATGACCGGGTAGTTGCCTACTTGTTCTTTGTCTTGTATGCAGAACTGTCCCAATGCGGGGTTGAGCACAGGGGCGTAGTATTTCGTGAAGAAGCGCATGTCCACACCTATCTGTACATCTAATGCTTTGACCCATGTGTCGTAGTAGTATAGGTTGCTATAGGTAGTGAGGGCAGGCAGTGGCAGGTGAGCAGAGGAGGATAATTGATAAATAATACTATTCTCGAGGTTCACCCATGGGGTGGTGATATTGAGTTGTAGGTCAGCTGCCAGCACTTGGATGTTCTCACCCGATTGTTGTGGCAGACCGTTGTTGTCGAAGTAGATGTGGTTGGTGAGGTTCTCAAACGAGACGTTCAGTTTGGGTTTCACCCACTGGGTAGGGTATGCCACTTCACCGCCCACGTAGAAGCGAATGGTTTTTTTGAAGTCATTATCCCATTGGTGGTGATTGCTGCGGTAGTGCTGGAGGTAGTAGTCGGGTGTCTCATTCTTGATATAGGCCTTGGCTGCGAGTGTGAGGGAGTCTTTGCCCAGACGGAAGCCTGCGTCCATATGTCCGTTCACATGGAATTCACCTAATTTCTGTCCTAACAGGCAGAAATTGCCATTAAAGCCGTAGTGAATATGCTGACCTTGGTTCTTGTAGAGGGCGGCACCTACGTATGTGTTGTTGCTCCATTGTTGTCCGTAGAGTGTGTCGGGCACGGCGTTAAAATATGTGCCTGGGAAAGGTATAGCGAGACCGCCAAGTGGGTTCTCTCCTATATCGGGTAAGGATAGGGCTTGTCCGATGGGCGAGATATGACGTTGTACCTCGTGCATAGCATATACCGTCGCTCCAAATTTCAACCATGTATTAAACTCCTCTTCAAACGTAACCGACAACGTGTTCTTGATTGTCAAGCACGCTGCGGAATCGTTGGTGGCGGTAGGATTGCGATAAATATTGGGGTAGAAACCTTGATTGGCTTGTTTTTCTACGTAGCGTTTGGTGGCATCCACTGTCTCAAACATGTGGCGGAAGGTGGTTACAGGCACATATTCTATTTTTATAGAGTCTTTCTTCACCCATTTGCCTTCTTCATCGCGTTCGCGGTAGGTTACTTTGCGTTCGCGCTCTACGCAGATGCTGTAGTAATGGTTGAGGTAGCCCGATAGGTAGCGCATGGCGGACATGCCTTGCATTCTAACGGGCATGTCTTGTGGCTTGAGGTTTCCCTGCAAATCGTTGGAGTTCTTGAGACCTCCGTTCTCAAAGTTGCTGAGCGTATTCCATGTGAATGTCGCTTGCAGCGAGTAGTGGTCGCCGTTGTAACTACCAAACAGCGAGCCAAACACCGTCTTTCCTTCTTGCGAAGCAAAACGTCCGTATGAGTTCAGATAGTCAATACTCATACCCAAATTAGTACGCCGTGTAACGTTGCCTGTGAACATGAAACTAATATCATTCTGATCCATGTCGGTTACAAAGCCCTTTTTGTATCCCACGGAGGAGTAAGGGGTGGTGGTGTGGTAGAACTTGACATCGCTTGGGGCTATGATATAGGGTGCATATGCATCTGCAAAAATGAAGTCAGCTTTGCGCCTGCGATCGAAATAGATACGCGATTGGGTAGGGGAGATGAGGTTAGCGTTGGTGATATTGGAGATGGAATAGTCATTGAGCACATCGCGCATAGGAAGGTGCATATAGGAGGTGTCCACGATAGCCACGGTGTCGGCGATGCCGGTCCATGGGTCTAACTGCCATGCGTGCATGATGGTTTTCACATTCTGCGTGTACTGCGCTGCGGCTGGCACACTGAAAAGACTGCATAAAAAGACTATGCAGAGACACAAGTGACACGATATGTATGTAATACGATGACTCATACCGACAATTCCCCAATTTACAATTGGGGTGCAAAGGTACAATAAATAATGCACATTTGCAAGAAAAATATGCGAAAATTCATTTTCAAGCGTATTTTTCGAGCAAATGGGCTGCATAGTGCGGCGTAGCCCGCAAATAGTCCGTACTCAAACAACTATCGCCATTTATGCGCTCTTCTGCATAAATGGCGATAGAATGATTCTGCTATGAAATCTTATTTGGCTGCTTTCTTAGCGCAGGTTTTCTTTGGAGTATCTTTCTTAGCTTCCTTTTTAGCATCTTTGAGTTGCTTTTCGAGGCGCTCAATCTCTTTCTCTTGGTTTTGGATGGTCTTGAGCAGCTCGTTGAGCTCCTCATTCTCAATGGTAGTAGGATATTGCTCCTCCACGCGTTGCAGGAAGTCAGATAGGATATTCATATAGTTGATGAACGCATCGTATGCCGACTCAAACTGGGTAGCACCTTGGTCAATATGGTTCATATAGTGCAGGTAATTAACATCTTGCAATATGAGCCAATCGTGTTTCAGTTGTTTGTCTTTGCACAGGTGTACGCGTTCAGCCACGGCATAGAGTTTTTGCAGGGCCTCTTGTTGTAGGTCATTACCGTTGTAAGTGCTGAGGTCTTTTGCCTCGCCTGCCCATGTCAATGGATATGGTACTACGACTGCATCGTTGGCAGCACATTTCTTGGCAACCTCGCTTGGGGTCATAAAGCCAATGCCTTGTTCCAGCGCGAAGTATGGCAATGCTTTGAGGAACTCGAAGATACCTGTTACAGCAGCTTGGCGCAGACCAAAGGTCTCTGCTCCCACCCAGATGTTTGCCACTTGTTCTTCTTCAGGCAGCCCTGCCAGGGATATGGCATATTGCTCGCCATCCATTGGGTAGTTGTGCCATGTTGGGTCAGAGAAGTGGAATGCCAATTCATCGCTGAGATTGGTATTGCGGAGCAGCACTTTGAGTTTAGGCGCAGCACTACTGCTATATACGTAGTTAGGGCTCTTCCAACTGAGGATATGTTTTGCGCCCTCTGTCATCACGGCTTTGAAGCCCATCTTGTGCAGTTGGATAGCAATCTCATCCGAATAGAGCAACTCCGATAGGCAAGCGGTCGTGGACTCTACGCCTAATAGTTGTTTGACTTGTGCTTGTTGTGCTTGCAGTTGTTCGGCTGCTTCTGTCTCGCTATATACGCTTGCCAGCGAGTAGGAATAAGGGGTTACCACGAACTCCACGCAACCTGTATCTGCCAACTCTTTGAGCATATCAATCATCTCAGGGTCGTATTGCTCAAACATCTCAAGCATAGTACCTGATATGCTCAAGGCGCAATGGAAGCGACCTTTGGACAGGCGTATCATCTCGGCAATAGTCTTGCAGAGTGGCATGTAGGAGGTGTTGATGAGCGATGTTACGTGATCTTCGGTCTGCATGTCATCATAGTAGTAATGGTCTTGACCGATCTCGAAAAAACGATAGCGCTTCAAACTGTAAGGCGCATGCATTTGAAAGCAAAAACAAATATTTTTCATGACTTTATTTATATTACGATATTAATAATTCTAACCTTTAACCTTTAACCTTTAGCCTCAATACCCGTTGATGACCAAATCATAGATACGGCGCACTTTGAGTCCTGCATCATACCATTTGATGTTGTTCACTTCGTTGCGACCTAACTCGCGCAGCGATTTGTACATTGCGGGGTATTTCACGATAGCGTAGATGGCATCGGCCATAGCATCTATATCCCAATAATCGGTTTTGATAGCGTGCGAGAGTATCTCTGCGCAACCCGATTGATGGGAGATGATCGATGGGCAGCCCACTTGCATGGCTTCCAATGGCGAGATACCAAATGGCTCGCTCACGCTTGGCATGATATACACATCGGAGTCTGCCAGCACTTCTTGCACTTGTCTTCCGCGCATAAAACCAGGGAAGTGGAACTTATCTGCTATACCGCGTTGTGCTACGAGGTCAATCATTTTGTTCATCATATCGCCGCTACCTGCCATCACAAAGCGCACGCCATCTGTTTTTGCCAGCACGCGTGCTGCGGCTTCCACAAAGTACTCTGGACCTTTTTGCATGGTGATACGACCAAGGAATGTAACCAACTTATCTTTGCGTTCATGCTTCACAAACTCCTCTGGATTCGCCAATGGCTCTACGGCGTTGTGCACGGTGCTCACTTTGTGTGGTGGCTGACCGTATTTCTCTATCACGGTGCGACGTGTCAGTTCGCTCACGCACATGATATGGTCTGCCTCGTCCATGCCGCGTTTTTCTATGGCATATACTGTAGGATTGACATTGCCGCGACTGCGGTCAAAGTCTGTAGCGTGTACGTGAATCACCAGTGGCTTGCCTGATATTTGTTTGGCAAACACACCCGATGGGTAGGTCAGCCAGTCGTGGCTGTGGATAATATCAAAGTCCAATGCGTGTGCCAGTACGCTTGCTACTGCCTCGTAGTTGCCAATCTCCTCTAAGAGGTTATCGGGGTAGCGACCCGAGAAGCCTACGCAACCCATGTCATCCGTACCAATACGCGAGTAGTCGTAGTGGATATTGTTGCGCAGGTGATAATACTCCTCTGGCGACATCTTGCCCTCCATGCGATGGCGAACATAGTCGTAGTCGTTGTCTTTCCATACGATAGGTACGCTGTTTGCGCCTATAATCTTCAGGAACGACTGATCTTCATCACCCCATGGCTTTGGAATCACGAAGGTGATTTCCATATCTTCTTGTTGCGCCATACCGCGCGTCAAACCGTAACTTGCAGTTCCCAAACCGCCCAAGATATGAGGGGGAAACTCCCAACCGAACATTAATGCTTTCATATACTCTTGCCTTTACACTTTACACCTTCAACTTTAAACTATCCAAGGTATTGCACACCTCTATCACGCTTGCCACGCTTGGAGCATAGCTCATGCCACCATGTCCGCGGAATGGTGGGTTGCCATCGTACAGCTCGTTGAGTGTGCCGATACACAGTTCGCTCATTTCTGCCTCGTAGCCTGTCAGCAGGCGGCGGATAAAGTTCTCGCCCGAGTGTTGATATACTTTCAAATATGCGATGGCGTATGCGGCTATGGTCCATGGCCATACGGGACCGTTGTGGAAGTTTCTGTCGCGTTCCAACTGACCGCCTATGTATTCAGGACGATAGTCCCCGCTCTTTGGCGAGATAGTGCGCAAGCCTTTGGGGGTGTATAGTTCTTTCGTACAAATATCCACTACGGCTTTGCGTTGGCGTTTGTCGAGTGGTGAGTATGGCAACGATGCGGCTATGATTTGGTTTGGGCGCACTTCTTTGTTGTGGTAATCGCCATCTACATAGTCATCGAGGTACACGCCGTTCCAGAAGGTCTTTACAAAACTATCTTTTGTAATCTCTGCTTGATACTCCATGAGGTCTGCAATCTGCTCTTTGCCCAATTGGCGTTGGATGGTGGCAGTGAATAGTCTTGCGTTATACCACAGGGCGTTAATCTCTACTACATAGCCCGTGCGAGGGGTGATCGGACTACCGTTCTCCACGGCGTTCATCCATGTGGCAGGCTGCTCTTTGCCATCTACCCACAACAGACCATTGTTGTGCAGGAACAGGCGTGGGTGTTGTTGCCTACGGATAAATAGCATGATGTCTATCACCAACTGTCCGTATAGTCGGGTTGCCTCTTCCAGGGAGGTGTAACCTGCATACTCTTGTATAGCGTGGATGAACCACAGCAGTACATCGGGTTCGTCCATGCCAACCAGTTTGTGTGGTCTGCCTTCCATGAATGCTCGTACTTCCTCGACGGCAGTCTTGTTCACGATAACGTCCCAGTATTCAGGGCGACCGATGCCTAATGTGCAACTGGTCATTGCCATGAACTCCTCGCGTGCGGATGCTTTGAACCAGGGGTAACCTGCCAGCAGATAGCATTTGTCGCCTTCGCGTTTGTAGAATTGTTGTGCAGCAATCTTGAGGCTGTTAAACATATCCGAACGTGCTGCGCGGCGCTCCAGCTCTTTCTTCCATAGGGTCTTCAGCATTTTGGTGTTCACTTCGCTGATACCTGCCGAGAAGATGACGCTCTCGCCTTTCTTCATAGGCATCTCAAAGTAGCCAGGCACCAGTTGGTCTTCTTTGTAGTCAAAGCCACGTTCTTGCTCTTTGTAGTATTCGATGTTCTTGTACCAAGCAGGTGCGTGTACGTATTCTGCTTTCTTAGAGCATTGCATATAGAGCTCGGGGTACGCGCTGTACATGCGGTTTGCGCGACCGTTCTCTACTTCGCGCATATCGCTGTTGGCATTGGCGTTTTCTTTTGCCAGTTCGTGTACGCTGCGGAATGCCAAGTATGGCTTCAGCCGTAGGGTAGTAGGCGAGTGTGCCTCTACCAATGTGTAGCGTATCAGCACACGTGGCTCAAAACTCACCAACATACGCTCTTTGGTCAGTACCACACCACCCACACGATAGGTGGTCTTACTGATTACTTCGCAGTCAAACTCGCGAATGTACTTGTGTCCGTTGGGTGAGAAGTTATTCCAACCATACTTGTGCAATCCCAAGTTAAACTCCGCACCGTGTTGAATGACGGTCTCATCCAGACTGCCCAACAGTACATAATTATCTTCAGGCAGTTCGCCTGCGAGTGGCAGCACCAGTTGTCCGTGGTATTTGCGCGTGTTACAATCAATCAATGTGGTTGAGTTGTATGCGCCCGCACGGTTGGTGCGTATCATTTCTTTGCTCAAACTCCGCTCCAAGTTTATGAGCAAGGCCTTGTCAAAATTCAGATAACTCATATATATCTTGCCTTTAAACTTTAAACTTTCAACTAAATTTGCCTTCAAACTTCACTTCCGCATCCATAAAGAACTGTCGTATTTGTTGTTCTGCATCGCGTTTGCAGATCAGCAGTACGCCATTTGATTCGGCTACAATGCAGTCATATAGTCCTTGTACCACTGCCAGGTGTCCTTTGGGTAGGGTAACGATATTGCCGTGGCTATCGTAGTAGGTGGCATCTGAGTGGAGGGTTACGTTTTCGTTTTCATCTTTGTCGCTCAGTTCGTATAGCGAGCCCCATGTGCCGAGGTCGCTCCAGCCGAAGTCGCTTGGGATGACATACACGTTTGGTGCTTTTTCCATTACGCCATAGTCTATGGAGATATTGGGGCAGGTGGGGAACATCGTTTGGATAAACGCATCTTCCTCGGGTGTTCCCATTACGTTTTCGCCTTCAGCGAACTTGTTGGCCATTTCGGGCAGATATGCGTGGAATGCGTTGAGGATTGAATCCAAACTCCAGATGAATATACCCGAGTTCCACAGAAAGTCGCCGCTTTCGAGGAACACTTTTGCCAGTTCCAAGTTAGGCTTCTCCGTAAATGCTTTCACTTTGCAAATACCCTTACCTTTCGCCTCTAAACTACAGCTCGCCTCGCGAGCGTTCTCTAAACTACAGCTCGCTTTGCGAGCGTTCTCCCCCATCTGTATATACCCATATCCTGTCTCTGGTCGGGTAGGTTTCATTCCCAAGGTGAGGAGTGCATCATTCTTGTCAATAAAGTCAAATCCTTGTTGAATGGTTTGTCTGAAGGTCTCTTCCTGTAGTATCAGGTGGTCGCTTGGTGCCACCACTATCCTTGCCTTTCGCCTCTCGCCTTTTTGCCTCATCGCCTCCATTGCTTGAATTCTCGCAGCGGCATATGCGATACAAGGTGCGGTGTTGCGGCGGGCAGGTTCGCAGAGCACTTGTTCGGCTTTCAGATCAGGGATTTGTTCCAATACTTGGTCGCGATACAGCACATTGGTAACAATCAAGATATTCTCGATTGGGACAATAGGTCGAAAGCGGTCAATGGTCATTTGCAACAGGCTGCGACCTGTGCCGAAGAAGTCCAAGAATTGTTTTGGTTTTTGATTTCTGCTGAAGGGCCAGAATCGGCTTCCTACGCCTCCGGCCATAATCACGCAATAGTTGTTTTTGTTCATGGTAGATAGTATAGTTTTTTTGTTTTTTCGGTATAGTTTTTTATTATTTTCTGTGTGTAGTGTTGCTGTTTAGTCTGTTTTCTCTAAACAGCCTGCAAAGATACTACTTTTTTTTCATATATGCAAGCATTTTTGATTTTTTAATAATTTTGGTCTATTTTTTTTATTACGGAGTACGCAGTATGCTATTACGGGTACGCAGTATGCGCAAGTCGCGTTGCAATAAAGATTGATTCAGATTTCGTGAGCGCAACTTATCCCCCTCCTTATCCCATCCGATACATTCCCGATACATTCCCGATACATACCCGACACATACCCGATACATACGTATATCCCATGAATACCCCACGAATACCCCGTGAATATCCCACGAATACCCCTACCGTATGAAAAAAGGAACGATAAAAGCATTTTGTCATAAGGTAACGACCGTTTGTGTTTGCTTGTTTCAATTTTTTTTACTACCTTTGCCGCCGATTATGTGTAGATTCGTATATATATCCCTTTTTTGCCTTCTGAGCATATCGCTTTGGGCAGATACCATCACAGGTGCTTGTGGTGATTCTCTTTATTGGTCTTTTGATACCGAAACCCGCCATCTTGACATCACGGGCAAGGGTAAAATGCAACTCTACAAGTATCCTGCATGGACCAACAAAAATATCACCATCGCTTCTGTCTCTTTTCCCGATAGCATCACTTCTATTGATAGTTATGCTTTTGAGGAACAACAACTTACCGAAGTCGTTGTTCCTGCTTCTGTTAAAAAGTTTGGCAAGGATGCTTTCGCCCAAATGCCATCTCTCTTGCGCTTTGAGTACGAGGGAGAGGGCTATGCTGAATCCGAAAATGGCATACTCTATAATTGCTACAATCTTCGCTATTTCAAAGGTATCACCCGTATGATCACCTATAACGATGCACTTGATACCATTATCGTTACGTATGGCTATGCGTCTGCTAATTTCCTCAATCGTTCCTATATCGACGACTCCCGTGCCTATGACAAACATTTATATGGCAAATATAACACTACGCCTAAGAGGATAAAAACCTACTTTTTCCCCGATGAATTGGAGGAAATTGGCGATTTTCTCCTCTGTTATGCTGCGGAGCTCGGCGGTATTACGATTCCCGAAAAAGTGCGCATGATAGGTTCGGGGGCTTTTCTCCATTGTTCTTCGATGGATTCGCTCGTTTTTGAGGGTGATGGCATACAAATAATAGGTGATAGTGCTTTCAGTCATTGTACCGCATTGTCCTATATTTCTTTGCAGGACACCATTCCGCCTCTCATCCACGAACATACCTTTGATAGTGTCAGTCGCTCTATCCCTATCTATATCCCCTCCAATTCCGCCCAACGCTACCAATCCGCGCCCTATTGGAGTGAGTTCTTTAATTTCGTAGAACCTGCGCCAACTGCGGTAGAAAATATCCCCAACCAATCTGCAAAAAACTCCGATTTCAACGGAAAAAAAGTACTAAAACACAATCAGGTACTTATTCTTCACAACGGTAAAAAATATACGATTACGGGACAACTGTAATGTACCAAATACGGGGTACATGAATGGCAAAATGTTAGTGTGGGTGTATATTTTTGGCTGAAAAATTTGCATATATGCTTTTTTTGTAGTACCTTTGCCCGATTTTTCATATAATGCGTAGTGCGCGCATGTGAGTATGCTCGCAAAATCGCTAAGGAACATAGCAAAAGTGAATATGCAAAACATTAGAAATATAGCTATCATTGCCCACGTGGATCATGGCAAAACGACGCTTGTAGATAAGATGCTCTACACCGCGAACCTCTTTCGTGAGAATGAGCAGAAGGGCGAATTGATTTTGGACAACAATGAACTGGAGCGTGAGCGTGGTATTACTATCTTAGCGAAGAACGTAGCTATTGAATACAAAGGCTGCAAGATTAATGTGATTGACACTCCGGGCCACGCCGACTTCGGTGGCGAGGTGGAGCGTGTGCTGAACATGGCAGATGGCGTGCTGCTGCTCGTAGATGCCTTCGAAGGGCCGATGCCACAAACGCGCTTTGTGCTGCAAAAAGCCTTGGAACTCAATCTTAAACCTATCGTAGTCATTAACAAAGTAGATAAACTCAACTGCCGTCCTGATGAGGTGCAAGAGGAGGTGTTTGACTTGATGTGCAACCTCGATGCCACAGAGGAACAGTTGGATTTCCAAACGATTTATGGTTCAGCAAAGAACGGCTGGATGTCCACCGATTGGAAGCAGCCAACCGAAGACCTGACCGCATTGATGGATGCCATCATCGAGTATATCCCCGAGCCAGAGGTGCTGGAGGGTACACCACAGATGCTCATCACCAGTCTCGACTATAACCCATACGTAGGTCGTATCGCTGTGGGACGTGTGCATCGTGGTACACTGCGCAACGGTCAAAATGTCATGCTCGCCAAGAAAGACGGCACGATGGTCAAGACCAAAATCAAAGAGTTGCACACCTTCTCGGGCATGGGACATGTGAAAACAGAAGAAATGAAATCGGGCGATATATGCGCGCTCATCGGTATTGACGGCTTCGAGATTGGCGACACGATTTGCGACATTGAGACACCAGAGGCATTGAAGCCCATCGCGATCGATGAGCCAACGATGTCCATGGTATTCACCATTAACGACTCGCCATTCTTCGGTCAAGACGGTAAGTTCGTGACTTCGCGCCATATCCAAGAACGTTTGGACAAAGAATTGGAAAAGAACTTGGCATTGCGCGTGGAGCGCGGTACGGATGAGAACTCGTGGAACGTGTTTGGTCGTGGTGTGTTGCACCTGAGCGTATTGGTAGAGACTATGCGCCGTGAGGGATACGAGTTGCAGGTGGGTCAGCCACAAGTCATCATCAAGGAGATTGACGGCGTGAAGTGCGAACCTGTGGAACAACTGACGGTGAACACCCCAGAGGAGTGCTCGGGTAAGATCATTGAGTATGTATCCACCCACAAGGGCGAGATGACCCGCATGGAGATGATCAACGACCGTGTGCAATTGGAGTTCGAGATTCCAAGCCGTGGTATCATCGGTATGCGTACCTACGTGCTGAACGTGTCGGCAGGCGAGGCGATTATGGCGCACCGTTTCTTGGAGTTCCAACCATACAAAGGCGAGATTGTGAAGCGCAACAACGGTTCGCTCATCGCCATGGAGTCGGGTACGGCATATGCCTATGCCTTGGACAAACTGCAAGACCGTGGACGTTTCTTCATTTCGCCACAAGACGAGGTATATGCAGGTCAGGTAGTGGGCGAGAGCTCGAAAGAAGGCGACATTGTGATCAATGTGACCAAGTCGAAGAAACTGACCAATATGCGTTCGAAGTCGGCAGATGACAAGGCGGTATTGCCACCACCTGTAATCTTCTCGCTGGAGGAGGCATTGGAGTACATTAAGGAAGATGAATACGTAGAGGTAACACCAAACTATATGCGTATCCGCAAGATTATCCTCGATGAACTCGAGCGCAAGCGCGCAAACAAATCTTGACTCTTGATTCCCGACTCGTGAATCAAAAAAGAAATCAAATTAAAAATTTAGTTATATGAAATTCGAACAATCAGAAATCAAAGACCTCACTGCGGTAATCACCATGACTGTGGAGCCAGCAGACTATCAAGAGGCAGTTCAAAAAGAACTTATCCAAATTCGTAAGAAAGCCAACATCCCAGGTTTCCGTCCAGGTATGGCACCTAAGGGCATGTTGCAAAAGATGTACGGAAAGAGCATCCTTGCTGAGGTAATCAACAAAACCATCGGCGAGAACCTCAACAAGTACATCGAAGAGCAACACCTCAACCTCCTTGGCGACCCATTGCCAAACGAGGAACTCACTCCAGAGGTGAACTTCGACACACAAGACACTTTCACTTTTGCATTTGATATTGCTGTGGCTCCAGAGTTCGATGCAATGCTCAATGGCAAGAACAAACTCACCCAATACACCATCACCGTTACCGATGAGATGGTGGAGAACCAAGTACAAAGCTACGCACAACGCTTTGGCGACTATGTAAACGCTGAAGAGGTGCAAGACGGCGACGTGCTCAAAGGTCTGCTCACCGAGCAAAAGGAGAATGGTATTGTGAAGGAGAACGGTATGCTCACTCCTCAATACATGAAGGATGCAGAGCAAGCTAAACTCTTTGCAGGCGCAAAGGTAGGCGATGTCATCACCTTCAACCCAACCAAAGCATACGGTAGCGAAGTAGAGGTAAGCTCTATGCTCGGTATCACCAAAGAGGAGGCAAAAGAATTGACTTCTGACTTCACCTTCGAGTTGCAAGCTATCACCCGTCACCAAGCTGCGGCTATTGATGGCGAACTCTTTGCAAAGGTGTATGGCGAGAACAATATCGCTGATGAGGCAGACTTCCGCGCACACATCAAAGCTGAGATTGAGCAAAACATGGCTGAGGACGCTAAATATAAGTTCGGTTTGGACGCTAAAGAGGCAGTAATGAAGAAGATGGCTAAGGTGGAGTTCCCTGAGGCATTCCTCAAACGTTGGGTGAAAGCTACCAACGAGAAGATGACTGAGGAGGAACTCGAGAAGGACTTCCCTGCTATGGTGGACGAACTCCGTTGGCACTTGGCGAAAGACCAATTGGCTAAGCACTTCAACGTTCAAGTAGAGAAAGAGGACGTAGAGGCATACGCTAAAGAGGTGGCTCGCATGCAATTCATGCAATACGGTCTCATGCACGTAGAGGATAGCTACTTGGCTAACTACGCAGAGCAAATGCTCAAGGACGAGAAGCAACTCCGCGGTATCGTTGAGCGCGTAGCCGAGAACAAGATCTATGACGCACTCAAGGGCGTAGCCAAGATTGAGGAGAAAGAGATCAGCCACGCTGACTTCGGCAAACTCTTTGCATAATGAGGATACATTTTATCGCTATAGGTGGCGCTGCCATGCACAATTTGGCTATGGCGGTGGCGACCAAAGCAGGATATGTGGTGACAGGGTCGGATGACGAGATCTTCGACCCTGCTCGCACACATTTACAGGAGGCAGGTCTGCTGCCTGAGGAGATGGGCTGGCATCCAGAGAAAATAACCAGCGATATAGATGCTATTATTTTAGGTATGCACGCGCGCGAGGATAATCCTGAGTTGGTACGTGCACGTGAGTTGGGGATAAAGATTTACTCTTTCCCAGAGTACCTATACGAACAAACCAAAGATAAGATTCGCATTGTTGTAGGTGGAAGCCACGGTAAGACCAGCACCACCTCCATGATTCTATATGTCTTGCAGCACTTGGGCATAGAGGCCGATTATATGGTCGGCGCACAGATTGAGGGCTTCGAGCGTATGGTGCGCCTCTCCGATACGGCTAAGTACGCAGTGTTTGAGGGCGATGAGTACTTGACTTCGCCATTGGATTTGCGTTCGAAGTTCCTGTGGTATCATCCTCATGTGGCGATACTCACGGGCATTGCGTGGGACCATATCAATGTGTTCCCAACGTTCCCCGAATATGTAGATACATTCCGCAAATTTGTTGATGGAATCGAAGAAAACGGTACATTTATCTATTACAAACACGACACCAACTTGTGCGAGATAGCCTCTCACGCACGAACAGATATACAGCAACTGCCATACGAAGCATACCAAGGGGATGTGAATATGAAAATCTTTGGTAAGCACAACATGGAGAACCTGCAAGCTGCGGCATTAGCCTGCGCGCAGATTGGCGTATCGTTGGATGACTTCTACCGCGAGATAGCCTCTTTTACGGGAGCGAGCAATCGCCTCGAACTTATAGATGAAATAGGCGATAATGTGGCATATAAGGACTTTGCCCACTCGCCCAGTAAACTCCGTGCCACGGTTAATGCAGTACGCGAGCGTTACCCCGAAAAGCAGTTGGTGGCAGCGATGGAGTTGCATACCTTCTCCAGTCTGATGGCAGACTTCTTGCCCCAATACGAGGGTTGTATGGCACAGGCGGATGTGGCATTGGTATATTTCAACCCGAAGGTGATTGAGCACAAACGCTTGGCACCTATCACGGCAGAGGAAGTGAGAAAGGCGTTTGGCACGAAGAATGTAGAGGTGTTTACGGATAGCCAGCTATTGCAAGAACGACTACGGTCATTGACATACGAAAATACAGCGCTTTTGATGATGACATCAGGCACTTTTGACGGAGTGAATATTCCCGAGTTTGCAAAAGAATTGATAGAGTAATTTCGAGTTTGCGGTCACAAAAATCGGATTGTGTGCACTTTTTTCGTTCAAAAAGACATTTTTTCTCGAAAAAATTTGCATATGTGCATTTTTTGTAGTACCTTTGCACCGCATTTCGCATGAGGTGTACATGTTTTGGTACCTTGCCCGAGCGGTTAGGGATCGGTCTGCAAAACCGGGGACGGCGGTTCGAATCCGCCAGGTACCTCAAAAAAAGCCGCTTGGATAGCGGCTTTTTTTTGCTTAAAGGACGCCCTCGGGCTATAGTTGAAAGGCAAGAACTGTGAAAGAGATAGAAGAAATAACGAATCAGGAATATAAGTATGGTTTCACGACAGATGTGGAGACCGATGTGATTCCTGTGGGGTTGAGCGAGGATGTCGTTCGGCTGATTTCTGCAAAGAAGAATGAACCCGAATGGCTGCTGGAGTTTCGCTTGAAAGCCTACCGTAAGTGGCTCACTATGCCACACCCCAATTGGGCGCATTTGGATATACCAGAGATTGATTTTCAGGCGATTTCATATTACGCTGCGCCTAAAACGCATACGGGTGATGAGAAAAAAGAGATCGACCCTGAACTGATGAAGACCTTTGACAAGTTGGGTATTCCGTTGGAAGAGCGTGCAGCGTTGGCAGGCAATATGGCGGTGGATGCGGTGATGGACTCGGTGTCGGTGAAAACGACCTTCCGCGAGACATTGGCGGAGAAGGGAATCATTTTCTGTTCTATCTCGGAGGCGGTGCAAGAGTACCCAGAACTGGTGCAGAAGTACTTGGGTTCGGTCGTGCCAGCGAACGATAATTTCTATGCAGCGTTGAACTCGGCGGTGTTCTCAGACGGTTCGTTTGTGTATATACCCAAGGGTGTGCGTTGTCCGATGGAACTGAGTACCTATTTCCGCATTAATGCGGGTAATACGGGTCAGTTCGAGCGTACCTTATTGGTGGCAGATGAAGGAGCATACCTCAGCTATTTGGAGGGTTGTACTGCGCCTATGCGCGATGAGAATCAGTTGCACGCTGCTATCGTGGAGATTGTGGTGCATAAGGATGCCGAAGTGAAATACTCTACCGTGCAAAACTGGTATCCTGGCGATAAAGAAGGCAAGGGTGGAATATACAACTTCGTAACCAAACGCGGTATCACACATGAGAATGCGCGACTGAGTTGGACACAAGTGGAGACGGGTTCGGCAATCACATGGAAATACCCCAGTTGCATTTTGAAAGGTGATAACTCGAGTGCCGAGTTCTATTCGGTGGCTGTGACCAACAACTATCAGCAAGCCGATACGGGCACGAAGATGATACATATAGGCAAGAACACGCGCTCGCGTATAATAAGTAAAGGTATATCGGCGGGCAAGAGTCAAAATGCCTATCGCGGATTGGTGCGCGTAATGCCCAATGCGGAGAATGTACGCAACTACAGCCAGTGCGATAGTCTTTTGTTGGGCGACAAGTGTGGGGCGCATACTTTCCCTACGATGCGCATACAAAATCCGACAGCGATCATTGAGCACGAGGCAACTACGAGTAAGATTAGCGAGGATCAACTCTTCTATTGCCAACAACGTGGCATAGGTGTGGAGGACGCAGTGGGACTGATAGTGAATGGTTATGCCAAGGAGGTGATGGACAAACTGCCAATGGAGTTTGCAGTGGAGGCACAGAAACTACTACAGGTGAGTTTGGAAGGAAGTGTAGGATAAAAAACGTAACATTATAATAACAACTAAAAACAATTATGACAAAACGATTATTTGGTATTTTAGCAGCGTGTTTTATGTTTATGACAGCCACTGCTGCAACATTGTTCCCATCGCGTACTGACTTTCGCGATGAGTCTATCTATTTTGTGATGACCACCCGTTTCTACAACGGTGATCCTCAAAATGACACCCAATGCTGGGATGCACAAAACTACAACGTAGGTGACCCTGCATGGCGTGGTGACTTCAAAGGTCTGATAGAGAAATTAGATTACATCAAAGCACTCGGTTTTACCGCAGTTTGGATCACTCCTATCGTGGAGAATGCTTCAGGTTATGACTATCATGGTTATCATGCTCGTAACTTCTCAAAAGTGGATCAACGCTATGAGAGTGAGGATGTGAAATTCCAAGATCTGATTGATGCCGCTCACGCAAAGGGCATGAAGATCATCTTGGATATTGTGTTGAACCACACGGGTAACTTCGGCGAGGAGAACCTCTGCAAACTCTTTACCCGCGATTGGGAGGCAGACCAAAGCAATATTGACGCATGTATGATTCCTTATACCAAGAAAGATGGTGGTAAATTGCCAGATAACTATTTGTCAATCCCTGGTGGCGAGCAATATGCTAAGCGTTTGGCTGAGATGAAAAATACCGATGGTCAAAACCACGACAAGAACAACTACTGGCACCACGTGGGCAACGAATGGAACTGGGATGACTACTCTCGTTGGTACGGACAGATTGCAGGCGACTGTGTGGACCTCAATACCGAGAACCCTGCCGTGTCGAATTATCTCGTAAAATGCTATGGTGAGTTCATTAAGATGGGTGTGGACGGATTCCGTATTGATACAGGTGGACACATCTCTCGCTTGACTTTTAATAAGAGTTTCATTCCTCAATTCGAGGCACTTGCAGAGCAATACAAGGCAAAGCGTAATGGTGGCGACTTTTTTATGTACGCAGAGGTTTGTGCGCGTGAACGCAATGTGGTATATCGCAACCACGAGAACTGCTCGCCATTCTACTACACATGGAAAGAAAGCAAAAATTACGCTTGGGACACCAGCGAGACCTCATGGAATAATATCGTTGTGCTGGAAGGTCAAAAAGGTAATCACACCAATATCAATTCCACCGATCAACAAGGTAAAGATGACAATGATGATTCTTCATTGCCAAACTCCAATAATGCTTTCCTCAATGGCAATACCTACCATACTCCTGATTATAGCAAGAACTCTCAACTGAGCGTTATTGACTTCCCAATGCACTGGAACTTCCGTACAGCAGGCGAAGCGTTTGGTGTGAAATATGGCGATAAATACTACAACGATGCTACATGGAATGTGGTGTATGTAGATTCTCACGACTATGCACCAGACGGCGCTCCAGAGAGTACGCGTTTTGACCAAAGCGAGGATGTTTGGGCTGAGAACTTGGCATTGATGTTTACTTTCCGTGGTATTCCTTGCGTATATTACGGTTCGGAGATCCAATTCAAGAAAGGTTGTGTGATTGACAAAGGTCCAAATATTGCATTGAAAGAGACTGGTCGTGCATATTTCGGTGGTTACATTAAAGGTGATATCAATGTGACCGACTTTGCTGAATATAGCAACGCTTCGGGCAATATTGCACAAACACTGAAGCACCCTCTCGCACTGCATATCCAACGTTTGGCTAAGATTCGTATGGCAGTGCCTGCATTGCGTAAGGGTCAATATTCTACTGATGGTTGCTCTGGTTCTTTCGCTTTCAAGCGTCGTTATACGGATGCTACAACCGATTCTTACGCATTGGTAACCATATCTGGTGGTGCTACGTTTAGCAATGTTTTGAATGGTAAATATACTGATTGCGTAACAGGTGAGGTAATTAATGTAACTAATGGTACATTGAAAGCAAATTGCTCAGGCAAGGGTAATATGCGCGTGTATGTCTTGGATACCGAAAAGACCAAAGCACCTGGTAAGATTGGAGAAGATGGTAAATATCTCTATAAGTCTTCTTCTGCGGGTGGTAGCACTCCTAACTGGGATGGTACACAAGAGGAGTTGGATGACCGCTTTGGTCAAGGAGGCAACATCGATTGGGGCGAGCCAGTAGAGCCATGTTTGGCTTCTGCAGACGAGCGCGTAGTATTTTTCAAGGGCGATAAAGAATGGGGTACTTCGGTGGCTGTGCATATTTGGGATAGCAAAGGTGACCTTACAGGCGGTTGGCCAGGACAACGTGCCGAGCACCTTGGTGGTGGAACGTTCAGATTCGTTATTCCTGAAAGTATGACAGGTAGTGGTTCAGATTGGCAAATTATTTGGAATAATAATAACAATGGTAAGCAAACTGCCAATTTGAAGTTCCAAATGCGTGGATTGTACACCACAGGAGGTTATCAAGGTCTTGTAACCAAACTCTGTGAGGGTGGTGACACAGGCGAGACACCAGATCCAACTCCTGATCCAGAACCAACACCAAGCGAGATGTGTTTGGAGTCTGCAGATGAGCGTGCGGTATTCTTCCAAGGTTCAGACTTTGGTTCTTCAGCTAATGTATATATGTGGATTAAGGACACTGAGACTGCTCTTGCAGGTGCATGGCCAGGTGCTGCTGCTACTCATTTAGGCGATGGCAAGTTCAAGTTCGTGGTTCCTGCCAGTGCAACAGGCGATCCTTCTACATGGATGATTATTTGGAATGGCAACGGCAAACAAACTGCTGACTTGGCTTTCACAATGCATGGAATTTACAACTTTAATGGTTGCAACGGTACAGTAACAGCATTGTGCGATGGTGGCGAAGTGCCAACTCCAGATCCTGATCCAGAACCAGATCCAGATCCAACTCCTGACCCAGAACCACAAGGCATTACTGTAAAAGCCAAAGTTCCCGCACATTGGACCGAAACAATCACTGCATGGGTATGGGCAGATGGTATGGACGGACGTGCTGTGACTCCTACTAAAGATGGCGATTGGTATGTTGTTACTGAGAATGTCACATCACTCAATATCATCTTCCGCAATGGTACAGAATGGAATGGCAATGCTAATCAAACAGAGGATATTACTAATATTACTACTAATACTTGCTACCAACTCTCTCAATCGGGAGATGCAAAAGCAAGTGCTACAGTCGTTGACTGCGAGGGTGGTGACGTACCTGTTGATCCTAACCCAGAGGATCCAAAACCAGAAGATCCAAAGGAGGGTATTACCGTGAAGGCGTTGATGCCTGCACATTGGACAGAGACTATTACCGCTTGGGTATGGCCTGAAGGTGGAGAGGGTCGTGTGGTAACTCCAAGCAAGGATGGTGATTGGTATGTAGTGACTGAAGATACTGAGGTGTTGAATATCATTTTCCGCAATGGTACAGATTGGACTGGTGATGCTAACCAAACCGAGGATATGAAGTTTACTGCCAATACATGTATTCAACTTTCTCAATCAGGCAATGCTAAGGCAACTTACACTGTAGTAGATTGTCCTATAGCTACCGGTGTAGAGGACGTTGAGGTACAGAAGCCAGTAGCTCGCAAGGTACTCATTAACCAATCCTTGTACCTCGTAATGCCTAATGGCGATATGTATGATGTTTCAGGACGACAAGTTCGTTAATCAAAAGAGATAAAACATAGAAAACGCTGCGCCGTAGAAGTGCAGCGTTTTCTATATGTAATGGCAGCCTGTTTATCCGAAAAGTATGAGAAACAAAAAAGCCGCTGCATAGCGGCTTCTCTTGTTGCGGAGGGCGGGATCGAACCACCGACCTTCAGGTTATGAGCCTGACGAGCTACCACTGCTCTACTCCGCGATATATCACTCCGATTATCGAAATGCGCTGCAAAGGTACAACAAAAATTGCACATACGCAAATTTTTTTAGAAAAAAATGCTTTTTTTGGCAAAAAAATAGCGTATGGGCTGCAATTTGCGACCGTAGCTTCGGGGGAATGCGCTTCTGCGCAGGCGGCGTCCGAAGGTACAATAGTGTCGCTAATTGAGAGGGCAAAGCCCGCACATGACCAAATATTTTGAGGTATTTTAACGAAAAAAGTGATATTTTTGCGTATTTTCTTGCGTATATGCGTTTTTTTTAGTAATTTTGCGCCCTATTTTGTGTGAGTGCGCCACGCGTGCGTGCGAGCATGAAACATAATGTAGAAGAACTAAATAATAATAACAAATAAAACTAAATTAAAATTATGCAAAACAATGGACTTGTTATTACCTTGGCAGTTTGCTTGGCATTGGTGAGTGCGTTCTATTTGTCATTCTCTGTTGTGACAAATCACTACGACAACAAAGCCGCAGAGTATGCTCAGGGTGATGATGCAAAAGAGTACCAATACTTGGACTCGATTGCTGGTGAGAAAGTGTGGTTTGGCTACACGCTGAAAGAGTGCCGCGAGAAAGAGATCAACCTTGGTCTTGACCTCAAGGGTGGTATGAACGTAACAATGGAAGTATCGGTTCCAGAGATTATTCGCGCATTGAGCGGATACAACACCACCGAGAACTTCAACAACGCCATCGCTTTGGCACAAGAGAAACAAAAAACATCGGGTGCAGACTTCTTGACCCTTTTCTTCGAATCATTCTACGAGATTGACCCTAATGCTCAGTTGGCATCAGTGTTCTCTACCTTCGAACTCCGCGAGAAAGTGAGTTTGAACTCTACCAACCAAGAAGTGGAGAGCGTGGTTCGCGAAGAGGTACAAGGCGCAATTGATAACTCATTCAACGTGTTGCGTACTCGTATTGACCGCTTTGGTGTGGTACAACCCAATATCCAAAAACTCAGCCAAACAGGTCGTATCTTGATTGAGTTGCCGGGTATCAAAGAGCCTGAGCGCGTTCGTAAACTGCTCCAAGGTTCTGCTAACCTTGAGTTCTGGGAGACCTACGACTTGGCAGAAATCATGTCGGCATTGGCACAAGTAAACAATGAGTTCGCTGCTCAAAATGCAAGTACTGAGGCTGCTCAGGCAGAGGCTGCTCCTGCTAAAGAGGAGACTAAAGCTGAGGCTGAGGTAGAGGATGAGTTGGACGCATTGGTAGAAGACTTGGCAGCAGACAGCTTGGCTCAAGCCGAGGCAGATCAAGAGGCTGCTTTGGAAGAGTACAAGAAAGCCAACCCATTGTTCGCAGTGTTGAATCCTTCTGTTAGCCCAGCAGGTCAGCCATACCAAGGTCCAGTGGTAGGTACTGTTCACTACACCGATACCGCTAAGGTGATGGCTATGCTCAACTCTCAAGTGGCTAAGACTGTTCTTCCACGCGAGTTGCGCTTGTGCTGGACTGTGAAAGCAATCGATGAGGCAGAGTCATTCTATCAATTGGTAGCACTGAAATCACAAACTAATGGTCGTCCATCATTGGAGGGCGACGTGATTACTGACGCTCGCGCTGACTTCGGTCAAACATCTGCATACGCCAATGTATCTATGACTATGAACGCTGAGGGCGCACGCGATTGGCAACGTATCACTCGCGACAACATTGGCAAATCAATCGCTATCGTACTTGATGGCTATGTATATAGCTTCCCAACCGTACAAAACGAGATTGCTGGTGGTAGCTCACAAATCACTGGTAACTTCACTGTGGAAGAGGCTAAAGACTTGGCTAACACCCTCAACTCTGGTAAGATGCCTGCTCCTGCTCGCATTATCCAAGAGGATGTGGTTGGTCCATCACTCGGTCAAGAGGCTATTCACGATGGTCTTTGGAGCTTCGCGATTGGTTTCGTCCTCATTCTCCTCTACATGATTATGTACTATGGCTTGATTCCTGGTCTGATTGCTGACTTTGCATTGCTCTGCAACGTCTTCCTATTGGCAGGTATCTTGTCCTCTTTCTCTGCTGTATTGACCTTGCCTGGTATCGCTGGTATCGTGCTCACTATGGGTATGGCTGTGGATGCTAACGTGCTTATCTACGAGCGTATCCGCGAGGAGCGTCGTGCAGGCAAGAACTTGCGCAAAGCTATTGAGGACGGTTTCAGCAACGCTATCTCTGCGATTATTGACTCCAACGTTACCTCGTTCTTGACTGGTGCTATCTTGGCAATCTTCGGTACAGGTCCTATCAAGGGCTTCGCTGTAACCTATATGATTGGTATCATTTCTTCGTTCTTGACCGCAGTGTTCATTTGCCGTCTGTTGCTCGAGGCATATGCTAAGAAGGAGAACGCAAAAGAATTGAACTTCACCACCAAACTGATGCAAAACTTCTTGCAAAACACCGCTGCTAACTTCATCGGTGCGCGCAAGGTAACTTATATCGTATCTGGCGTATTGGTAGTAATCGGTATCTTGGGTGTGAACCCACATATCATGGGTAAACTCAACCTTGGTATTGACTTCTCTGGTGGTCGCAACTATATCATTCGTTTTGCTGAGCCAGTGAATACTGAGGAGGTGAACGCTGCTCTTGATAATGTGTTTATGGCAGCAAAATCAGAGTTGGCTGACGAGGAGACATTTGCATTGAATGTTATCACTATCGGTGATGCAAACCAGGTACGCATTTCTACTAACTATCGCATCAATGACAACTCTGAGACACTTGATGACGAGATTGAGGCATTGCTCTATGCAGGTTGCCAACAATTCTTGCCAGAGAATGTTACCTTGAAAGAGTTTACTTCGACCGACATTAACCCTGAGATTGGTATTATGCAATCACAAAAAGTAGGTCCTGCTATTGCTGATGACATTACTCAATCTGCTGTTTGGGCAGTCTTAGCTGCGCTGTTAGGTATCTTCTTGTATGTATTGCTCCGCTTCCGCAACTTCTCCTTCTCAGTAGGTGCGTTGGCAGGTTTGGCACACAATACCTTGATTGTACTTGGTGCATACGCTCTCCTCTGGAAAGTGATGCCATTCTCCATGGAGATTGACCAATCATTTATCGCTGCTATCTTGACCGTTATCGGTTACTCCATTAACGATACCGTGGTTATCTTCGACCGTGTACGTGAATACACTGGATTGTATCCAAAACGTGCTCGTAAGCAAAATATCAACGATGCATTGAACCAAACATTGAGCCGTACCTTCTCAACCTCTATGTCCACCTTGGTTGTATTGATTGCTATCTTCTGCTTCGGTGGCGAGACAATCCGCGGCTTCGTATTTGCGTTGATTATTGGTGTGGTTGTAGGTACATACTCTTCACTCTGCGTAGCTACTCCTTTGGCATACGATATCCAAGAGGCTTTGGATCGTCGCAAAGCTAAGAAAGCAGCGTTGAATAAGTAATTGTCGCCTCTCGCGCGTACATGCGTATGCGCACGCGATATATTTTAAGGTACTGCCCGGCATACGCGTCGGGCAGTATCTCAATAAAACATTAAACACTAAACTCTAAACACTAAACGAAAAAGAATGAATGATTTTTTGAAATTTGCTACCTCGCGTGGCATGAACTCGATGCACGTGGAGAACGCCATGAATGCATCGGCAAGTTATATTAGCCCCTCTATCTTGGAGGAGCGCCAACTGAATGTTACCCAGATGGATGTCTTTTCGCGTCTGATGATGGACCGTATCATTTTCCTCGGCACAGAGGTGAATGACTATACAGCCAATGTGATTCAAGCACAGTTGTTGTATTTGGACTCTGTGGACTCGGAGCGCGATATTAGTATTTATCTCAATACGCCAGGTGGTTCTGTGTATGCAGGATTAGGCATTTATGACACGATGCAGTTTGTTCGCTCGCGTGTAGCCACTATCTGCACGGGTATGGCAGCCAGTATGGGTGCGGTTTTGTTGGTGGCGGGCGAGAAAGGTATGCGTGCTGCCTTGCCTCATAGCCGCGTGATGATTCACCAACCTATGGGCGGTATCCAAGGACAAGCATCCGATATTGAGATCACTGCCAAAGAGATTCTCAAACTCAAAGATGAACTCTATCAGATTATCTCTGATCATTCGGGTCAAACGGTGCAGAAGATTCGCCAAGATGCCGACCGCGATTATTGGATGACCGCTGAGGAAGCATTGAATTATGGCATGATTGACAAAGTATATCGCAGAGAAAACAAGTAATTAGGGTCTATGGCGAAGAAAAAAGAACAATGCTCTTTTTGCGGTCGCGAGATGCCGCACATGTTTCGTGGCGATGATGGCAGCCTGATTTGCCATGATTGTATCGAAGCGGGTCATAAGATGATTCGTGAGATGAAGCAGTATTTGGAGGAAGAGACCGACATTAAGGGACTGGAACTCAATACGTTGCCCAAACCTGCTGAGATTAAGGCTTTTCTTGATCAGTATGTCATCGGTCAAGACGATGCCAAACGCTATTTGTCGGTGGCAGTATATAACCACTACAAGCGTGTCCTGCAACCTCGCGAAGAGGGTGGGGTGGAGATTGAGAAATCGAATATCATCTTGGTCGGCTCTACAGGTACGGGCAAGACACTCCTTGCTCGCACGATTGCCAAACTGCTGAAAGTGCCTTTCACGATTGTGGACGCTACGGTGCTGACCGAGGCAGGCTATGTGGGCGAGGACGTGGAGAGCCTTTTGACACGCCTCTTGCAGGAAGCCGATTATAATGTGAAGAAGGCAGAGAAAGGTATCGTTTTTATCGATGAAATCGACAAAATTGCGCGTAAGTCCGATAATCCATCCATTACCCGCGATGTGTCGGGCGAGGGTGTGCAGCAGGGTCTGCTGAAGTTGCTCGAAGGCTCGGTTGTGAATGTGCCACCTCAAGGCGGACGCAAGCACCCTGAGCAAGAGTTTATTCATGTCAATACACAGAATATCCTCTTTATCTGCGGTGGCGCGTTCGACGGCATTGAGCGCAAGATTGCACAGCGACTCAATACACAAGTGGTGGGCTTCGATGCCAGCAAGAAGGCGCAAAAGATTGACAAGAGCGATTTGCTGCAATACATTGCCCCACAAGACTTGAAGTCCTTTGGTCTTATTCCTGAGATTGTAGGTCGTTTGCCTATTCTCACCTATCTCAAGCCTTTGGACCGTGATGCGCTGCGCAATATCCTCACCGAACCCAATAATGCCATTGTCAAGCAATATAAGAAACTGCTTTCGATGGACGGCATCAACCTCACTTTTGCACCCGATATGCTCGATTATATCGTGGATAAAGCTATAGAATATAAGTTGGGCGCACGTGGTTTGCGCGGCTTGATGGAGACCGTCATGATCGATGTGATGTACGATTTGCCTTCTTCTAAGAGCCGTAAAAAGACGTATGAAGTAACCAAAGCATATGCGCAGCAACGTATTGAGAAGGCAAACTTGCATCAGTTGGCTGCAAGCGGAGAATAACATAAAGAACTAAAACGATAATTTATGAAAAAAGTACTAATCATGATGACTATTGCAGCCACATTCATGGGCTGTTGTGCTAAGAAACCTCACTACGAGAGTGTAGATGAGTATCCCGTGAAACAAGGTTCGCTCAACGAGATGGTATATTCGCCTGAGCAAACTGCTTTCTCGGTGTGGAGTCCCAATGCCGATACGGTGTATTTGAACATTTATGCGGATGCTACTACCGTTGAGCCATTACAATGTTTGACGATGTGTCGTCAGAAAGATGGCAGTTGGACCAAAACCGTTAAGGGCGATTTGAATGGTCAGTTCTATACCTTCCAAATCGTAGAGCCAAGTTCTCGTTGGACACTCCACGAGACCCCAGGTATCTTTGCTAAGGCTGTGGGTGTGAATGGTCGCCGTGCTGCGATTATTGACCTTGCCACTACCAATCCCGAGGGTTGGGCAGAGGATGTCCGCCCTGCTTTCGAGGGTGCTAAAGATGCGATTGTGTATGAGATGCACCACCGCGACATGTCTATTCATGCTACCTCTGGTGTGCAGAACAAGGGTAAGTTTGTACAATGGACAGAGCATGGCACCAAGACTGCCGAAGGTCTCTATACTGGTATTGACCACCTCATTGAGTTGGGCGTTACCCATGTGCAAATCCTTCCATCATATGACTACGGATCGGTAGATGAGACTCGCCTGAGCGATAACCGCTACAACTGGGGATACGACCCTGTGAACTACAATGTGCCTGATGGTGGCTATAGCACCAACCCATACGACCCTGCTACCCGTATCCGCGAGATGAAGCAGATGATTCAAGCCTTGCACAAAGCAGGTATCCGCGTGATTTTGGACGTGGTGTATAACCATACGTTCAATGTGGAGAATAGCAATTTCACCCAAACTGCACCTGATTATTTTTATCGCTTGCATGAGAATGGCGACTTGGGTAATGCTTCAGGTTGTGGCAACGAGACTGCCAGCGAACGCCCCATGATGCGTAAGTTCATTGTGGAGTCCTGCCGCTACTGGATTGAGGAGTATCACATGGACGGTTTCCGTTTCGACCTCATGGGTATCCACGATGTGGAGACCATGAACCAGGTGCGTGCTATGATGGATAGCATCGACCCAAGTTTGTTGCTCTATGGCGAGGGTTGGGCAGCAGGTGCGCCTCTCTACAACGGCGATTCGCTTTGTATGAAAGCCAATATGCAGAAGTTGCCTAATATCGGCGCATTCTGCGATGACATGCGCGATGCGCTGCGTGGTCCTTTCTCCGATAACAACCGCGGTGCTTTCCTCATTGGCGAGAAAGGTCATGAGGAGAGCATTAAGTTTGGTATTGTGGGCTGTATTGCGCACCCAGAGGTGGATATGACTAAGATCAACTACTCCAAACAAGCTTGGACAGCGCAACCTACTCAATGTATCAGTTATGTGTCTTGCCACGATGATATGATGCTCACTGACCGCCTCAAAGCCAATAAAAGACTGCGTCCTGGTGAGTTGCAAAAACTCAGCAAGTTGGCGCAAACTGCGGTGCTGACCTCACAAGGTATGCCATTCCTCTGGTGTGGCGAGGAGATTGCACGCGATAAGAAAGGTGTGCATAATTCGTATTGCAGTCCTGATGAGATTAATGCTATTGATTGGTCGCTCAAAGAGAAGAACCTCGACCTCTTCCGCTACTACCAAGGTCTGATTGCACTGCGCAAGGCGCACCCTGCTTTCCATATGGGTGATGCCGAGTTGGTACGCCAGAACGTTCACTTCTTGCCTGTGGCAGAAGGTGTAGTGGCATACCAATTGAATGGCGAGGCAGTAGGCGATAGTTGGAATACTATTGTGGTCGTACTGAATGGTCAAGAGAGGACTGCTCAGGTGGCATTGCCAGAGGGTGAGTTCCGTTTTGCATGTGTAGATGGCGAATGTCCATACTATGGTGAGCGTATAGCGGAAAAGACCGTTCGCGTGGCTCCTCAGTCAGCTGCTATCTTGTACCAATAATCGCAGCTCAGTTTTTAGATAAATTAACAAAAATGAGGGTGTGTCAGCATTTTGACACACCCTCTATTTTTCTTGCCTCTACACCCTACACCCTCCCTTTTCCCGTTCCCTGTCTATCCCGTTATCACTCCGTTACCACTCCCTAAGGATACGCTGTTGATAGGCTAATGCTTCCCTGCGTACTTTTTTGCAAATGCCTCGCGGGCTCGTTTCTGCGCCTCAGTAGGCGGCTTGTCGCGTTTAGGGCGACGTTGAACAACTATTTTGCCATACTGCACACGAGCGTAATACTCCTTTCCTAAATTACCGTTAAGGGTCTTGATGGGATAATTTGTTTCTGCGATCATATTTTTAAGGTTTTATGAGTTAAACAATGGATTAGGTTTTCCGGGTTTTTTGGGTTTTCTGGGTTTTCCATGATTTAACAAAACCCAGAAAACCCAGAAAACCCGGAAAACTTAAGATACTATTTTATAGTTTGTTTTCCTGTACTTTCCATGCGCAATATGCTCAATATGAGATAATTGCATATGTTTCTTTAACCAGTCCTCCATTGTACTTTTGGCAATCCCAAGGACATTGGCCTGCTTCACGGCATCTTGTTTCGTGAAGTCCGCAGGAAGCATATCAAAAAACTGTTTTTGGATCAGAGTATGACCGATTTCTCCAGGAACAGCCTCCTTGTTCTTAGGCAACATCTGAAACATCATCGCCGAATGCATCAACAACTTGTGACCAATCAAGAGCATCGTCTCAAAGTCATCCTCCGAACATACCATACGCTCTGGCAAAGCTTTTGTCATGTCCATCCTAAGCCCTGTGAGAATCATACCGATACGCTTCATAATCACAGGCATACGCTTGAGAATAGAGTCAAACTCATTACCGAAAGACTTACGGTAAATGTCATACATAGCTCGGAACATACGCGTGATAGTCTTGCGCTGTGCATCCGTCAGGTAGAAGTAGCAACTGCGTTTCGCCTTTTTCATCCAACCATAACGCAGGCTCAGTTCATGACCCAACTGCTCATAGAGGGCAATGTCTTGAGGAACAGCGTCCTCCTCAGTATCCAGCCAGACGCGGTCATCAAAGTCTTGTGTCTGCTTGACCACATAGCAGGCGAAACGGCTCATCAGACCATTCTCGCGGCTCTTAATCAGCGGCTTGAGTTGGTTGTAAGTACCCGAGATTAAGACCGCAAAGTGTGGGTCAGGAATCTCAATAAACTCCTCATGGTTCTTGCGAAGTTTGCTAATGGTCTCATGCTCAAACATACAGCGGAGCACATCGGAGAAACCGCCTGTACTGCAGCCCAGTGCCTTGCTGAGGGTGTCAATCTCCGTCGCCATCATAATGCCTCGCCCATTGAGCATTTGCAGGTAGCTCATGAGGGCAGCGGAGGAGGTGTTGGCTGGTAGGAAGATAAACTCACCATGCTCGTTCTCAATGCCTTGCAGCAGTTGCTTGGCGTAGTTCATGATACCTTTGCCCGAGGCAGCAGGAGCCAAGACCATGGTCATGAGTTCGGGACCATAGACATGGTGTGGGAAGCCGTGGTACATACGCATGGCGGGCAGGGCGTAAGCGTAATTGGTTAATAACGAGAGCAATAGCATGTCGCGCATCTCGCCCTCTGGGGCAATGCTAATGGCTTTCTCAACTTGCCAAGGGAGTTGACCTTGGCGAAAATGACTGGTGATGAGGGTGTCTGCACCCTCGGAAGAAATGAATTTTACCATAGTTAAAAATTTAGTTAATAGTTAAAAATTATAATATATAAGGTGTACCTCTCAATAGGTACGATCAATTTTTGTTTTCCTTGTTGATTTTCATTGTTCACATTGTTTTTAATTGTCATTCTGTTGTCGATATTGTCTTTAACAAATCCCTTGAGCGCCCAATGTGTTGTTTTGGGCGCAATATGTTGTTGATTAATGTTGTTTATGTTGTTGTTAACCATATCCCCCGTTTATTAGTTTAGATAGTTTAGATTTCTCGCCGCAGGCGAAGGAGGTTTTTAATTGCGTTTGCGAGTGCAAAGGTACTACAAAAACGCGTTTTTTCCATACTTTGCAGGCATTATCGGAAGTTAATTTTGTAACACTTTGACAAACAAACAATTACACCATATCCGATTTATGTCCAATCGGATATGATTCCCCTGACATTTATGCAGGCGGATTATAATTATTCCAAATGCACGATTTTATGCAAAATATTTGCATATATCAAAGATTTTCAGTACCTTTGCAGGGAAATGATGAAATCAATTAATAACCGCTAATTTTGATTGTTATGAAAAAGATTGCCTCCATTACCTTCCTATTGCTGAGCAGTATCATGCTGCTGCAAGCACGCACATTGCAAGAAGCGATGCAAACTGCTAACAACTTCATCGCGCAACGCAGTACAGAGAACGCATCGCACGCGCAGCACGTAGCTGCCAACCGTTCTGTGGAATGGGTCTATACCCACTACCAAGTAGATAAGATGACACCTGCTATATATGTCTTCAATGCAACGGACGAGAATGGTTTTGTGTTGGTCTCTGCAGAAGATATGGCACGCGAAGTCTTGGGATATGCAGATACGGGGCGTTTTGATGCGGAGAATATACCAGAGAATATGCAATTCTGGTTGAAGATGTATGCCGAGGAGTTGGCGACGCTCACTCCAACATTGCCTCTGTCCAATAGTATGAACGCTATTCAGGTGCTGAGGCCGCTCACTCCAGCGCATTTTCCTACGATAGAGCCATTGTTGGAGGGTGTATGTTGGGGACAAACCGAACCTTACAACAACTTGTGCCCTCTTGTTAGTGGCTACAAGACACCAACTGGTTGTGTCGCAACCGCTATAGCGCAAATCATGTACAAGCATCAATACCCTGTGCAAGGCAAAGGTAGTCACTCCTATAAGACCAACTCCTACAAGCTATCCTTGAGTGCAGATTTTGGTGCAACGGCATACGACTGGGCCAACATGCTGCCTGATTACACAGGTGCGTATTCTGAAGAGCAGGCGACAGCAGTGGCGACGCTGATGTCGCATGTGGGTATTGCTGTGGATATGGATTATACACCCAACTTCAGTGGGGCTATCGCTATCAATGCGCTGAAGGCCTTGCATACGTATTTTGATTATGATGCGAATATCGCTGTTTTGCCTAAAAATTATATGGGTGAAATAGATATATTGTGGCAGATTGCGGATGATTTGGAAGCAGGTCGCCCTGTGTTTATGGAAGGAAGTACTATCAATGGCGAGGGACACGCTTTTCTGTGCGATGGTATGGATGAAGACGGCTTCTTGCATATCAACTGGGGTTGGGACGGTATTTCGAATGGCTACTACGCATTCTCTGCGCTTGATCCTGATGTACAAGGTACGGGTGGCAGTAGCAGCAATTTGGCATTTACTAAAGGTGTATCAGCATATACGGGTATTCAGCCCAATCAAGGTGGTGTTGGTTCGCCACTCATAAGTGTCGCAGCCATAGAACGCACATCTCCGGATGAGATAGGAAGAAATGAGAGAGTGAAATTCGAATTGTCTGGTTTCATGAGTCGAGGTATCGTAGATGCTGCGGGTGTTCTCATGTATCGCATCTGTGATAGCAACAATGCAGTTGTCAGTGAGGTGGAGATACAAGAGTTTGAGTTGGCATCGGGTTACTTCTATGCTTCGCCTGTCCCACTGTCGCATGCTATCCCCAAGGAACTGTCCGCAGGTGAATATACCTTAGAGGTGGTTTATAGAGACCGAACCAATACGATTCGCTCCATCTTGGTGAAAAACAAAGGTACTATGCGCATGCCGATGACTATCCACGAGTCAACAATCACGTTCGCTGCACAAGAACCAGTAGAGCTCGAACCTATTACGCAAGCACAAATAATGAACATGAATGGTACCAAAGAATGGCAGTTAACACTCTATTCGGATGGATTCTCGTCCTCAGAGCCCTCCAATACAGATGTTGGTATACAACTTGCCCTAAGAAGCAATAGCGCAACATCCGTCATTGGAACGTATGTGATGGACGCTGCGACTATTGGACAACTGGGTAATATCAGTACTGCCATATATGCTATAGGTATCAGTCAAGCAGCAATCAAGATATACACGCCCGAACAACTGCACTTAACCATTAGCGAGGGCGAGAATGGTGCGCTGCACGTAGCATATTACATGGTGATAGAGGGAGAAGTGCTTCAAGAGGAATGTTCCGTTATGCCTACATGGCTTTTGCGGGAGGGTAATAGCGCGTACTATTATGACAGCCAGGTGACCTATAAGCTTGCCGCATGGCTGACTCCTACATACGCATTGAGCATAGCTCAGTCTTTTACCGATACGGAGGAAACGGTCATGTCCTATTTTGTGCGCGGTCTAATCTCCAATATGCGTAATACTCCTGAACAGATTATGCAATATCAGTCGGCGCGCTTTGATATTTCGAATGATGGCACCAGCACCGATCAACTCTATTGCTACAACACCCGTTGGCTCAACAATACCGACTATATAACAGGTGAAGAACTCTCGCTGGGCAATGAGGTGGTGGTGTTAGGTGCACTGCAGAACTACAACGGCACAACGCCTGAGATCAAGGGTTACATATACGAGCATCACGAAGAATCTACCCAGCGTGACTATAGTATCACCTCGCTGACACTGGTTAGCATTGAGGATATGAAGGTGACTTTTGCTTGGGAGAGCGCGGCGCCTATGGTGGAAGTGCGTCTGCTGAATGCGAAGAACAAACAGATAGGCAAACTCTATACTTCCGACAGAGAGGTCTCGTTCAAGGCACCAGAAATGGGTACATATACGGTATGTGTGCGCCCTGTAGATGAGGATAAACAATATCTGGCAGACGAGGTGAGACTGGTTATTGAGGTAGTACTAACTGCCATAGAGGATATTGCTACAGAAACTGTCCGTGTAGAAAAAGTCGTAAAGGACGGTCAACTCCTCATCCTCCGCGATGGAGTAGAGTACACCATCATGGGACAGAAGTTGTAATCTATATTTAGAGGACATTCATTACTATTTGGCTTGACAAGTACAATAGCTTATAATATAGGCGTGGGCAGAAATGTCCACGCTGCTTTTTGTATCTTTACAAATACGGAATCAAGAAAAGTAAAAACTAAACTCTCCCCCCGCCACCTATGAACATCTGAGTGGCAGGTAGGATTCTTTTGGCACGGATTTTGCCTTGATTATGCGTGTAGAGCAGCCACATAGGCAAAAATAACACAAAATACACCGCTCGAAAGGCGATTTTCGTTAAAAATATTTGCGTATTACAAAAAAATATAGTAATTTTGCACCCGAAATAAAAATTACTCAATGCACTGAGTAAAATTACTCAATACACTGAGCAAGATATTTAGACAGAAAGATTACTAACTTCCTTTAATAGCAGCATTATGATCTTACGTAAACAGTATCAGACACTTATGTCTCGACTGGCAGAACCAAGGAGATGCATTCAAGTAGTAGAGGGGCCACGTCAAGTGGGCAAATCTACGATGATCAAACAGGTACTAAATAGCATTTCTACTCCATTTTTGCACTTTACAACGGACAATGTGCCAACAGGTAGCAATATCTTTATTTCCGATTGTTGGCAGACTGCTCGCGCTAAAATGTTGGTAGAACATCTGACAGAATTGATACTTGTCATTGACGAGGTACAACGCCTACACCATTGGAGTGATGCAGTAAAAAAGGAGTGGGATGCAGATACCTTCAACGATGTCAATATCAAAGTCGTTTTGCTCGGCTCATCGCGCGTCATGTTAGAACGCGGATTGGCTGATAGTCTAATGGGACGTTTCGAGACCATTCGTATGGCTAATTGGAGTTTTCAGGAGATGCAGGAGGCCTTTGGCGTGACGATAGACGAATATATCTATTATGGAGGTTATCCTGGTGCCGTTGCATATATTCAAGATGCCGACCGATGGCGCGATTATGTACGAGGTGCAATTATTGATGCCACAATTAATAATGATGTCTTGATGGATAGTCCTATCAGCAAACCAGCTCTATTGCGTCAAACGTTTGAGTTAAGTGCGGCATATTCGGGACAGCTGATATCGCTCACCAAGATGGTAGGACAATTGCAAGATGCGGGTAACACAACTACACTGGCGGGATATTTAGATTTGCTCAATCAGAGTGGAATGTTGTGTGGTCTGCAAAAGTTTGCCAATAATCAAGTACGCAGGCGCGCATCTATACCCAAATATCAAGTGTATAACAATGCCTTAATGTCGTTTTATTCAGATTATGATTTTGATGCAGCTCGCAGAGACCCTAAAGTATGGGGGCGCTTCTATGAATCTGCAATAGGCGCATATATATTGAATAGTGCGTATATATATGGCATGAAAGTGTATTATTGGCGTGATGGCAATGATGAGGTAGATTATGTGTTGATGCATAATTCCAAAGTAGTTGCTGTTGAAGTTAAGAGCAATGGGGAATCTGATACGACAGGTCTGCATCGCTTCGCCGAAGAGTTTCATCCACATCGCAGCATTATAGTTGGTCCAAAAGGTATTTCAGCGGAAAGTTTTATGTCATTTGACTTGCGTGAGTTGTTTGCATAATACAGAGGTTGCATGCATTTGTACTATACACCATTTTCCAATGATGGCAGGTAGGATTCTTTTGGCACGGATTTTGCCTTGATTATGCGTGTAGAGCCATAAAATGACGTGCAAGCTCCTGAAAATGGCACTTTTTTACACATACATTTGCCTATTTGAAGAAAAAATTGTAACTTTGCAGTCGCAACAATACTAAACAATATTTAACAATACTCCACCATACCCTATGGATAAACAAACACAACGTGATTACCTCTATATGCGCATGGCGCGCACATGGTCAGAAAATAGTTATTGCATTCGCCGCAAGGTAGGTGCAATCTTAGTCAAAGATCAGATGATTATCTCCGATGGTTACAATGGTACACCCAGTGGCTTCGAGAACGTGTGCGAGGAAGACAATGTCTCCAAGCCATACGTACTGCACGCTGAAGCCAACGCACTCACCAAAGTGGCACGCAGCAATAATAGCAGTGAAGGAGCAACCCTCTATGTAACCGCTTCGCCATGTATGGAATGTGCTAAACTCATCATCCAATCGGGCATAAAGCGCGTAGTCTATGGCGAGAAATACCGCATTATGGATGGCGTGGAACTACTTGAACGCGCAGGCGTGCAGGTGGACTTTATGCCGGATACCCCTGCCTCTAACCTTTAACCTCTAACCTTTAACCTAAATTTGTATGAAAAAGTATTTATTCCCAACCCTAACTATCGTCTGCCTACTAATAGGCTTCCTCGTTGGTAATGCTGTGTCGAACAAAGTCAATGCACAGCGTTTTTACATTCAAAATGGTATGCTGTTTCAGCAACCTGAATCGAAAGTTGATCAACTGCTTCAGTTGATGAACCAAGCATACGTGGATCCGATAAACGTGGATAGTATCACCGATGAAGTAATGATGGAATTGGTGAAACGTCTTGACCCACACTCTGCGTATATCCCCAAAGAGGATTTGGAAATGGTCAATTCGGAACTTTCTGCCTCTTTCTCGGGCATTGGTGTACAATTCTCTATCCAAAATGATACGGTGCAGGTGGTGTCTGTGATTTCAGGTGGACCATCTGAGGGCATAGGCGTGTTGGCTGGCGACAAGATTGTGATGGTCAATGACTCTAACTTTACAGGCAAAACCATTACCAACGAGCGCGTGATGCATGCCCTCCGTGGACCAAAAGGCACTGAGGTGAAGATAGGTGTGATGCGCAGCGGCACGACAGAGATACTGCCTTTCACTATCACACGTGGCGAGATACCTATCCACTCGGTAGATGCGAAGTTTATCATTGAGGCGAAAAAAGCACCCCAAAACGCCACGAGCGTTTTCGGAGACCCCGCTGAGGCGATGAAGATAGGTTTTGTGCGTGTGAATCGCTTTGGTGAGAATACCTACGACGAGTTTATTGCTGCTATGGCATCGCTGAAAGGGCAGGGTGCAACCGCATATATCGTGGACTTGCGCGAGAACTCGGGCGGATTTATGGACCAAGCCATAAAAATGGCCAATGAGTTCCTCAGCAAAGGCGATATGATAGTGTATTCCGAAGGTCGTTCATACCCTCGCTATGAGGCTCGTGCCAACGGTTCGGGACGATTCCAACGCGAGAAGTTGGTGGTGCTGATTGACAATTTCTCGGCATCCGCCAGTGAGATTTTTGCAGGTGCTATGCAGGATAACGACCGTGCGATTATCGTTGGTCGTCGTTCGTTTGGCAAGGGATTGGTGCAACAGCAGATATCTTTTGCCGATGGCAGTGCTGTCCGTCTGACGGTAGCGCGCTACTACACTCCTTCGGGACGCAGTATCCAAAAACCCTACAAGATGGGTGAAGGCGAAGACTATGCTATGGACCTCATTAATCGCTTTGAGCATGGCGAGTTCTATTCTGCAGATAGTGTCCAAATAGCCGATTCCACCGTGTATTTGACCAAGAATGGTCGTGTGGTGCGTGGTGGCGGTGGTATCATGCCCGATGTGTTTGTAGGTCGAGATACAACCCTCTACACCCCTTATTTCAATCAGGTAGTTAATCGCGCCTATACTTATCAGTTTGCATATCAATACACCGACCGCCATCGCAAAGAACTCAGCAAGTATAAGGATTGGCAGTCATTGGAGAAGCACCTGCTGAAAGCCAATTGGCTCGATGAGTTCGTGGCTTTTGCTCAGAAGAAAGGTGTAGAGCCTAATCCCGAGCAATTGGCGAAGTCCAAACCGCTGTTGGTGCGTTTGGTGAATGCGTATATTGTGCGCAATATATTGAATGATGAGGGATTCTTCCCACTCTTTGAGCGCGATGATGATGTAACCATAAAGGCCGTAGAGCACCTCACTACCTCGCCTCAATAAACCATACTACACCATCCTATACAACGCTACACGATACTTATGAAGCACCGACTACAACAACTACGCAATTTCATCCAATACGATCTTTGGCGTCAGCCGCAGATAGCGACTCATGATCCTAAGAAACGTATAGGTTATCGTGTGTTGCAAACGATAATCTTGGTAGTACGAGGATTCAAAGATAAGGCACTCAATGTACGTGCAAACTCACTATCCTTCTCTTTGTTGTTCGCATTTGTACCGATGGTTGCAGGGGTGTTTGCTATTGCACGTGGTTTTGGATTTGAAGAACTGCTAAAGGATAGATTGTCAACAAGTTTTTTAGCAGAAGCCAATATTGTACCCATTGTTATGGAATGGGTGGAACGCTATTTAGAAACCGCACGTGGCGGTGTGTTTCTGGGAATAGGTTTGGTTGTGTTGATTTGGGCAGTATATGCGTTCTTTAATATGCTGGAGTTGTCGTTCAACAATATCTGGAACGTGAAGCAGTCGCGTTCGTTTGGCAGACGACTGATTAATTACATGGTGGTGCTCTTGTTGGTGCCAATCTTGATTATTCTCACATCTGGTATTTCTATTTTCCTGAACTCAACAGCTGCCTTATCTCCTGTGATGCAGGCAATTGAACCTATCCGCAGGGTACTGTTGCGTTTGGTACCATTTGTAGTATCGGCTGCGGTGTTTACATGGATATTTAGTGCTATTCCAAATACTAAAGTACGTTTTGTGTCAGCCGTAATCCCAGGTATAATCATGGGTGTATTATTCCAGGTGGTACAGTTGTTTAGCGTATATCTGGTGATGGCTTTTACTCGCATGAGCGTGGTATATGGTGCATTTTCGGCAATTCCATTGATACTGATATGGTTGCATATCACTTGTTGGCTTCTGTTGGTGGGCGCACAATTGGCATTTGCTATCCAAAACAATGATATGTTTGCTTACGAGCGCGATTTGGAGTCTATGTCGCGCCGCTACAAAGATTATGTGATGCTCTATCTCTTGTCGGTAATCGTTCGTCGTTTTGAGCAGGGCGAAACACCTCAAACAGCGCAAGAAATGGCTATACAAGATCGATTGCCAATCCGATTGGTGCAACAGTTGTTAAGTCGCTTAGAGGAGATTAACATTATTCGCCGCGTGTATGTGGAACAAGAGGAAGATGAAACTTTTGTACCTGCATTAGACACGCGTAAGATTACGGTCGATATGGTAGTGGGCAGGATTTCTGCCCAAGGTACAGAGGAGTTTTTGCAGCACACTCCACCTCAGATGCACGCCTTCTGGAAACGCTATCTTCAGATGTGCGAAGCCAATACTTCGGACAATATACTAGTTTCTGATTTATGAGTAAATGCAATAACCTGCTACTCCTGCTAAGATAATCAGGATAATCGGGTGCGAAGCGATATTGAGTACTGTCTTGAAAAAGGCAGTACTCTTTTTTTGCACAATTTCTCCGTTGGAATCGGACTTTTTGAAGAACATAGGCAATATGGTGAACACGCAAACCACTGCGAAGATTGCCCAACTGCGCCAATCAATAAAACTGACAGATGGTTGACCAATGGGTTTCATGAGCAAGAGAGCGGCGGCACCAATCATTCCCAATACCGACAAGCGCAACATGTGCATGGTGCGGTTGAAGTAAATGTTGTGCTGAAATCGGGTACTGATGATGAAATAGACCTTGCAAATACTGAGCATGATAATCAGGCTGGGGATAATGATTGCGGTAGTTGCCAATAGACTGCCCCATACATTGCCTGTAGCAGTATAACCCACATAGGTAGCACAGTTGATGCCAATAGGTCCTGGTGTAACTTGGCTCACCGCTAAAATATCCACAAACTCCTCTTGTGTCATCCAACCATGCACTTCAATCTCGTGTTGAATAAGCGAGAAGATAGCCAATCCACCACCGAAACCGAAGAGTCCAATCTTTAGGAAACTGAGAAATAACTGTAAGTATATCATAAATTAGACCGCTATGCTGTTAGACCGTTTCACTGTTAGACCGCTCGCGTTGCTCGCTGTCAGACCGCTTCGCTGTCCGATTCTTCTTTTCTTTGAGGTAAGTGTAGAGTAGGGTGGCAACTACGGTCACGAAGATAATCCACACGGGTGATAGTCCACCCAGCCAAATCAATAAGGCACCTGCGATAGGAATGATAGCGGTTGCCCAAGTAATCTTGGCACTATATGCCATGCGGCAAAGTGGAGCAGCAATCAGTGCTACTACCGCAGGGCGAACACCTTTGAAGACTGCCTCTACAGCGGGTAGGTCTTTGTAATTCTGAAAGACCATGGCTATTGCCAAAATAATAAGGAAAGAGGGCAGTACTGCTCCTAACACGGTGGCAATCACACCACGCCAACCGCCAATGCGCCAACCGATAAATATCGCCGAATTCACCGCAATAAGTCCAGGTGCTGCTTGTGCGAGAGCAATCATATTTAGAAACTCTTCCGAGTCTATCCACCCGAGATGTTGTACCACTTCGCGCTCAATCATGGGCAACATGACATACCCCCCACCAAGTGTGAAGGTGCCAATCTTGAGATAAGTCCAAAAGAGTTGGAGGTAGAGCACGGTTGTGAATTTTGAATTAAGAATTTTGAATTAAGAATTATTTTTTTTCTTTGAGTTCTTGTTTGATGAACTTTACGAGCATATTGATGGCAGCGTTGTTGTGTCCGCCCTGTGGAATAATCACATCCGCATAGCGTTTGCAAGTCTCGATAAACTGCTCGTGCATGGGTTTCAATACACGTTGGTAACGCTCCATCACAGCTTCAATCGTGCGCCCGCGTTCCACTATATCACGCTTTGCTACGCGTATGAGACGGTCATCAGCATCGGCATCAACGAAAATCTTAAGGTCCATCTGTTGGCGGAGATGATAGTCGCGGAGCGCCATAATACCCTCCACGATAATGATTTCCTTAGGTTCAACATGTACCGTCTCCTTCAATCGTGAAGAGGTAATATAGTCGTAGATGGGTTGCTCTACGGCTTGCCCTTTTTTGAGTTGCTCGATGTGCTTCGCCAGCAGTGGCCACTCGAAGGCATCGGGGTGGTCGAAATTGATGTTCTGACGCTCTTCAACAGGCACATGGCTACTGTCTTTGTAGTAAGAGTCTTGGGGAATGACTACGACTTCGCCCTTTGGAAGGCGCTCTATGAGTTTGCGTACCACGGTTGTTTTTCCTGAGCCGGTACCGCCCGCAATGCCGATGATAAACATAGACAATTATGAATTATGAATTAAGAATTATGAGTTTCAAAAACTCTTATCGGCTGCAAAGGTACTATTTTTTTTGCATATACGCAAATTTTAGTGTATCTTTGCAAAATATTTGAAAAAAGTAAAAAATGTTGTAGTAAATCGGGTAGGTCGTGCGTCTAATGGGTAAACATTAGTAAAAAGTTCGCGGCAAGGTATGTTGATTCTATGGGCAAGGCTGCTGAATAACCTATAAATAACCTATGAATCACCTATGAATCACCTATGAATCACCTAAGAATCACCTATGAATCACTAACGATTGACGAGGGGAGTCGGGAGTCGGGAGTCGGGAGTCGGAGATTGGAAAATTGCTTTGGCACGGTTTTTGTGTACCTTAATAAGTAGCACTTTTTTGGTGTGCACTTAATCATACATGAAAATACTAAAATTCAAACAATATGCAAACAACTGTAGATATTCGCGAATTGCAAGAGCGTATTGAGCGAGAGAGCTCGTTTATAGATGCCCTGACCATGGGCATGAACCAAGTGATTGTAGGACAAAAACACTTGGTGGAAAGTCTGTTGATAGGTCTGTTGGCCGATGGACATATCCTGCTGGAAGGTGTGCCCGGTTTGGCAAAGACATTGGCAATCAACACATTGGCAAAACTGGTAAAAGGCGATTTTAGCCGTATTCAGTTTACACCCGACTTGTTGCCAGCCGATGTGCTTGGTACACAAATCTATTCGCAAAAGTCGGAAGAGTTTAAAGTAAAACAAGGTCCTATCTTCGCAAACTTTGTGTTGGCAGATGAGATTAACCGTGCTCCTGCCAAAGTGCAAAGCGCACTGTTGGAAGCCATGCAAGAGCGTCAAATCACTATCGGCGAGCAGACTTACAAGTTGGAAGAGCCTTTCCTCGTATTGGCAACACAAAACCCAATCGAACAAGAAGGTACTTACCCATTGCCAGAGGCACAAACCGACCGTTTCATGCTGAAAGTGGTGATTGGCTACCCTAAAAAAGAAGAAGAGATGCAAATCATTCGCCAAAACATAACCGGCGAGAAAGTGATTGTGAAACCTATCTTGGAGAAGTCGGACATCCTCAAAGCGCGCCAAATAGTACGCGAAGTGTATATCGATGAGAAGATAGAGAAATACATTGTGGATATCGTGTTTGCTACTCGTCAGCCAGAAGCCTACGGATTGGAGAAAATGAAGCCAATGATTCAGTTTGGTGGTTCGCCTCGTGCAAGTATCAGTTTGGCATTGGCAGCACGTGCATATGCCTTTATCCACCGTCGCGGCTACGTGATTCCTGAAGATGTACGCGCCGTATGCTATGATGTACTGCGTCATCGTATCGGTTTGACCTACGAGGCCGAAGCAAACAATATCACGACAGAAGATGTGATTACAGAAGTATTGAACGCTGTGCAAGTACCATAGTTATTTACGATTGGACAATTTACAATTTACCATATTAGGCGTATAATTGACAAATGAATGCTGAGGAATTACTACAACGGGTACGGAAGATAGAAATAAAGGCACGCAAATTGAGCCGAAATATCTTCGCTGGCGAATACCATTCGCAGTTCAAAGGACGCGGTATGGCGTTCTCGGAAGTGCGTGAGTATCAGCCCGGTGATGATGTGCGCTCGATTGACTGGAATGTAACAGCGCGCCTCAACAAGCCCTTTGTGAAAGTGTTTGAGGAAGAGCGCGAACTGACGGTGATGCTGCTGGTAGATGTGTCGGGCAGCCGCAACTTCGGAACACTGAGTCAGATGAAACGTGATATGATGGCAGAGGTGGCAGCCACCTTGGCATTCTCCACCATCGCAAACAACGATAAAGTGGGAGTGATATTCTTCTCGGACAAGATAGAGAAATATATCCCTGCCAAGAAAGGTAAGACCCACGTGCTGCATATCATTCGCGAGTTGCTGAGCCTGGAACCTACCTCCAAAGGCACAAACGTGGCACAAGCGTTGCAGTACTTTACGAACGCACAAAAACGCCACTGCACCGCGTTCTTGATTTCGGACTTTATCGGTTCGGGCAATATGTATCAGCCATTGATGATTGCATCTAATCGCCACGAGGTCAATGCTATACAGATATACGACCGCCGTGAAGCAGAACTGCCTAACATAGGATTGGCAAAGTTCCACGATGCAGAAACAGGTAATGATATTTGGGTGGATACCGCTATCCGTTCAGTACGCGATGCGTACGCGAAAGCATGGCGCACCAATCAAGAACAAATAGAACAACTGTTCACACGCACAGGCATTAATCAAGTGAGCGTGCGTACAGATGAAGATTATGTGAAAGCCTTAATGCACTTATTCAAATGCTAACAACGATTTTGGCACTGGTGGTAAGTGCCGCAATAGATAGTACCACTCTCTTTATCGGCGATCAGACCGATTTGCATTTGCGTGCGACCTGTGAGGTAGGCGAGCAAGTGCAGTTGCCCGTGTTGAGCGAAGAACTCATACCCGGCATAGAGATTGTGGACAAAACGATAATAGACACCGCTATGCTGAATGATGGACGCGTACAATACAACCAATATGTAACGCTGACATCGTTTGAGGACTCGTTGTTCTATATCGCTCCGTTGCCCTTCGTGAGTGGCGATGACACCGTTTGGAGCGAGTCGCTCATGCTGAATGTGGTGCAACCGTTCGAGATGGATAGCACCGATATGGCTATCACCGACATCAAAGGGATATACAAAGCCCCTATCTGGTGGTGGGGAATATTGCGCTGGGTACTGTTGGCATTGGCCATAGCAGGAATAGGCGTGGGAGGATATTACCTGATTACTTATCTGCAAAGTCGTGCACGCAAAAGCGAAGATGAGGTGCTACCTGCCGAGCCATTGCGCCCCGCAGAGGAAGTGGCATTGGAGAAACTGGATGCTATCCGCGAACAGAAGATTTGGCAGACAGGACAAGTGAAGGAATATCACACCCAACTCACAGATGTGGTGCGCGAATACATAGCTCGCCGCTTCGAAGTGAGCAGCGTGGAGCAGACTTCCGATGAGACACTGCGTGCTATGCGCGGACTGCTCGGCGATAAGAAAGAACAGTATGAATCGCTGCGCGAGATGCTGACGTTGGCAGACTTGGTGAAGTTCGCCAAATGGACCGCAACGCCCGATGAGAATGAAAAAAGCCTGCGCAGTGCATACACCTTTGTGAAAGAGACAACCCCTGTAAATGAACCTACAGAAAACTAAATCGTACATTGTTCAATTGTAAACATTATGACATTTGCTAATCCAGGATATTTGTTTCTGCTCTTGCTGCTGATACCAGTAGTAGGATGGTATATATGGAAGCTGCGTAATGCACGTGCATCGGTGCAGTTGTCTTCCACAGATAGCCTTGTGCAACAACCCAAGAGTTGGCGCGTATGGCTAATTCATGTGCCTTTTGTGCTGCATGTGGCTGTCATAGCGTTGCTGTCATTGGCGTTGGCTCGCCCACAACTAAGCAACCGCTGGCAGTCGGAGAGTACAGAAGGTATCGATATTATGATGGCTCTGGATATCTCGGGTACGATGCTTGGCGAAGACCTGAAACCCAACCGATTGGAAGCTGCGAAAGCCGTAGCAACCGAGTTTGTACTCTCGCGCCCTAATGACCAAATAGGATTGGTGGTATTTGCGGGCGAAAGCTTTACGCAATGCCCCTTGACAACCGATCATGCGGTGCTGGTGAACCTGTTTCATTCGGTGAAGTTCGGCATGATAGAAGATGGAACAGCCATTGGTCTGGGATTAGCGAACGCGGTCAATCGTATGAAAGACTCGCCTACTAAGTCCAAAGTGGTCATATTGCTGACAGATGGTAGCAATAACAGTGGCGATATAGACCCACAAACTGCTGCGGAAATAGCAAAAACTTTTAATATACGCGTGTACGCGATAGGCGTGGGCACGCGAGATGAGTTGGTACCTATACAAACACCCATGGGTAAACAATACATGAGCTCTGAGTTTGATGAGACTGCACTCCGCAATATCGCACAAATGACAGGAGGTGAGTATTTTCGTGCAACCGACAATAATAGTCTGCGCAGTATCTATCAACAAATCGACCAACTGGAAAAGACCAAGATTCGTGTTCGCGAGTACTCCAAACGCACGGAATACTTTATGCCATTCCTAACAGCGGCATTGCTGTGTCTGCTGATAGAGATACTCATTCGTTTCTTCGTAACCCGCACAGTGGCGGAGTAGTGTAAAGTTTATAGTGTAAAGTTTATAGTTTATAGGTAAGAATTTATGTTTAGATTTGCAAATATAGAAATGCTTTGGTGGCTCATCGCCGTACCTGTGTTCGTGATAGGGTATGTGGTTAGTACCAAACGTAAACAACGCCAATTGCAGGAGTTTGGCGATAAGGAACTGATGGCACAACTGATGCCCGATGCCTCTAAGAGTCGTCCGATATGGAAGTTTTGTCTGCTGATTGTGGCATTCGTATTGCTGATTGTTGCTGCTGCACGTCCACAATATGGTCAGAAAGAAAATACCGTGAAACGACAAGGCATAGAAGTGATGGTGGCATTGGATATATCCAACTCCATGCTGGCCGAAGATGTGGCACCTAACCGCCTCGATCGCGCTAAACAAATGCTCAGCAAAATGATTGACAACATGGTGGATGACAAAGTGGGACTGGTGGTATTCGCGGGCGAAGCCTTCACCCAACTGCCTATCACGTGTGATTATGTGTCAGCCAAGATGTTCCTCAATACCATTACACCTAACCTGATACAAACGCAAGGTACGGCTATCGGTACAGCCCTGCAAACAGCTATCAGCTCTTTTGGATCGTTGGAAAGCGAAGCAGGACGTGCTATCGTTCTGATTACAGATGGTGAGAACCACGAAGATGATGCCATTGCAGCAGCTAAACAGGCACACGAATTGGGCATGCAAGTATTTGTGATTGGTATAGGTAAACCAGAGGGAGCACCTATTCCTAAACCCGGTACAAATGATTACTTTAAGGACCGCAGCGGACAAGTGGTGGTCAGTAAGCTGAACGAAGAAATGTGTCAGCAGATAGCCGAGGCAGGTAGCGGCGTGTATGTACGTTGTGATAATACCAATACGGCAATGCGTGCCCTGCAACAAGAGTTGGACCGCATAGCAACAACAGAACTGGAAACAACCGTATATGCAGACTACAACGAACAATATCAGTCCTTTGCGTTAATCGCATTGCTACTGCTCATGATAGAGTTCTTTATTATGTCCCGCCAGAACCACCGTTTGACACGAATGGATTTGTTCAAAGAAAACCCACACACATAATTCAAAATTCAGAATAACTATGCGCAGCATACTAACAATCATATTCTTAAGTGCCGTAACGTTGTTATTTGCACAACAAGAAAGCCCCGATGTACGTTTGGGTAATAAGCAATACAACGACTCAAATTACGTAGAAGCGGAAGTCAATTATCGTCGTGCCTTGGATAAGAACGACCAATCGTTTGAGGCACATTATAATTTAGGTGATGCTCTCTTCCGTCAAGAGAAGTATCCCGAAGCATTGGAACAATACACCAAGGCTGAGCAACTACTCAAGAACGATGATAAAAAGCGTGAAGAACAACTGAATAGCCGCTTGGCAGATACGTATCATAACATGGGTAATGCGCTCTATGCGCAACAGCAATACGATAAGGCCGTTGCAGCATACCAACAATCGTTGCGCCTGAACCCGAAAGATAATGATACGCGTTACAACCTCGTGAAAGCCATGCAGCAGCTGCAACAACAGCAACAAAATCCCGAGCAGAACCAACAACAACAAAACCAACAACAGAATCAACAAAACGATTCTACTCAACAACAACCTCCTCAGCCACAGCAACAACAGCAAAATAAGCAACAACCCCCTCAGCAAAGCGAGGAACAAATGGATAAAGAGACCGCAGAACAAATACTGCAAGCACTCGAACAAGATGAACAAGAAACACAAGAGAAATTGCAACGACAACAAGGTAAAAAACGTCGCGTAGAGAAAGAATGGTAAGATTATGAAAAAAGTACTATCAATATTATTTATTTGCAGTATGGCTCTGACAGCCATTGCGCAAGATGTGACTTTCAAGGCTTCAGCACCTGCGCAAGTGGTAGTCGGAAATCCATTCCAACTCACCTATTCGGTGAATCAGCGCGCCAAAGACTTGCGTGCACCTGAGTTTACGGACTTTGACTATGTGGCAGGTCCCTATACCTCCACCTCGCAATCCACATCCTTTGTTAATGGCAAGCGTACTTCCAGTTTTCAGCAGACGTTTACCTACACGCTGATAGCGAATAAGGAGGGCGCGTTCACCATTCCACCAGCAACCATTAAGGTGGACGGCGAACAATATTCATCCAATGGGGTGCGGATTACTGTACTTCCTCCTGATCAGCCAACCAACGCTTCGGCTAACGGTGCAGGCGCTACCAACCAAGGGGCAACGAGGAGCAATAGTTCTGCTAACAACGTAGCATCTGAAAACATTTTCATGCGTACATTGGTCAGCAAAACAAAGGTGCATGAACAAGAGGCACTATTGCTGAGTTATAAGCTCTATTTTGCGGGTGTTGAGGTAACGCAAATGACCAATAACGTTCGTTTGCCCGAGTTCAAAGGTTTCCTCAAACAGGAACTGGAGATGGCGGAGATACAAACAGAGTTGGAGCACTATAACGGGCGTAACTATCAGACTGCTGTGTTGTATCGCACCTTGCTATTCCCTCAGCGCAGTGGAGACATTGTTATTGACCCTGCACAGTTTGAAGCGCAATTGCGCGTGCAAAATCGTGCGCAGGTACGCAGTATCTTTGACGACTTCTTTGGGAGTTACACGGCGGTCAATAAGCCTCTGACAGCACCTGGTGTGACGATTCACGTCGAGAGCCTGCCTGCGGGTAAGCCTGTAGGATTTAGTGGCGGTGTAGGGCAGTTTAGTATGAGTAGCAATATCTCCAGTACGGAATTGCAAGCTAACGATGCAGTCACACTCACACTAACCATTCAAGGTGCGGGTAATATGAAACTGCTCAAGACACCTGCGGTGGATTGGCCAGAAGGATTTGAGGTGTATGACCCTAAAGTGTCGAACAACTTCCGCAATAGTACTTCGGGCGTGAGTGGCACAAAAACGATTGAGTATTTGGCTATTCCTCGTGCGGGTGGTACATATACCATTCCTGCGGTGCAATTCTCATATTACGACACGCAAACGGATACATATAAGACACTCACAACACCTGAATACACGCTTAATATAGCGCGCTCTGCATCAGAAGACGCCAACGCAGCGGTAGTGAACAATTATGTGCAAAAAGAAGATATACAGCAACTTGGCTCTGACATTCGCTATATTTATGCAGGAGAATTGAGCGCATCGAGCAGATACAATATGCAAAATGCTACATTTGTATTTGGTTCGTGGCAGTTCTGGCTTTGCTACATTGTCCCTGCGTTAGTAGCAGCCGTGCTATTCATCATCTTCCGCAAGAAGATTAAGGAAAATGCGGATAGTACTCGTGTCCGCTACAAGAAAGCCAATAAAGTTGCACAACGTCGCCTGAAGGCAGCGGAACAATTGCTCAAAACCGACAACAAAACGGCATTCTACGAGGAGATTGAACGTGCATCGTGGACATACCTCAGTGATCGCTTGTCTATCCCTACTGCACAACTCAACAAGGAAAATATAGCCCAAATACTGGCTAATAAAGGTGTTTCGGATGCGCTAATACAAGAAGTATTGCATGTGCTTTCTATCGCCGAGTTCGCACGATATGCACCCACTTCTGACCATGCGATGCAAGACATTTACAACGATACTACTAAGATTATCAACCAATTAGAAAATTGCAAACTATGAAACTCCTACTCATACTTTTAACTACCCTTTTTGCAGATGCTAATGCTCAATATGCAGAGGGCAACTATGCAGAAGCAGCAACGCAGTACGAGCAAATCCTTCAGGAACAACCAACTGCAGAGGTTTACTATAACTTGGGCAACGCCTATTTCAAGCAAGGTGAATTGGCACAATCTATCCTCGCATACGAGCGAGCATTGCGCCTCAAACCATCCTTCAAAGATGCTAAGCATAACCTCCAGTTTGCGCAATCACGTATCATTGATAATATCGAAGATACGCAGTCTTTCTTCCTCTCTAATTGGTTGAAGGCGATACGCAATGCACTCAGCCAACGTGTATGGATGGTGGGCTCTATTGTTCTGTTTATTATGGCATTAGTAGGGTTCTTTCTCTTTGCCTTCAGTCAAACGCTTTGGCTGCGCAAAACGGCTTTCTATTGCAGTGTAGTAGCACTGGTGGTTTCTGTGATGGCATGTGCCAACGCTGGTAGTTTGTACCAACGAGATACGCAACGCTCCGAAGCGATTATTACGCAAGGCATTGTGAATGCCAAATCATCGCCTGACCGTTCGGGCAATGATCTCTTTACTGTCCACGAAGGAACTAAAGTCGAAATACACGAAGTGATAGGCGACTGGTGTTGCGTACATGTGGGCAACAATATTGGATGGATGCCTTTGGAGTACTTGGAAAGGATTTAGACTCTATTATTGCAAATTATCTATTGCAAAAAGCACCTCAATGGGGTGCTTTTTTATATTCTACAACACATTTTAATAATAAATTTGGTAGAGTGAAATATTTTTTGTAACTTTGCACGCTGATTGGTGTGCCATGTGCTGTGGTCCATAATATGGAAACATTAAACAATAATTATAAACAAATCAAAAATCAAAAAACTTATGTGGTTAAAAGATTCATCTATTGGTCGTAAGCTCGTTATGAGTATTTCGGGCTTGGGCTTGGTCTTCTTCCTGCTTTTCCATGGCTGCATGAACTTGGCTTTGGTGTTCTCGGAGGAGGCTTACAACTGGATTTGCTCCGTTTTGGGCGCAAATTGGTATGCATTGGTAGCAACATTGGGCTTGGGCGCACTCGTGCTCATTCACTTCCTCTATGCTATCTATCTGACAATCCAAAACCGTATGGCTCGCGGTAAAGACCGCTATGCGGTTACTGCTAAGCGCGAAGGCGTTGAGTGGGAGTCGGAGAACATGCTCGTTCTTGGCTTCGTGGTGATTGGTTTCATCGTTCTCCACTTGGCTAACTTCTGGTTTAAGATGCAGTTTACTGAGATTATGCACATGTGCGGTGCTGAGGACTTTGCAGTAGCTACTTTTGGTACTGTTTATGCTCCAACCGATGGTGCAGGTATGGTGAAAGCGTTGTTTACTACTCCTATCTGGGGTCAAGTGTACTGTGTATTGTACCTCGTATGGTTGACCGCTTTGTGGTTCCACCTCCGTCATGGCGTATGGTCTGCTCTCCACACAATGGGCTTCAACAACCTCGTATGGATGAAGCGCGTGAAAGTGATTAGCGCTGTAGTAGCAACTTTGGTTGCAGGTCTCTTCGCTATCGTAGTTCTCTACTATCTTGGCTACGGTATCGGCATACTCCTCGCATAAAACCATTCGTGTACAATGCTAAACCATTCTACACAATTCTACACAATTTTGAACAAAAATTAAACAACATATGGCAACAAAAAAACAAACTGCGCAGGTTATTACGCCTGAAATGGCGAAGATCCCTGCTGGTCCACTCGAGAAGAAATGGACCAATTACAAAGACCATCAGAAGTTGGTCAACCCTGCCAACAAACGTCGTCTCGACGTTATCGTAGTTGGTACTGGTTTGGCTGGTGCATCTGCTGCGGCATCCCTCGCAGAGATGGGCTTCAACGTCCTCAACTTCTGTATCCAAGACTCTCCACGTCGTGCACACTCTATCGCTGCACAAGGTGGTATCAACGCGGCTAAGAACTACCAAAACGATGGCGACTCTGTCTATCGCCTCTTCTACGACACCATTAAGGGTGGTGACTACCGTGCTCGTGAAGCAAACGTTTATCGTCTTGCTGAAGTGAGCAACAGCATTATCGACCAATGTGTGGCTCAGGGTGTTCCTTTCGCTCGCGAATACGGCGGCTTGCTCGACAACCGTTCTTTCGGTGGTGCGCAAGTATCTCGTACTTTCTATGCTAAGGGTCAAACAGGTCAACAACTTCTCCTTGGTGCTTACTCTGCACTCAGCCGCCAAATTGGTAAGGGCAAAGTGAAGATGTACAACCGTCACGAGATGTTGGACGTAGTAATGATCAAGGACGAGAATGGCGAGAACCGCGCTCGTGGTATCATCGCTCGTAACCTTGTTACTGGCCGCATCGAGCGTTATTTCGGTCACGCTGTGGTTGTAGCTACTGGTGGTTATGGTAATGCATTCTTCCTTTCTACCAACGCGATGGCTTCTAACGGTTCTGCTGCTATGCAGATGTACCGCCACGGTGCTTACTTCGCTAACCCTTGCTACGCACAAATCCACCCAACTTGTATTCCAAAGCACGGTGACTTCCAATCTAAACTCACTTTGATGTCTGAGTCACTCCGTAACGATGGTCGTATCTGGGTTCCTAAGAAACTCGAAGACGCTCAACGCCTCCAACGCGGTGAGATCAAGGGTAAAGACATCCCAGAAGAGGATCGCGACTACTACTTGGAGCGCCGTTATCCTGCTTTCGGTAACCTCGTTCCACGTGACGTGGCTTCTCGCGCTGCAAAAGAGCGTTGCGACAAGGGCTATGGTGTAAACAATACGGGGCTGGCTGTGTTCCTCGACTTCTCTGACGCTATCCAACGCCTTGGCAAGGATGTAGTAGAGCAAAAGTATGGTAACCTCTTCCAAATGTACGAGAAGATTGTGGACGAGAACCCATACGAGGAGCCAATGATGATTTTCCCTGCTATCCACTATACTATGGGTGGTATCTGGGTGGACTATGAGTTGCAAACCAGCGTGAAGGGTCTCTTCTGTATTGGTGAGGCTAACTTCTCTGACCACGGTGCTAACCGCCTCGGTGCTTCTGCGTTGATGCAAGGTTTGGCTGACGGTTACTTCGTATTGCCTTATACTATCCAAAACTACTTGAGCGACCAAATCGGCGTTCCACGTATGTCCACCGACCTCCCAGAGTTCGCTGAGGCAGAGAAGGGTATCACCGAGAAGATTGAGAAACTCATGGCTATCCAAGGTAAGCGTTCTGTGGATTCTATCCACAAGGAGCTTGGTCTTGTGATGTGGGATTTCGTAGGTATGGGTCGTACTGCTGAGAGCTTGAAGACTGCTGTTGAGAAGATTGACGCAATCAAGAAAGAGTTCTGGAGCAATGTATATATCCCAGGTGAGGCTAACTCATTGAACAACGAGTTGGAGAAAGCTCTCCGCTTGGCAGACTTTATTGAGATTGGTCGTTTGATGGCAGTTGACGCTTTGAACCGTGAGGAGTCTTGCGGTGGTCACTTCCGCGAGGAGTATCAAACTCCAGAGGGCGAGGCGATGCGTCAAGACGATAAGTTCTCTTATGTTGCTTGCTGGAAATACACAGGCGAGGACAGCGAACCAGAGCTTATCAAGGAGCCACTCGACTATGAATTCACCGAACGTAAAACTCGTAACTATAAGAGCTAAGCATTATGGATCAATACATTGACATTAAAGTGAAGGTTTGGCGTCAAGCTGGACCAAAGGCAGAAGGTCATTTCGAGACCTACGAACTCAAACACATCTTCCAAGGTGCTTCGTTCTTGGAGATGATTGACATCCTCAACGAGCAACTCATCAGCGAGCACAAAGATCCTATCGCATTCGACCACGACTGCCGTGAGGGTATCTGCGGTATGTGCTCTATGTATGTGAATGGTCACCCACACGGACCAGACAGCGCTATCACCACTTGCCAATTGCACATGCGTAAGTTCAAAGATGGCGAGACTATCACTATCGAGCCATGGCGTAGCCGTGCCTTCCCTGTAATCAAGGACTTGATGGTGGACCGCGAGGCATACGACAAGATTATGCAAGCAGGTGGTTTCGTGTCAGTTAATACAGGTGGTGTACCTGATGCAAACGCCATTCCAATTCCTAAGGCACATGCTGACGAGGCAATGGATGCTGCTTCTTGTATCGGTTGCGGTGCTTGTGCTGCTGCATGTAAGAACGGTTCTGCTATGTTGTTCGTTTCTGCAAAGGTTAGCCAATTGGCTCTCTTGCCACAAGGTAAGGTAGAGGCAGCTGCTCGTGCTAAGGCAATGGTGGCTAAGATGGATGAACTCGGCTTTGGTAACTGTACCAACACAGGTGCATGTGCAGCTGAGTGCCCAAAACAAATATCTTTGGCTAACATCGCTCGCCTCAACCGCGAGTTCCTCTGCGCAAAACTGAAAGACTAATTAATAAGTCTCATATCATCCAAATGCGCCCAGACTTGGTTCTGGGCGCATTTCCTTTACGTAACTTTCGAAATGTTTCGAAATAGAAAAAATACTTTGAAAAACACATAAGCAGCTGATTTATAGCGAATTATGCAAATGGCATGAAAATATGTTTTATAACATGTTTTTTGCTATTAAAATATGGATATTACGCAGTAATTTTGTAGCGGAAAAGCGCGAAAATTAACAGTTTTATTCATATTTTATGGAAACTTTACACACATACAAAGAGATTTTGCAACAACCAGCATGTTGGTTGAAAGAGTATGCCGTTTTGATAGAACAAAAGGCTGCTATCCAAGCTTTCTTGGCTAAGTATTTAACAGCTGAGACCGATATTGTATTGACGGGTGCGGGTACTTCAGCATTTATTGGTGATGCTATTGCACCTGTACTGCGTGGTGCATGGAAGAATGTACGTGCCGTTGCTACTACTGACATCGTGACCAACGCTGCTGACTATCTGAATGCAGATAAGCCTCTGTTGCTCATTAGTTTTGCTCGTTCTGGCAATAGTCCTGAAAGTGTTGCTGCTGTAAACTTGGCGAATGCTATTTGCAAAAACGTGGCTCACATTTATATCACATGCAATAAGAACGGTCATTTGGCTCAATCTGCCAATGCTGAGAATATCCTTTCTCTCCTTCTTCCAGAGGAAACCGATGATAAGAGTTTGGCTATGACAAGTAGTTTTTCTACAATGCTACTTACATGCTTAATGATTAGCCAAATAGATCATATCGAAGCAGAACGTGATCGTATTGAGGCTGTAGCTGCTAACGCACAGGCGGTCTTGTCTGATTATGCTGCTGCCATCGAGGCTATTGCTGCTCGTCCATTTGAGCGTGGCGTATTCTTGGGCTCAGGTCCTATGAAGGGTATTGCAGAGGAATGTCACTTGAAGTTGCAAGAGCTCACCGATGGTGGTGTGGTATGCAAATTCGATAGTTTCCTCGGATTCCGTCACGGACCAAAAGCAGTGGTAAATGAGCAATCTATCATGGTGTATCTAATGCAAGACGATGAGGCTATTCAGCGTTATGAGCGCGACTTGGTTAAACAAGTGAGTGGCAATAATAAGTTAGTAGCGCAAATTATCGTCTCCGCGGGCGCGCGCGTAAATATAGAAGGTGTAGAGGAGGACTTGCAAGTTGTTATGCCTAATGGCTCTGACAAAACAAGCATCTATGGTATTCTTCCATACGTGGTTGTAGGTCAATTGCTGGGCTTCTATACATCCATTGCTCGCGGTCTCTGCCCAGATACACCATCTGTTTCTGGTAATATCCACCGCGTAGTAGAAGGCGTGATTATTTACGAATAATCGGACCCCCGACTCGCGACTCCCGATTTGGACTCCCAGTTTAGATTCCCGACTCGCGACTCTCGACTCAAAACAAAGAATAACAAAAAAACACAAAAGATATGGCTAAAACCGAAAATATCCTCCGCGTGATGGAGGAACTCAAACAAACTACTGGCGTGCCACGCACTCTTTTTGCTGCATGCCCTAACTCATTGTCAGTAATCAAAGCATCATTCCGCGCGGCTAAGCGTAACAATGCGCCTATCTACTTCGCTACTACTCTGAACCAAGTAGATACCGATGGTGGTTATACTGGTATGACTCCAGCCGAGTTTACCAAGGTGTTGGCTCGCGAAGCGGCTGCTGTGCACTATACAGGTCCTTACGTAGTGGCTATTGACCACGGAGGCCCTTGGCTCAAGGATAAGCAAACCCAGGAGCGTTGGGATACCGAGCGCGCTATGCAAGGTGTGAAGGAGAGCTATGAGGCAGCTATCTTGGCTGGCTACGACTTGATTCACGTGGATCCAACTGTAGACATCTTCTTGCCAAAGGGTGAGATTATTGACATCCACGTAGTGGCACAACGCACCGTAGAACTCATTCTTCACGCTGAGAACTTCCGCAAAGCGAATGGTATCGCTCCTATCTCTTATGAGGTAGGTACCGAGGAAGTGCACGGTGGTTTGGCTGACCCTACTACTTTCGACACCTTCCTTTCTGACCTCAAAGAGGGCTTGAAGAATGTAGGTCTTGAGGACGTATGGCCATGCTTTATCGTCGGTAAAGTAGGTACTGACCTTCATACCACTTTGTTTGATCCAGATGTGGCACGCGATTTGACAGCTAAGGTTCGTCCTTATGGTAGTTACATCAAGGGTCACTATAGCGACGATGTGGACAACCCACAAGACTATCCAACATCGGGTATGGGTGCTGCTAACGTAGGTCCAGAGTTCACAATGAATGAGTTTGATGCTCTCGCTGAACTGGAGGCTGAGGAGAAAAAGCAATTCGAAGCGGGTCGTATTCCACAACTCAGTAATATGGGTAAAGTACTTTGGCAAAAGGTATATGAGTCTGGTCGTTGGAAAAAGTGGTTGCAACCAGATGAGCAAGGCAAGGACCTCGCTGAGGTATCAGAGGAACGTCAGCAATGGCTTGTTAAGACTGGCTGCCGCTACATCTGGCAAGCACCAGAGGTACTCGTTGCACGTCAAAAACTCTACGATAACCTCGCTTACGTGGGTATCGATGCTGAGGACGTAGTACTCATGCGCATCGAGCATAATATGGATAAATACTATTATGCGTTCAATATTGTTAATCTAAACGATCATCTTAAAAACATCTAAGATATGAAACCTTTTGATATCGTTGCTTTGGGCGAATTAAATGTGGATTTGATTCTCAATCAAATCGATGGCTTCCCAGAGATGGGAAAGGAGAAGTTCGCCAAGCAAATGACACTAACATTAGGTAGCTCTACAGCAATCTTCGCGGCCAATGCAGCAGCATTGGGCGTGAAGGTGGCTTTCTGCGGAATGGTGGGTAACGACCAGTTTGGTGATTTGGTAGAGACAAGCCTCCAAGCTAAAAAGGTGGATACCACCTATCTCATCCGTACCAACGAACACGCCACGGGTGCTACTATCTGCATGAGCTATGATGAAGACCGTGCTAACCTCACCTACCAAGGTGCAATGGACGTAATGTCTCTTGAAGATATTAATCCTGCTATCTTCCAATCTACTAAGCACATCCACATCTCATCTATCTTTATGCAGAGTGGTTTGAAGCGCGACTTAATCAAGATTCTGCAACTGGCAAAGGATAATGGTGTAACTACTTCGTTGGACACCCAGTGGGATCCAGTAGAGGAGTGGGATTTGGATTATGCGAATGTATTGCCACTCATCACCATTTTTATGCCTAACGAGACAGAGCTCAAGGCGCTGACTCACAAGGACAATATCGATGATGCTATCGCATGCATTGCACCTTATATTAATAATGCAATTATCAAGCAAGGTAGTCGTGGTTCATTGCTCATCAAGAAAGATGGTACACGCCACCAAATGGCTGCTATGCTCAACGAGAACGTAGTAGACTGCATTGGTGCAGGCGACTCGTTCAACTCGGGCTTTATTGCTCAGTTTGTGCAAGGTGCATCTCTCGAAGATTGCCAACGCTATGGTAATATGACGGGTGCTGTCAATACTACTGCTGCTGGTGGCACTACTGCTTTCACTTGCCTCGAGGACGTTGAGCGTGTGGCAAAAGAGCGTTTTGGCTTCGTCAAATAAACTTCTAAACTTCTAAACTACTAAACTACCAAACAATGAAACGAATCCTTGTATATTGCGCGGCTGCATTGGCGCTGATGGGATGCTGCAAGACGCAGGAGCAACCAAAGGGTATCACTGAGACCTTGCTCTTGAACGATTTCCGTCCTGTAAGCGTGAACAACATTCCGCAAACCTTCGTGGAGAAGGCTAAGTACCCAGTTATTGACATGCACTCGCATGATTATATTGCTGTTCCAGAAGATGTGGATGCATGGGTAGAGGCAATGGATGCATGTGGTATCCAAGAGACCCACATCATGCACTGCTCATGGATTGGCAAACCTTTCGAAGAGGTGATGGCTCCATATGCTAAGTATGGCGACCGTTTCCGTTTCTGGTGCTCGCTTGACTATACCCAATTGCTCAAGGATGGTTCTGCTGATGAGTGTATCGCTTATCTGGAGAAGTGCCACGAGATGGGTGCAGTAGGTGTTGGTGAGATGGGCGATAAGGGTCAAGGCGACCTCTATGCACGTCCTACTGAGGGCTATGGTCTTCATATTGATGACCCACGCCTCAAACCTGTTTGGGCTAAGTGTGCTGAGCTCAAGATGCCTATCAATATCCACGTGGGCGAGCCATATTGGATGTATCTTCCACAAGATGCTACCAACGACGGTCTGCCTAATGGTGCTGTTTGGCATGTGGACACTACAGCAGCAGATTGCCTTGGTTATGAGGGGCTTATGACTACCTTTGAGAACGCGCTTCGCGAGAATCCTGCTACTATCTTTATCGCTTGCCACTATCTCAATATGAACCAAGACCTCCCACGCTTGGGTGCCATGTTGGATAAGTATCCTAATATGTATATCGACATCTCTGCACGTGTAGCAGAGTCTGCACATACCCCACGCGCAACGCGCGAGTTCCTTATTAAGTACCAAGACCGTGTGCTCTTTGGCACCGACAATGGTATGGCAGCAGATATGTATCGCAACATTTTCCGTATCTTGGAGACTGAGGATGAGCACATTTATATCCATGATTACAATTATCATTGGCCATTGTCTGCATTCTACTTGCCTGACACTGTGCTTGAGAAAATCTACAACAAGAATGCTCAACGCATCTTGACCGAATATAAATAATTCTTAATTCAAAATTCATAATTATGAAAACAAAATCAATTAATTGGTTGTTCATTATAATTTTTGTTGTGGCACTCTTCGCAGGTTGTGCTCCTAAGGTGGAGACTGACCTCTTGGAGTGTGATGCTGCTACAATGACGCAATTCCCATACAATGAGAATGGTGTCATTGTAGCTAAGCATCAGAAAGTCACCCCCGTTGCTGAACATCCAGGTATGGTAAAGATTGAGACCTACTATGTGAATAAGGGCAAACCTATCACCGTTCGCGCATACGAGATGTGCCGTACCGAGATGGAGGCGCAGGATTCTGTTGTATGGTCATTGCAACCATCCTCTTCCAATGGTCGTCTCGACTGGGTATTGCCTGTTACTGAGGGCTTTAAGAAAGAGAACTACTTGGGCATGAACAACTCCGACTACGGAGGCGGTATTCCTATGCTTGACTTGTGGCAACGTGATGGCGGTGTAGCTATCGGTCTCATTGAGTCAGTCCTGCGCATGATCTCTATGCCTGTAGAGTGGAAGCGTTATGAGAATAAGGTAACTATGTCTTTGCGTTATGAGTTTGAGTGGCCTGTAGAACTCAATACAGGTGATACGCTCCACACCTTCACTGCTTTCCGCTATGAGCATAAGGGTGACTACTTCAACGCGCTCCGCACTTTCTCTGAGGTGATGCAGGAGCAAGCAGGTATCGTGTTGCCTGCCTCTGAGAACGAAGCTTTTGAGCCAGTATGGTGTGCATGGGGCTACGAGCGCACGTTCACCATTGATGAGGTGATTGGTACCCTTGATAAGGTGGCAGAACTTGGCTTCAAGTGGGTGGATGTGGACGATGGTTTCCAAATCGCTGAGGGCGATTGGGAGACTAACAATCGTTTCCCTGGTGGCGATCGCGATATGCGCCGTATGACCGATGAGATCCACCGCCGTGGTATGTATGCGAAACTGTGGTGGGCACCTCTTGCTGCTGACCCAGGCACTAAGCTTCTCAAGGAGCACCCAGAGATGATGCTTCTTACCGATGAGTGGACACCTGAATATATCTCATGGTGGGATAGTTACTACCTCTCTCCAGTCAATCCTCATACCACTGAGCATACTAACATGTTGCTCGAACGCTTCCTCAAGACTTGGAACTTCGATGGTCTCAAGATTGATGGCCAGCACCTCAACTGCTGCGAGCCTGATTACAACGAGCATTCTTGCCTCGAGTATGCTGCACAATCTGTAGAGCTCATGCCTACCTATTTCAAAAACGTATTCGAGAAAGCGCGTTCTATTCACCCACATGCGGTAGTGCAAATCTGTCCTTGCGGTTGCGCAATGAACTATTACCACTTGCCATACTTCAACCAAGCAGTGGCATCCGACCCTACATCATCCAAGCAAGTGCGTATGAAACGCAAAGCCTACGCGGCTATGGCGCCTCAATTGGCTTACTATGGTGACCACGTTGAGCTCACCGATGGCGGTGTGGACTTCGCTTCGCAAATTGGTACTGGTTCTGTGATTGGTACCAAGTTCACCTATCCTAAGGATAATCCTAATGTGAAGACCAGCTTCTTGCTTACTCCTGAGAAAGAGGAACTTATCCGTCACTGGATGAAGATTTACAAGGAGAAAGACCTCGCTCGTGGTGAGTACCTCAACCTCTATGCTTGGGGCTACGATTATCCAGAGGGTCACGTTATCCGCCAAAACGATGCGCTCTATTATGCGTTCTACACCGATGCAGAGGCGTTCAAGGGCCAAATCGAATTGCGTGGTTTGGAGAAGAGCAAGACCTATACGGCTACTACCTATGCTGCTAAGGAGCCTGTTTCTTTCCAAGTGGATGGCAACAATCCTGTGATTGAGGCAGATTTTGTAGGCAATTATTTGTTAGAAGTTAAAGCAAACAACTAATTTATAAACAATTAAAAACATGAGAACTATTTCTGTAATTTGCATGAGTCTCCTTTTGGCAATAGCTCCAGCTTTTGCGCAGACTGTTGTAAGGGGAACGGTTACCTCTGCGGATGACGGTATGCCATTGATTGGTGTGAGCGTTGTGGAGCAAGGTACAACAAATGGTACGGTTACTGATTTTGATGGTAACTACGAACTCGAAACAGCTAAGAATGCGACTATTCAATTCTCGTACATTGGCTACAAAACTCAAACCGCACAAGCAGCTTCTGTTCTGAACATCATCATGGAGTCTGATGCCATCATGATGGAGGAGGTTGTGTCTTTGGGTTACTCTTCTCTGAAGAAGGCTGAGCTTTCTTCTGCTGTCGTTACAGTGTCTGCTGACGCTTTGACAGATGTTACCACTTCTGATATTGGTAACATGCTCCAAGGTAAGGTGGCTGGTGTACAAATCACCAACGCCAGTGGTCAACCTGGTGATGCGGCTCAGATTCGTATCCGTGGTACGGGATCTATCACTGCTGCCAGCGACCCTGTTTATGTGGTGGACGGTGTGATGGGTGGTTCATTTAGCCCACAAGACGTAGAGTCTATCTCTGTCCTCAAGGATGCGGGTGCTACGGGTATCTACGGTGCTGCCGCTGCGGGTGGTGTTATCGTTGTGACTACCAAGTCTGGTAAGAAGAACGAGAAGATCACTGTCGATGTGAAAGCTACCGCTGGTGCTAAGCAAGCCCTCTACAAGAACTATCGTATGATGGATTCAGAGGAGCTCTTCAACTACCACAAGTCATTCTATTCTAAGGGTGTGTTCAAGGCTTTGTACTCTGAAGACCTTCTGGAGCGCGACTACAACTGGCGTGATGAGTTCTTCCGCACTGGTGTGATCCAAGACTACTATGTATCTGTTAAGGGTGGTTCTGAGAAAGTAGGTTACTACGCAAGTTTGAACTACTACGATGAAGAGGGTACTCTCATCACAACGGGTATGAACAAGTTCAATGCAAACCTCAATATGAATGCCCAAATCAACAAGTGGTTGGACATGCGTGCTCGCGTAAACTTCGCTAAATCTTCTGTTGACCGTCCATCTTCTTGGACTATGTTGGATGATGCCTTCAACAAGATGCCTTGGGATAACCCATACGAGCTCGACGCTGATGGCAACTCTACTGGCAAATACGTATATATAGCTGGTGATACCCGCTCTGATAACGGCGAAAAATGGTGGTCACAAAACAAGTGGAACGCTCTCCACTCTACCTATACCAACTATAGCCGTGCCAACAACTTCGACTTCAACGGAATGCTCCAACTCAATGCGCACATCACCGATTGGTTGACATTCACCACTACCAATACATTCAGTACTGGCTACTACAAGTCGAAATATTATATTGATCCAAAGGCCTATGACTCAAGCTGGGCTGCTGGTTACTTGGAAGAGTCTATTGGTCTGAGCAGAAGCTTCGGTACTACCAACTTGCTCAAGGCTTCTTACAACTGGGACGACCACAGCATAAACGGTATGCTCGGTTGGGAGTGGGGTACATGGAAGTCTGAATACACCGCCGCTTCAGGTACAGGTATGCCTGCTGGTGTAGATGCACTCAACGCTACTTCTCCTAACGCAATCAGCGGTTACGAGGTTCCTGGTGCAAGCTGGGCAGCATTCGCACAAGCTCAATATGACTATAAGAAACGCTACTTCGTTACTGCTACCTTCCGTGCGGAGGCAAGCTCTATCTTCGCTCCTGAGCACCGTATTGGTTACTTCCCATCAGTAGCTGCTTCTTGGCTCATCTCTAATGAGAACTTCATGAAAGACCAAGACGTGGTTTCATTCTTGAAACTCCGTGCAAGCTATGGTATCACTGGTAACAACAATATCCCTGCTTACAAGTACTTGTCCACCTATGGCTTGAGCGCACTCTATCAAAACCAAGTAGCTGCTATCCCAAGCCGTCTGGCTAACCCATTGCTTCACTGGGAGACAGCTAACATGGCTGCGGTAGGTATCGACCTCACCTTCATCAATCGCATTGATATGTCTTTTGACGTATATAATACCGACAACACAGGTCTGCTCCTCAACGTACCTGTAGCTCCATCTACTGGTTTCTACGAGGTAACTAAGAACGTGGGTTCTGTTCGCAACCAAGGTATTGAGTACCGCATTGACGCTAACATCGTGAAGGCAGGCAAATGGAATTGGGATCTCGGTTTCAACATTGGTTTCAACAAGAACCGCGTGACCGCACTTCCTAACGACGAGGCATTCTTGAAGAGCGCCTCCTCTGTTAACCAACAAGTGAAGGTTGGTCAAGACATCTACTCTTGGTACATGAAAGAGTGGGCTGGTGTTGATCCAGAGAATGGTGACCCATTGTGGTATATCGTAAACGAGGATGGCAGCAAGACTACTACCAACCAGTACAACGACGCTACTGAGCAAGTGGTAGGTAAGGCTACTCCTCTCTTCTCAGGTGGCTTGAATACCCAATTGAGCTGGAATGGTATCTTCATGAGCGTGAATACCAACTTCATCGTAGGTAACAAGATTTACAACTACACTCGTCAAGCATCTGATGCGGACGGTGCTTACGTAGGTTACAACCAACTCTCTATCGAGAACTCTGTTCAAGGTTGGAAGCGTTGGGAGGAGCCAGGTGATATTGCTACTCACCCAAAAGCTTACCTCAACGGTAACCTAAAAGCGAATGAGATTAGCTCTCGCTACTTGGAGGATGGTTCATTCTTCCGTATCAAGAACTTGACCGTAGGTTATGAGTTCCCATCTAAGTTGATCAAGAAGGCACACATGACACGCTGCCGCATTTACTTCTCTGCTGACAACCTTTGGACTGCTACTACCTTCTCAGGTATGGACCCAGAGATTGACCTCTCTTCTTCCGACGTGGCAGGTTTCTACGCTACCAACTATCCTGTAGGTCGTACCTTCCAAGGTGGTATAGAGATTAGCTTCTAATATTTAAATCTTCTAAATTTCCTTTAGAACTTTTAAAACTGTTAAAACTTTTAAAATGATTAAGAATATGAAAAAGATAGTTTTTATGATGGCTCTGATGACAGGCGTGGTGCTTACTTCTTGCAACCTCGACTTCTTCCCATCAGATGAGCTCAACGACCAAGTTCTACTCAGCGACGAAAGTGGTGCGCAATACATCATGGACGGTTGCTACTCTCTCCTCAAGGATGAAGTAGACTTCCTTGGATATGCTTCGGGCAACACATTCGTCCGTCACTATTTCCAAATGTCAGAGTTCCCAGCTGACAACTGCGACCTCTCATCTCACACCACCGATGACCTTTATCAATCTACCGCTCTTATGATGACCGACAACCTCAAGAACGTTGGTACTCTCTGGATGGTGGGTTACAAGGTTATTTATATGACCAACACTGTGATTGAGACCGTAGAAGAAGGTGTTTCTGCTACCAGTGACCAATTGCTTGGTGAGGCTTACTTCGTGCGCGGTTGGATGCACCTCAATCTCGTGAACCTCTATGCGAAACCTTATTCGCATGGACGCGAAAACATTGGTGTACCTCTGCACATTTCTACCAACAATCCTGCACCTTTCCGTGCTAAGGTAGGCGAGGTATATGACCAAATCGTGAAAGACCTTCAAAAAGCTTCTGAGCTCATGGGTGCTTCTCGCGGCAATGCAGGTTACCCAAGCAAGAACGCTGCTCTCGGTATCCTCTCACGCGCTTACCTCTATATGGAGAAATGGGATGAGTGTGTTAGCACAGTAGATGCTATGTTAGGTGGAGCTACTGCGAAAAGTAAACTCGAGGTGGACTTTGCTAACTACTTCAAGAACGCTAAGACCTCTTCTGAGACTCTCTTCTGCATCGCACACGAGGCTACTGAGACCAAAGGTCAATCTTCTATCGGCTCTATGTATCTCAATGACGGTATAGGATGGGGCGAGATCTATCCTTCTGACCCTCTGCTCTACCTCTATGAGCGTTATCCAAATGATACTCGCTACAAAGCATTCATTCTTCCTCAATACCCAGATCCATTGACCAACAAGACAATGGTATATTTCCCAGACCCAGAGACAGAGAACGATGCTTCTGGTCGCTTGAATTTGAAATTTGAAGTAAAACCTGCTGGCGAGAACTATACCTTCACCGATGATGGTAAGACCTACACTGTGGAGAAAAAAACTGTTAATGGCGAGTACCATGAGTATTGGGTGAACTACAAGGGTGTTGACTGCCGTGCCCGCGTACACGAGGCCATGAAGGAGCGCAATACTTCACCTATCTACTACAACAGCAAGTTCTCTTACCAAGATGGCGATCCTATGCTTTCTTCTCCAGTTGTTTGCCGTTGGGCTGAGGTAATCCTCAACCGCGCAGAGGCTTACGCACACCTCGGACAAGATGCTAAGGCGTTGGAGGATGTTAATGCAATCCGTGAGCGTGCTAAGATCACTGACGAGGGTTGGTTTGCTGCTGGCAAAATGCATGGTTATACTTCTGTACTCGATGTAGTTCTCGACGAGCGTCGTCTGGAGCTCGCATTCGAGGGACACCGTCTATTCGACCTTATCCGTAACAAGAAAAATGTGGATCGTAAGTTTACAGGTGCACACCCTTGGGAGGTAGTGACGTACGATGACGACCGCTTCCAAAATCCTATCCCTAACAACGAGTGGACTGTAAGTGGTATTCAACAAAACCCAGGATATTAAATCAATCAACAACAATTTATAAACTTTTTAATAATCGATTATTATGAAGAAATTTCAATTTGCACTTATGTGCGTAGCTATGGTAGCTTTCATAGCTTGTAAACCAACTAACCAACCAGAGGAGCCAAACGGTGAGGAGCCAGGTACAGAGCAACCAGGTGGTACAGAGCAACCAGGTGGCGATGAGCCAGCTGAGTACGTGTGCCCTATCGATGTAACTGATGCTACCGCTGACGACTGGGCTAAAGTTCCAGAAGGTTATCTCTTTGAGACAAAATGCGCTGAGGGCGCTTCTTGGGATGCTCTCAAGAGCGTTAAAGTTTTCGCTGACGACATTTATGTAAACCTCCTCGTTGAGTGGGATACAGAACTCGTTACCGACCTTACTTCTGTTCCTTTCCACGTTTATTGGAACGTAGACGGTGATGCAGAAACAGGTGGTTATGGTGACCAATGGTTGGAGCCATACAATATCGACGTACTTATGGAGGGCTTCTTCTTCGCAGAGGAGACAGAAGGTTCTGGCGTAGGTGTGCCTGTTGCTTACGAGCCAGGTATGTTCGCATACGGCGCTGAATATAATACCAACGAGTGGAACTGGGCTGAGCTCACAGCTGCTGGTACATTCTGCTTCAGCCAACACCTTGGCGACAACATGATGGAGATCCAATTCCTCCGCGAGTTGATCCCAGCTTCTTGGGGCGAAGAGTTCACAGTTGGTTTCGATATCCAACAAGGTTGGAACTCTGTAGGTGTGCTTCCTAACGCTGCTGACGATGAGGTTGGTGCTAAGGTTAAAGCTGAGAAAATGCGCGTTCAATTCTACATCCCAGAGGAGTAATCACTCATTTTACAAAAACTATTAACAATTGTTGATTGACGTATCGGTGCGGAGGTGCACCTCTGCACCGATACATTTTTTATCTCTGAGGTTATTACTCACCGAGTGAATGGCCTCCCACAATTTCCCTGAGTGCACCACACAATAACCATACAATAACCATACAATAACCATACAATTCGTTACTGTCACGGGACATTGTATCTGCACATTTTATGCCTTATGAAACATCATTTGCTTCTACTTTCTATCATTAGTCTTTTCTTTATCGCATGTACCAACCCATGCCCTGTGTGTGGAGGAGATCCTTGCACATGCCCTGAACCTGACCCAGAAGGTACAATCTATTATACCGAATCAGACGAAATTATAGCGAATCCAGAACGTGGATTCCTTATTCAAACCTACTATGAATCAGGCGATTTAAACAAATCCTTAACGCCTAATGTGGTGCAACTCAATCGTAAGTCTGCACAGATTACCCTATATTTGCATTCATATTATCTTACTGACTATATAGCGAGTGACATCTCGCAAGAGTTTCTTGACCGCATGCAAAAGAACTTCGATGCTTTGCGTGCAGGTGGCTCCAAAGCCGTTATTCGTTATTCCTACAAGAGTAGCGAGTCCAACTCTGCTAAACCTTGGGACGCTACACTGGATTGGATGAAGCGTCATATTGACCAACTCAAACCCTATTGGGAGAAAAATGCCGATGTTATCCTTTGCGTACAAGCAGGTTTTATTGGTGTTTGGGGAGAATGGTATTACACCTCTAACTTCAAGATGAACCCTTCTACCGATGCGGATTATGCACCTCGTTGGGAGCTTCTTAACTACTTGCTTGACGCTGTACCTGAAGATCGTCAAGTTTCACTTCGCACACCTGGCTTTAAGATGCGCTATCTCCAGATGAATGGTGGTGATGTCAGCCCGCTTACTGAAACGGAAGCATACCAACCTACTGCCAAAGCACGCCTCGCTGCTTTCAATGACTGCTTCCTCGCTTCATCTAATGACGTTGGTACCTATAGTTCTGATGCGCAACGTGAGTTCTGGGCAGAGGATACTAAATATACCTTTATGGGTGGCGAAACTTGTGGCGAATGTTCCTATTCTACAGGAGAAAATGCTATTAATCAAATGGCAAAATACCACTGGACATATATCAACAATGGCTACCACCAAGGTGTTATCAAATCCTGGGAGACGGATGGTAGTATGAAAGAAATCAAACGTCGCCTTGGTTATCGCTTTGTGCTGGATAAAGCATCTCCTTCTCAAACTCCTAAAGCAGGTGAGCCATATTCCATCGTGCTCACACTCCGCAACGTAGGCTTTTCTTCGCTTGTCAATGCACGCAATGTAGAACTCATTTTGGTGGACAAAGATGACCCTGCAAACAAAATTGTGTATCCACAACAAACGGATCCTCGTTTTTGGACTCCGGGTGATACTACCATTACCACGCTCCATGCTAAATTGCAGGCTGATATGACGGGAGAATATAAGGTATATCTCAATCTTCCTGACCCTTATCCAACTATCCATGACAACCCAATGTTCTCTGTACGCTTTGCTAACGAAGACATTTGGGACGAGAAGACCGGATATAACTACCTTACCGATTTAGTATTACAATAAATTACTATGAAAAAAGCGCAAAGCATATTTTGTTTGTTCATCATTATATCCTCCCTATCAATGGCGCAAGGCCATTGGTGGGGAGCATCAGTTGGATTAGGACATAATCAACCTTACGTTGAGCAATCACGCTTTAACCTCCACGTGCAAGATGAGAATAACCAGCTCGTTCCGCTCTTCCTCAATAGTAATGGACGTTATCGTTGGTCAGACTCCGCCTTCATTTTCTCTGTCGAGAATGGCGAACTCACTACCTCTATCCCTATGACGGAGGTACAAGCAGGCACCACCCTTCGCGATGCCTATATGGCAGCGCAAGCCAAGTATTTCCCATCTACTGGCACGTTGCCTGACACCCTCTTCTTCACCATGCCACAGTACAACACATGGATTGAACTCATGTACAACCAAAACCAAGCCGATATCCTCCGCTATGCACATGCTATCATTGATAACGGTTTCCCTCCTGGTGTACTGATGATAGATGACAACTGGCAACGCTACTACGGCAATTTCGATTTCAAAGCCGAGCGTTTTCCTGACCCTAAAGCCATGGTGGACGAACTCCACGCTTTGGGCTTCAAGGTCATGTTGTGGATTTGCCCATTCGTGTCTCCAGACTCTCCAGAGTACCGCGACCTTTCTGCTAAGGGTTATCTGTTGAAGAACCCTCATGGCGGCACTGCTATCCTCAACTGGTGGAACGGTTACTCTGCTTGCTACGATCTCACTAACCCTGCTGCTGCAGCGCATTTCATTTCTGTTCTCAAAAAGGTGCAAGCCGACTATGGCATTGATGGCTATAAGTTCGACGCAGGCGACAACAACTGCTATGCCTCTACCTCTATTCTCGCATACGACAAGACGGCTACCACAGTCGATCATACTACCTCTTGGGCAAAGATTGGCTTGGAGTTCCCCTTCAACGAGTACCGTGCTTGTTGGAAGATGGGTGGTCAGCCTCTCGTACAACGCCTTGGCGATAAGGACTATAGCTGGGATGCCGTGCAATCCCTCATCCCATGTATGACTGCTGCGGGCTTGCTGGGCTATGCCTATGTTTGCCCCGATATGATTGGTGGCGGACAATGGACATCTTTCCTCGGCATTGACTCCGACGAGTTCGACCAAACGCTCATCGTGCGTTCCGCACAAGTGCATGCCCTTATGCCTATGATGCAGTTCTCTGTAGCACCTTGGCGTGTGCTCTCGGCGGAGAACTTAGAGATTGTCAAGGAGATGGCTATCTTGCATGCCAAGTTCGCACCATATATCATGCAATATGCGCACCATGCAGCTAAGACGGGCGAACCTATCGTGCGTTGCATGGAGTATCAATACCCACACCAAGGCATGGAGATGATCAAGGATCAATTCATGCTGGGCGATAAGTACCTCGTAGCCCCTATGACAACTCCAGGCACCGAGCGCACGGTGGTATTGCCAAAAGGCACTTGGCGAGATGAACAAGGCAAACGCTACCGCGGTGGCAAGACCTACACCATCTCCGTCCCCCTCGCCCGCTTGCCCTACTTCGAGTTAGTAAAATAACTAGTTCATTTTATAAAATTTAGAGGTTATTATTATGAAAAAGAATGTATGTCTTATTCTAATTATTGTAACCATTTGTTTTGTTAGTTGTGGATATGGTACAGGACCTGAAATACCAATAACAAATCAAGATATGTTTCCCTCTAAAGATTTATCTGGGCGCTTTGCTTTAATGCCTCATCCTACAAATCCCCATGATACTATATTAGGTATTGTGAAAAGTGGGGAAACCCTAGACTATTCTACTTTTGTTGCGCTGAGAGATTGTTGGACTAATGAACTTGTTTCGTGTGTGGATTCATTAGGAAATTTGAAAGACACAGTCGTACTATGCTTCAATTTCGATATGGAGACCACTTGGGAAAATGTTAATTCTGAAAATCCTATTTATGAAAATGAAGAAGGTAAAGAATATTATATTAAAATATATGTTGCTATTAGAAAACATATTGATTATCGGAAACAAGCATATAATAATACAATAGAAGTTGATATGGAAGATTGGCGCCGGTATTTTTTATATTTAATGGTTGAAAACAAAAACCAGCAAATAGAAATAATGGGAAATCAACATCCTTCTTATAGGGTTTTACATATGAGTATCAACGGCATAGGAAACTAATTCAGAAATGAAATATGTATATATAATACTTTTGTGATGTTTTTCTTTATTTGCATATTCAGTCAGCACATGAGATGCAAGAGAGTGGCGTGAGCGTGAGCGAATTGCAAACCAAACTCTTGCAAAAGATTGAGGAGTTGACTCTTTACCTGATAGAACAGGAGCAAACTATCCAAGAATTACGCCAAGAAGTAGAACAATTACTACTAGATCGTTAACGTTTTATAGATTTTGTTATTCGCTCACCAATGCAATTCATTGCATTCATTTGAGCGAACAACAAAAAGGATATTTACCGAGAATTGACATTAATTGACGTTTAAATTGACAATAATTGTCTTAAAGATAATTCTTAAAATATTAACTATTAATTATAAACAACAATGAAGAACAAACTTTGGTTACTTTTCATCCTCATTACCGTGGTTACATGGGGTATTTGGGGAGCATTCTCAGGTTATCAAATCAGTCATGGTATTCCTGACACAGTCGTTTACATCGCATGGGCACTCTCCATGTTGCCTTGCGCATTAGTGGCACTCATCATCAACAAAGGCAAACTCACCTTCAGCTGGCGTGGCATTGGCTTGGGCGCTATCGTTGGTCTGCTTGGCGCAGGTGGTCAATTGGTGCTTTTCAAAGCCCTCACCCTTGGCCCAAGCTACATCATTTATCCATTCATCTCCATGTCACCAGTGGTGGTCATCACCTTGGCATCTATCTTCCTCAAAGAGCGTGCTAACAAATGGCAAATGGCAGGTATCGTAGTGGCTCTTGCTGCTATCCTTCTTCTCTCACTCGAGACAGGCAACGAAGGTAGCCCTGTTACTGGCTGGTTGTGGATCGTATTGGCAGTGCTCGTGCTCCTCGCTTGGGGTATCCAAGGTTTCTTCATGAAGTTTGCTAACGAGTCTATGGACGCAGAGTCACTCTTCGTATATATGGCTCTCTTTGCTGTGGTATTGGTACCAGTAGCATATTTCATGACCCCTGATGCAGCTACATTCTTTGCGCAAGAAGGTGCTATGACTCCATTCTGGTCTTCTTTCGGCATCCAGATCCTCAACTCTATTGGTGCACTCACCCTCGTATATGCTTACCGCTATGGTAAAGCCGTAGTGGTTTCTCCAATGGAAGGTTTGGCTCCTATGGTGACTGTATTGCTCTCACTCGTTATTTTGCACGTTATTCCAAACCCATTGCAAATCGCAGGCCTCGTTTGCGCTGCCTTCGCAATGTACGCACTTTCTAAGTAAAGATTAAAGGTTAGAGGCTAAAGGTTAGAGGCAGGTCGTTCAGCTATGCTGTATTCCTTGCCTTTAACCTTTAACCTTTAGCCTATAACCTCAAGATAACATGAAAAAGATATTCATTCTTTTCTCCGCGCTTTTGTTCACAGCTACTATGATGGCAAGTTGTGAGTCACCTGTTACGCCAGAACCAGAACCACAACCACGGGATTCTATTCCTGCTGAGTTGCAAGCTCTCAAACAGTCCGTTGTTGTTACTGACAACTGGGTATTCGATAGCAAGCCATCCATTACTATTCGCATTGAGAATCCTAATGTAGTGTCAGTAGATGCTGCCATTAAGGTAAGTATTACTACTGACCAGCGTAGAGCCGCAGCTACAATTGAGAAGACCGTTAGTGTGGCTGCTAATAGTTCTGAAGATGTTGTGGTTACAACTGACGAAGCGCTTGCCCCTGGCTTCTACAAAGCAAACTGCTTTGTTAATCAACGCATTGCGCGCTCTTTCTACTTTGGCATAAATCCTACTGCCATCGTTTCTGCACCAGACAAGCAACCTGACTTCGATGCATATTGGGCTGCTGCCAAAGAGCAATTGGATTCTATCGACATGAATGCCCAACTCACATTGTTGGAGAAGAAGAGCACCGACAAGCGCAAAATTTATCTCGTAGAACTGCAATCCGTACCCGACTCGCCAGACGGCGACCCTGTCATTGTGCGTGGCTACTATGCAGAGCCACAAGACGGTCAGAAGCACCCTGTCATCATGCACTTCTATGGCTATGACTCGCAGAATGCTACCTCTTGGCCTCCATGCCCAGGTGGCAATGACAGCGAATACGCAGAGTTCTTCTTCTCTATTCGCGGACAAATGCTCAACAACCGTGGCGCAACTCACCGATACCCAGATGGTAAAGAGGAAGATTTTGTAAACATTTATGGCGATTGGTTCGCCTACAACTTTGGCGTGAAGGATGGATACTACTATCGTGGTGCTTTCATGGACTGCGTACAAGCCGTTCGCTTTATGGCTACCCGCGAGAGTAGCGATATGACCCAACTCTTTGCAGAAGGTTCAAGCCAAGGTGGCGCACTCTCATATGCAGTAGCTGCACTCAGCGATTATCCATTTACTGCTATCGCTCCTTGCGTAGCCTTTCTCGGCGACTTCCCTGATTACTTCAATATCGTATCTTGGCCTGCTGAGACTGCCAAAGCCAACAAAGGTAGCATGACCGATGAGGAGATGTATGCGTTCCTCTCCTATTTCGATACCAAGAACTTGGCTACTCGCATTTCTGCTGCGGTAATCGCGTGCAGTGGTTTGCAAGATGGCACTTGCCCACCTCATACCAACCTCGCGCCATATAACAATCTCCTTACCGAGGATAAGGTCATCTACTACTACCCAGAGATGGGACACGAGATCCCCAGCGACTGGAACAAAAAAATCATGACCTTCTTCCGCGAACGCATGAAATAATCCTTGCCTATACACTTTACACCTTACACCATACACCCATACACAATGCAAAGCATTATAGATCAATTCCAATTAGAGAATCCCGTTCTCCTGCCTGAGGCAATCAAAGTCGGCATTATCAATCAGTCCTTTTGCCTGAAGGCGGCAGTTGAGGGTGGCAAGTCCTACTTCCTCCAACGCATCAACCACAACATCTTCCAAGATGTAGAGGGCTTGCAGAACAATATCGACCGTGTTACCTCTCACATCCGCCAACTCCTCACCGAGGCAGGCGAGACGGATGTGGAGCGCAAGGTATTGCGCGTAGTGCCAACCAAAAATGGCAAACTCTACTACCGAACACCTGAGGGGGACTATTGGCGCATATACGTACTCATAGAGAATGCCCTTTCCTACGAACGCATTGATGCACAATCGGCGTTCTTAGCAGGTCAGGCGTTTGGTAATTTCCAATGCCAATTGGCATCAATTGATACGGACACGCTGGTCGAGTCTATTCCGCATTTCCACGACTTAGCATTCCGCATTGAGCAACTCCATGAGGCACTCAATAAGGATGCTGCGGGTCGCAAAGCGGCTACGCAGGATATTGCCGATTTCCTCCTGCAACGTGCTGATGAGATGTGCCTCGCCGAGCAATTGTATGCAGATGGCAAACTCGCCAAGCGTGTGAATCACTGCGATACGAAGGTCAATAACATGCTCTTCGACCAGCAGGGCAACCCTATGTGTATCGTTGATCTGGATACCGTGATGCCTGGTTTTGTGTTTAGCGATTTTGGAGATTTCATTCGTACTGCTGCCAACACAGGCGCTGAGGATGACCCTAATCTGAATAATATCCATGTCAATATGGAGATTTTCCAAGCATACGCTAAGGGCTATCTTTCTACGGCTACTTTCCTCACTCCATTGGAGATTAGTCTCTTGCCATACGGCTGTACGCGCATGAGTTTTATGCAGGCAGTTCGCTTCTATGTGGACTACCTCAACGGTGATACCTATTATCAAATCGCCTACCCAGAGCATAACCTCGTCCGCACCAAAGCGCAGATACGCCTGTTCGTGGAGCAAGAAAAAGCAAAGCCACAAATGCAGCAGATTATAGATTCTTTCATGCAATAGTTCAAGAAAACGACAAATCTTTCGAAATATTTCGAAAGATATTTTGTAGAGCCAATCCTGTATGTATATCTTTGAAAATCAGATATATATGCAGGATTTTCTACGGTTTATGTTATAGAACATGTTTTTTGCTATTATATTGCATTTAATTATTAGTAACTTTGCAGGTCGAATGAAGTTACAATCAACCAATAAATATTTAATATTATGAAAAAAATTCAACTACTTTTTGCTGCTGTAGCATGTTGTTTTACCATGCAAGCAGCTGTGATTAACTGCCAACCCGCAGGTGACTTGGCTTGGTACTATGGTCAAGCTCAACCAGGTGACACCCTGTTGATGGCTGATGGCGTGTATGACGAGGCCTATACAATGGACTTTGACAAAGAGGGTGTTGTCCTCAAAGCGGCTGAAGGTGCTAAACCAGTCATCGCGCTGACTGGCGAGTGGACCACCATCGGTTTGTATGCTTCTACCACCTTCGATGGCATTGGCTTCGATGGTATGAACAAGTGCTATTATCCTATCAGTGCCTATGGCTCAGATGCAGGTACATACACTTTCAAGAACTGCGAGTTTACAGGCTGGAAGTATTGGGCTATTTCTAATCACTATGAGTCTAACACCCATGTGGACAACGTCCTGATTGAGAACTGCCTCTTCCATGATGCAGCAGGTAGTGCTATATATTTCAACGATGATGCACCTACTGGTGAACATGCTTGTGCTAATTTCGAGATGAAGAACTCTACTCTCTACAATCTGGTTGAGGATGAGTACGTAGGCGTTATCCACGTTAGTTCACGTAGCGAAGCTACTGGCGCACAAAACAAGGTGGTGATTGATCACATCACCATGTATGATTGTACAACTCCAGACTTGGGTGGTATCACTATCCGCAAATCATCAGACTTGAGCATTACCAACAGTATTGTGGCTTACTCCACCAATACTGACCAATATGCTTTCTATATCTATGGTGGTAAAGTAGAGAACACTATTTATTACAATGGCAAAGCTAAATCGGGTCCTACCTACACAGGCTGCCTCACCTCTGATCCTCTCTTCGTATATCCAGAGGGTGGTAACTTCAATCTCCGTCCAGGTTCTCCAGCCCTTGGTGCTGCTACCGATGGCTTGAACATTGGTGACACACGTTGGGGATTGGCAGACTTGGTGGCTGTTACAGGTGTAGAACTTGACCCAGCATCTTTGCACATTTATACTACTGACACCGTACAAATCGTAGCGAACATCTTGCCAGTGAATGCTACCAACCGCAATATCACATGGTCTATTGCTGACCCTACTATTGCATCATTGAACAAGGGTACCGTTATCGGTTTGAAACCTGGTACAACGACTATCACGGTTACCACAGAAGATGGTGGCCACACCGCTACTGCTGCGCTCGAGGTTGAGCAAAAGGTATTCCACCCACTCGTTATCGAGGCGGATGCTAAGTACGAGGCTAAAGATTATACCGTACCTTCTTATATCCAAATGGTGATTGCTAAAGAGGCTGCACGTCGCGACTCTACTGATGCTAACGTAGCAGAATTGCAAGCTAAGATTGAGGCACTTCAACCATATCAAGCACCATATGATGTAGTGGTAAACATCAACGGCGATCCTAAAACACAAATGGCGTTCGCATGGTTTACCAACGAGACCATGACTGAGGGTAAAGTACAACTCGTGGCTAAAGCCAATGCTACTGAGGCTGACTTCGCTGCAGCTATCAGCGTTGATGCTGCTACCGAGACTACCAAACCTCTCCCATACGCTGTGGATGACTCTGGTATCCTCTGGAAAGCGAAGATGGACAAAGAGCAAACACATACCTACACCAGCCACAAGGCTATTGCTACGGGTCTGACTCCTAACACTACCTATACTTATCGCGTAGGTGTAGATGGCTATTGGAGTGAATTGGGTACCTTTACCACTGCTCCTGAGACAGCCGAAGAGTTCAGCTTCATTTATATGAGTGACTCGCACATCATGACACAGGAGTATATTGATGATGCTAACTCTGCTGCTCGCGCTGCTCTCAACATTGCTCCTAACGCTAAGTTCTGCGCATTCCCAGGTGACTTCGTTGAGAACTACTGTAGCTCAGAGTGGGAGTGGGAGCGCGTCTTCGAAGAGGCTCTCCGTCCTGTAGCATACACCATGCCTATCGTACCTACCGATGGTAACCACGATGTTACTTATGGTACTAACTTCCAATACCACTTCAACACCGACAAGACCTTCCACGATGCGGCTGAGGCTGCTATCAAGGAGGAATTGGATGCAACCACCTACTCATTCATGTATGGCGATGTACTCTTCCTCGTCTTCTCATTGCAAGATTATTGGAAGGGTACCCACAGCTACGACAACCTCACATCCGTTTACCTCACCAACCACGTAGGTAACTGGTTCAAGGAGCAAGTAGCTGCACACCCAGAGGCTAAACTGCGTGTAGGTCTTGTTCACTACAATATCTTCTCTGGTTCAAGCCACCAAGATGACGAGATGGGTCCTCTGCTCCGTGCTACCCTCTTGCCTGTAATCAAAGAGTGCGAGATTGACTTCGTTATCCAAGGTCACGACCACTGCTATGAGGTGATGGGTCCTGTGGATGCAGACACCCGCAAGCCAATCTTGGCTGATATCGCTGACCGCGAGGCTGTTTCTACCAGCGTTAGTATGTCTGGCTACAAGGGTGGTACCTATACTGTGGATAATGGCGCAATGTACTTCATCGGTTCTACCTGTGGTCACAAACGCTACTGGCCATACACCAAGGAGGAGATGGAAGAAGATTTCAGTGATCACAAGGTAGAGAACTACTTCGACCTCTTCACTGGTATGTTTGCTCAACCTGACAAACCATCCTTCTCTATCTTTACTGTTAAGGATCGTACCATTACGGTAGAGTCTTACACCGCTAACCCTGACGGTAGCGCCGATAAGTTCAATACTTTCGTGGTACAACGCACCAAGAAACACACAGGCGAGACTTCAGGCCTTGAGCAAGTGCAAGATTTCTTGAACAGCGACTCAACCATTAAACTCCTTCACGAGGGTCAAGTGCTGATTATCCGTCAAGGCGTGGCATATGACCTCCTCGGTCGCGTAGTGAAATAAGGTTGATGAAGCGTATCGGATTGATTATATCATTTGCGCTGCTGACTATCAGCATGGCTGCAGGTACTATCTCGGTAGTACCTGGTAGCCATGCTTTGTCATCAGCCATTAGCCAAGCGCAAGCTGGCGATGTCCTCATGTTGGCAGACGGACAATATGAAGAATCCAGCAATATCGTTATCTCTACCCCGCTTACTATCTGTGCGGCTGAGGGCGCTAAACCCGTCCTTATGGCAGGTGGTAGGATTGAGGTGAAGGCAGACTTACGCGTAGCGGGTCTGTCCATAGAGACCCACAAAGCGGCGGAAGCATTCCGCCTACAACCTGGCGAGGAGATTTATTCCCTATATCTGCGGGGATGCTCCATCAAGGGTTTTTCATCTAAGACGATTCGCGTGTACGCTACTGACCAAGCGGTTGCCTATGTGGACTCGCTGGTGATAGATGATTGTGTGCTGCGACCTGCTGCTGGTCGTGGTTTGGAGGCCAGTGTGGCGAACAAGCAAGTACAGCACCTGCTCATCCAGAACGCTACCTTTGATGGTGGCGCGAGTGGAGTAGGGCGACTCATCTACTTCAATTCGGAGGAAGGTACTACGGTGCAGTCTGCTACCATTGACCATTGCACATTCTATCATGCGCAAGACACGCGAGGTATTTATCTGGGCAATATAGATGGTGCGCTGGTCAGCAATTGTATCTTCATGAACCCAGCGTACAATGCGGACTACAAGAGCTATTGCGTTTATGGCAAGAACACACTATTAACACATTCTATCTCCTATAACGCAGATGCATACGTGCGCTCGGGCGCGCAATCTAATAAGGTATCGACGCAGGATCCATTCTTTGTGGATGCTGCCAATGGCAATTTCCAACTCTACAAGAACTCTCCCGCTGTCACCATGGGTACGGATGGCACAGCCATTGGTGACCCTCGTTGGGGCGTGAGTGATGAGAACGCTGACCTGTCCAACATTCCTTACTTACCTTACAAGATGCCTTATTCCATGGCACCTACTACCACCTCGGTGAAAGTGCTGTGGCAAATGGCAGAGGAGAACGAACCTACTACTGCCATCGTGTGGTATGGTACGGACAAAGATAATCTCCAAGATAGTATTGTGACGGACAGCGGTTGGATGGTCGATGGCGAGGGCTATATGCATATAGTGGACATCACAGGGCTGCAAGCCAATACCCGCTATTATTATCAGGTGGGTGATAGCAAACGTCGTTGCGAGCAACTGTCATCTACCATGACTGCGCCAGAGGCGGGAACAGCTTATCGCATCTTCACTATCTCAGATATTCACGGCAACTCATGCAAGAACTGGTCGAACATGCAGGACTTTATCTGCAATCTGGGTGCCAATATAGGTATTTTCAACGGCGACCATGTGTCGGACGTAGGTGCCGATCGCTTGTGGAATGGCTATTTCTTCACGCCTGGCGAACCCTTCCTCTCCTGTACGCCTATCATGTCATCCGCAGGTAACCACGAGACAGGCGTGCCCAGCAACAAACGTTGGTCATCCTGCTACGACTACTTCTGGCAGTTCTCCCATGGCGAGAGCGAGGACAGCATTACCGACCCTCGCGGCGAGGCATATTTCTCTTTCCCATACGGCAATGCAGATATTGTAGTCATCAATATTAACGGCGATGCCTCCTCTCCTGCTTTCTTGCCGGGTAGCAAACAGTATGAGTGGCTCGACAATACGCTTCAGGCATCCACTTCTCCTTGGATTTTCATCTTCGGTCACGTGGGCATCTACACATCGGGCTATCATGGTCAATGGTCTGCCGAGCCCAAACAGGTGGCACCGCTCTTAGAGAAGCATGCTGCTGCGGGCAAACGTATCATTTATTTCTGCGGTGATGACCACTCCTTTGAGCATCTCTATAAGGATGGTGTACACTACGTGCGCCCAGGTTGTGGACGCAATGCCAACTATGCGCAACAAACGGGGCTTATTGATGCACAATACTCCATGTTCTACCGCAAGATATCCTGCTTCTCCACACTCGACATGGCTGCCGATGCCCAGAGCATGCTGCTCACAGCCTACGACTCTGTGGGTAACATGTTCTATCAATACGATTTCTTGCACCAAGGTGAACAGATTACGCCTAAAATCACTTTCACCGAGCCATCAAAGCAGGTGGAGGTTATTGACTCCGTGGTATTACGCTATTTCCCATTTGACCCTCAGCAAAATAGCACCATTGCTTTCTACTATACGCAGAACGCTGAGGCACGCGAAGGCCAATTGATTCAGGATAACGTGCCTGCCCAAGTGTCTTCTCCGAAGCAGATTACTTGGCACACGCGCAATGTTTATCCCAAAGGGGATTATCATGTCTATGCGGTCATTGATAACGGACTGACATCCGACACTACTTTTCTTTCTACCACAATTACGCTACAAGAAGATACCCTTCCTCCTCCAGCACCCAATAACTTGTCTGGCGAGGTGCTTGATGGACAGGTTCGCTTGACTTGGGAAAACCCCAACCGCCTTGTACCCATCGTGGAACTGCTTGCTGATTTCTCCGAGGGTACAGAGCCTTTTGCTGTTTCCAACGAGGAACAAGCTACAGCCCAAATTGCACATGAATCAGGTGCATTGAGAGTGGATTATAATGTCGCTCAGGCATGGGCTACTGCATCTGCAGACTATGTGTTTGAGCAAGCATACCATTCGCCCTTTACCCCTACACTCACTTTTCGCATTAAAGGAGATGGCTCCAATTGTCGGTTACGACTTATTGTCAAGAATATGACTAATGCCCATGAAGACTGGTGGTACACGGAGCAACTCTCCTTAACAAACAAGGAATGGGATACCTATACCATACATATCCCATCACTATCTGCTTTTGATTGGTACAGCAATACCGATACGCAGTGCAGAATGGATGGACTCACACGCATTTGTTTTGCCATTTCACCATCTACACCTATGGCAGGTAGTTTTTGGTTGGATGATATTCAGTTACATGGCGCAATATCTCCTGCCAAAGATTTTGCGCAGACGGTCATTGTACGCCGTGACGACCATTTTGCTCAATCGCATACGGACGGATTAGAAATATATCGTGGCACAGCCGAATCCTGTGTAGATACTCCTGCTTTTGATAAGCAGATGTATTATTATGCTGCTTTCTCAGCAGATGATCGAGACAACTGGTCTGCGCCAGCTGTTTCGGCTCAATGGCAACTATCTATGACCAAGAATGAGATAGTTATCATGAATGATAGCTACCCTATAAAAATATATACAGACCAACACGGAGGCCAGATCCATGTCCTTCGCGATGGTAATGCTTACGACCTCTTAGGTCGCATTATAAAATAAGGAACAATAATATTAATATAAAATTACTAATAATGAAAAAATTAACTTTATTATTTGCTGCGTTGGTGCTAAGTTTCACTGCGCAGGCGACAATCATCAACGGAACTCCTAATCCAGGAGAATTTGGACGCCTACGCTATTGGGTTCACACCGTGGCAAATGCAGGTGATACCATTGTATTAGCAGATGGTACTTATGAAGAAAAATCCGTTATCGATTTTACTGAAGCAGGTATTGTAGTTATGGCTGCCGAAGGAGCCAAACCAATCGTTAAGACCGTGGGTGAGTGGATGGTCATGAATATTACAGCCACTACCACTTTTGAGGGAATCACGTTTGACAGTGAGAGCAGTGAAGATAAAAATGACAAGTATGCTTTTAAGCTTAGTGCAAATGCCAAATTCAAGAATTGTACGTTCCAAGATTATGCGGATGCTTGTATCCAAGTAGATGAAAACGTTGTTGTAAACAAGTTAGTAATCGAAGATTGCGTGTTTGACGGAGCGAATACTACACCTGTAGCTATACATGCTTGTGGTATTATTGAGGATTGTGCGATTGAAGGAACTGAATTTAAAAACTACACAGAGTACTGTATCTATGCAAATAATTACTATGGTGCTCGTTTCGATAAATTAACAATAGACAAATGCCTATTCCATGACTGCACCTATTCTGCTGTATATTTAGCTGAAGCAAAAGACGATTTAGAGAAACAATCTTGCTCTGATTTTACATTGACAAATTCTACTATCTACAATGTAGGTGATGATCCAGAGGGTGATGATGTGCCTCAAAGAGCAGTTGTTGAGATTCGTAAGAAATCATCCGTAGCAAGCGAACAAAAGGTTCTCATTGATCATATAACAATATACAATTTCCCTGCACCTGATTACTGCGGTGCTTTCAAAGTTGACCAAACTAACAATACTACCATATCGAATTGTATAGCGATGAACCCAGATAATATATATTCCAAGTGGATTAACCCATTTGTTATATCTGCTGGTGCAACTATTAGCAATTCTGTTTACTTTAACTGTGGCTATGTTGATACTGGGGCGACACAATCTAATCTCGTCAACGCAGACCCAATGTTCGTGGATGCTGCAAATGCTGACTTTATGCTTTATGCAGAGTCTCCTGCTGTGGGTATGGGTGACCCACGTTGGGGCGTGAAAGCAGGTATTCAACCAGGTGAAGGTAAATTAAAAGCCGCGGTAGATGCAGCAGAGGATGGCGCCACTATCGTTCTCGGTGATGAGACATACGAAGTATCTACATCTATCGAATTTAATAAAGAAGGTTTGACCATCGTTGCTGCTGAAGGTACATCGCCTATCATAAAACTTGTGGATGCAGGAGGAAATTCATCGTTGAAATTATCTGCGACTACCACTTTTGATGGCATCACGTTCGATGGTAACAATATTACCAAATATCCTGTTACTTCTACAGGCACCAATGCGAGTACATATATTTTTACAAATTGTGAATTTAAGAATTATGTTACTTATGCAATTTCTAACCCTTATAGTGGTGGCACATATGCAGAGTCTGTCGTAATTGATAATTGCTTGTTCCATGATGGTGGTGCTGCTGTATGTTTTAATAAGAGAGGATATAATGGCAATGCTGCATGTAATTCCTTCAAGATGACCAACACTACGATTTACAATGTTACTTGTTCAGAATGGGTTGGTATCATTCACATCGCTTCTAATGAAGAAGCCACTGATGCCCAAAATGAGGTGATTATTGACCATATCACAATGTATAATTTTACACCAAACGAATTGGGTGGTATCACTTCACGTTTCTCTGAAAATGTCTCAATAACCAATAGTGTTTTTGCTAACCCAACAACTAATGCAAACCAATATGCGTTCCGCGTATATGGCGCATCAGAGGTTAAGAATACTCTTTATCACAATGCTCGAATTGAAGGTACTCCTACCAATCCTATCAACGCTGACCCACTCTTTGTTGATGCAACTAATGGCAACTTTAAGTTGATGCCACTCTCTCCTGCTCGTGCTGCTGCTACTGATGGTAGTGATCTTGGTGACCCACGTTGGTACACACCTCTAACTAAATACATCGTAACAGCAACCGCGAATCCAACTGAAGGTGGTACGGTGACAGGGGCAGGTGAATATATCGAAGGTGTTGAGGTGACACTCGTTGCAACTCCTAAGTATGGTTATAACTTCGTAAATTGGACTAAGAGTGAAGAAGTTGTTTCCGAGATAGTAGAATACACTTTTACTCCTTCTGCTAATGTAGAGCTCGTTGCAAACTTCCAAAAGCAAGACTTTACTGGCAATGTCATTTACGTAGAGCCTGGTAAGGGTACATTGAAGGAAGCTGTAGAGGGTGCAGGAGCTGGTGATAAACTCGTTCTTAAGGATGGTACATATGAACTTGGCTATATTAGTGGTGGTTTACTTCTGAACAAAGAAGGATTGATTATTACTGCTGCTGAAAATGCTAAGCCAGTTATTCTCTATACCGATGCTGGTGCATGCTTGCAAGTAGAAGCTTCTACAACATTCGAGGGTATCACCTTTGATGGTGGTGAGGATAAACCTTCATTCTTCATTACTACATATGGCGTTGCTATTGAGGATATTGTAGTTTATAATTGCGAGTTTAAGAATTATAACTATTTTGCAATCTCTGATCAATGGAGCAAAGGTTGCCATATTGGTTCTTTGAAAATAGATAATTGCCTTTTTCACCATGGTGGTTCCGTAGTACGCTTCAGTGAAACTGGGCTCAATAGTGAAAATCCATGCGATTATTTCGAAATGAAGAACTCGACCGTTTATGATATTGATATTACATCACAATATGTAAGTATTATTGATATACCATCTTTGGGCACAGGTAGTGTGGAAAACGAAGTTATTGTTGACCATTGTACTTTCTATAATTGTGTTGTTATAAGTACAGATTATGCTACTATTAAGACATACACTTTGAATTACCACGTTTCAAATACTATCTTTGCATATGCTACAGCAACTGATAATCAAAGAGCAATACACAACAATGGTTTATCAGTTGAAGTTAAAAACTGTCTTACATATAATTATAACAAGGATAATGGCGGATTTCGTGGTAATGAAACTGTAAAGACCGAGTGTCTAATGAACACTGATCCACTCTTTGTGGATGCTGCTAATAACAACTTTATGTTGCAACTTGCTTCGCCTGCTATTGGTAAGGCTACTGATGGTAGCAACCTCGGTGACCCACGTTGGGGCGTTGCAGAGCCAGAATTGATCACCCTTACTACTGGCGACAATGACGCAGTTATCGAAGCTAACATTGGCAAAACTGTAAACGTAAAAATTGCACGAAGCTTCAAAGCTAATGATGGTTATTACACTCTGTGCGTGCCATTTAACATGCCTGCTTCTGTAATTGGTACTGTATATGAAATCGATGGTATTGAAGCATACACTGCTGGACAGGATGGAGGTCTCTCTATCAATCTTGACCCAGTGACTAATCTCTTAGCTGGTGTTCCATATCTCGTTGAGCCTAAAGAGAATATGAACGAACTTGTAGTTGAGGGTGTTATAATTGCAAATGATAAGCCATCAGAAGACTATAGTTGGAATAACGGTATGGTCAAACTCAGTTTCCAAGGTTGCTATAGTGCAGATGGTAAAACTGATGGTGCAACCGAATACTATATTGGTAATGGTGGTTACTTGTACAATAATGTCGTAGATAAACGTGGCTTGTGTGGATTCTTCACCATTACAGACAATGATGATAATCCTGTTAATATCCGCGCACGCGTAGTAACTCGTGAGGAGGTGGAAACGGGTCTTGACAATAACCAATTGCCAAACATCAATATCCAAAAGGTACTCGAGAACGGTCAACTCATCATCATCCGTGATGGCGTTAAGTATAACGTACAAGGACAAAAACTCTAGTAATAACATCCGTCTATGCCCTCCCCTCCTTTTAGGGAGGGGCTGGGGGTAGGCTTATTAAATTGTATTTGATTATGAAAAAAGTATATATAGCTCCACAATCAGAGATTGTAAAATTGATTGGTAAAGAGTACACCATGCAGACTGGTTTTATTCCAAATGGTCCTCTAATCGGTGGTAGCGCTACTAACGACATGCGTTAATGCCATCCTTGTGCTGCACTTACAAAATTCAACACTATGATTAACGAGAAGAGTTTTGACAAACTTGTTCAAGGCAAACAAGTCGGTCTCTATACCATCGAATCCGCAACGGGTCTCAAAGCACAGATTACCAATTATGGTGCTAAGATTGTTACTCTCTTTGTCCCACAAGCAGACGGGACATTGGTGGACGTGGTATTAGGATTTTCGACCTTAGATGAGTGGCTCGCCCAAGAGGTCTATTTCAATGGCATCAATGGTCGAGTAGCTGGTCGCATAAGTTATGCCCAAGCCGAGATAGATGGTCAGCTATACCATTTTACGCAAAATAGTGGCGAACATACCCTGCACGGTGGCACGCATGGTTTCAACGATAAGGTGTGGGATGTGCAGGAAGTTACTGCTAATTCCATCTCTTTGCACTACCTCTCTCCAGACGGCGAGGAAGGTTTTCTAGGCAATATGCATGTACTCGTGCGCTACGTCGTGGAGGGCAATGACCTCAACATATATTACGATGCCAATACCGACCAACCTACCATCATCAACCTCACCAATCACGCCTACTTCAACCTCAAAGGTGAAGGTCAAGGCGATATCCATGACCACAGCTTGCAGGTATTAGCCGATGAGTATATCCCATACGATGATAATACCTTACCTATGGGTTGCGTACTCCCCGTTGAGGGGACGCCTATGGATATGCGCCAGCTGACTCCTATTGCCGACCGCATAGATGATGCTTTCTTTGCTGCTGGTTTGGGTATTGATAATGGTTGGGCACTCCCAGGATGGAATGAGGCATGCGATAATCCTCCACTTCGCTTGGCTGCCATACTCAAAGGTGGACAATTGACCATGGAGACCTGGACAACCTTCCCTTGCATGCAGGTGTATTCTGGCAATTATGTGGAGCATCATACCGGCAAGAGTGGCACGGAGTATTTCCCTCAATGCGCCATCTGCCTGGAGGCAGAACTCTTCCCCGATGCAGTACACCATCCTCTGTTCCCCAATGCTATCATCAGACCTCATCAAAAGTGGCAACATCAGACCACTTATCGATTTATCTAAAAGGAAAAAAGGACAATCACTTACAGGATTGTCCTTTTTCGTGTTTAGGTAATGTATAATGAAGTGCCTTGAATGACATAGTAATATCATAGTAATCACATAGTAATATCATAGTATAGATAGGGAGGATAAGCCCCCTCCTGACCTCCCCCTAAAAGGGGAGGAGAAAGGTGAAGGGGATACTCGGCAAATATGCCGAGGGTACAACATACTAAGGAAATTGATGAAAAGATACAGGTGCAGTTTCTGCGGTTATTGCGGTTATTGCGGTTTTGAAAAACCGCAATAACCGCAGAAACCGCTAAAACCGCTTACGCTATTTTAACGATTGACTAACTGTATTTTCTATGCGCAACATGCTGAATTTCATTGCAATTAATGCTTTTCTGTAACCATCTGTCAATAGTCTTACAACCTATTCCAAGGACTTCGGCTTGCTTACAGCGAAGCAATCGTTTGAGTCCGTGGATGAGATAAGAAGCAATCGTTCGAGTACAAGGATGAGATAAGGACACACCACCTATGCCAAATATATCGCGATATTCTTCTCCTTTAAGCGACTCAAATAACCTACTGGCAAATTATTGTCGGTAACAATAGCATCTATCTGGTCCGCAGTCGCTATATGACAGAAACTGCGCTTGTTGAACTTCGAACTATCAAACACCGCTATGACTTGGCTCGCTTGGGCTATCATAGCTTGATTGAGCATAGCCTCCTCCATGTTAGGTGTAGAGATACCATTCTCAAACGAGAACGAATCGACACCCAAAAACAACTTATAATTCGCAAAATGACTAATCGTCTTCAGCGCAATCGGACCTATGGTAGAGTGGCTGTTGAATCGTACATGCCCTCCCAAAATAACCACCGTGAAACGATTGTACTTCATCAGCTCCTCCGCTATATTGAGTGCATTCGTCACGATAGACAGATTCTGAAACTCACCCAAATTCTTGGCAATCTCCAACGTGGTCGTTCCACTATCCAGCATGATATAGTCGCCATCTTTAATCAACTTCGTAGCCAGTTTACCAATACGCGCCTTCTCGTGAAAATTGAACATACTCTTCCTGGATATGGCTGTATCCTCGTTCAGATTTTCCACGGGACGGCGGATAGCCCCTCCCCGCGTTCGCACAAGTAAGTTCTTGCGTTGCAAAAGCGTTAAATCTTTACGAATAGTAACCTCCGAAATACCCAATATCTTGCTTAACTTGGTCACGGAGACTTCATTTTCTTGGTCGAGCATCTTCAGAATCATGGCTCTGCGCTCTTTAGCGGATGATGAGTAATCGATTTGCATGGTATTAAAAGACTAATAGTTTATAGAAATTTCCGCAAAGTTACGAATAATTTTCGAAACAAACTAATTCGAAATTACTACTTTTTTAATTCGAAACGTTTCGAAATATTATTTTTATCTTGTTCGTTAAGATAAATCGCTGTAAATCAGTATTTTTTCTTGTGCAAAAAAAATGATATGTTATACAACATATTTTTTTCGCCCTAATTGCCATTTATAACCCGTAACTTTGCAAAAATTTCAATACTATACTTCAGTTTTTTCAAGATGAAACGCAAAACTTTATTCTTCTTATTTTCCTGTTCTACGGTATTTGCCTTCGCTGCAAACATCTTTGTAACAACCCATGGCGATGATGCGCATGATGGTACATCCTGGGAGTCCTCCATGTCTTCTATCCAAGCAGCTATCGATGCTTCTTCATCAGGCGATACTGTTTTTATTGCAGAAGGTACTTACAATCAGTCTGTTAAACTTAAGGACGGAGTGCATCTCCTCGGTGGTTACGACCCATCCACAGGCAAACGTGATTATGAAACCTTTCCTACTGTTTTAGATGGAACCAACCTCGGCAAAGCACTTATTAGTCAGGGTTCTGCATTCAAGACTCCTACATACTGCGATGGCTTGATACTGCAAAACGCTCATCACTCCAGCAACGGTGGTGCTGCCGTTTTGAAGGCGAATGGCATCCTAAACCATTGTACCATCACCAATTGCGTCACAACGGGTAGCGGTGGTGCCGTGCATAATAACAAGGGTACTATCGCCAATTGCCTTATCGAACTCTGTGAAGCCGAAGGTGCTGGCGGAGCGGTACATAATATTGGCGGCCTGGTTGAGAATACCATTATCCGCGGCTGCAAGGGTAATTATGCATCCATTCGCAACGAGAGTGATGGCATTGTGCGCAACTGCTTGCTGCACAACAATGAGCCCTCTGGCTCTTCATGGCCTAATTCGGGTGGCATTTACAACCCATCAGGCGTGGTCTATAATAACACCTTAGTATGTAACTACGGTAGCCAATATGCAGGTATCCATAGCGATAATATCGCCTATAACAACTTGCTCTGGAATAATCACTCTGAAGAGGGATTCGCCGACCCTGCCAATTTCGTTTCTGGCGAAAACACCAAGAATGGTTCTGGCAATAACGCTGGCGATTTCTATTTTGAAGCAGAAAACTTCACCGTTAAACTCTCTGTGGATAATATGGCCAATAATGGTCCTCACTTTGTGGCTCCTACTAACTTCGTAGGTGCTCCTAAGAATGCGGCTGAGATAGCAGCCATGCGTGCAGCTAATTTTGCTATCATGGAGGGCTCAGCGGTCATTGACAAAGCTAAAACCAATACCGATCTGGCATACGATATAGACCATAATCCTCGCCCTGTGAATGGTCGTGCCGATATTGGTTGTTATGAGTATGCCCCCAATGCGCCTGTAATAGATGTCACGGGTGTACGCTTCAATATGGACACCCTATATGTTTATACGACGGACACAGCGCTCATCACGGCTATCATCACACCTACCAAAGCTACCAACCGCAATCTCATATGGCAAATGGCTGATACGACCATCGCTAAAGTTACCACGCAAGGTGCTGTCATCGGTTTAGCAGAAGGACAGACATCCGTGTCAGTCACCACGGAGCAGGGCGGCTTCACCGCGATTGCCACAGTGGTCGTAGAACCCAAACCTATCGTCATCATTCACCCTGATGTCCTGCAAGCCGACAGCCTGTATAGCATCGATGATTATACCATCCCATCATACATACCTTTCCTCATTGCCAAAGAGGCAGCGCGGGATGACTCCACCGAGGTGAACCTCCAGGCATTGCGAGACAAGATACAAGGTCTTATCCCTTACCAAATGCCATATAACGTGGTGACAAACATCAATGGCGATTCTCAAACACGCATGGCATTCTGCTGGTTTACCAATGAACGAATGAAGGAGGGTAGAGTAGAACTCATGCCTCTCTCTGACAATCAACAACCTAACAACGAAACTTTCACCCCATGTATAGTCATTCCTGCCACACCAACCATTACTTTGCCGCTCAATTATGCTACCTCCTCATCGGGTATCCTCAAGGCGGCCAAGATGAAACCCACACAAGAATACACCTATGTGAGTCACAAAGCCATCGCCGAAGGGCTAACACCCAATACGACCTACGCCTACCGCGTGGGTACGGAGGGTTATTGGAGCGAAATCGGCTTCTTCACGACTGCACCAGATAAAGAAGAACCATTTACCTTCATCTATATGACCGACTCCCATATCATGAACCAAGCCTATGTGGATGACGCACGCATGTGCGCAACGGCGGCTGCTCAATATGTGCCAGAAGCACGTTTCTGTGTTTTCCCAGGCGATTTTGTTGAAACAGGTACCAACCGCAACTCCGAGTGGGAGTGGGAGCGATGGTTTGATGAAGCCTTGCAACCTGTCATCCAACAAATGCCTATCGTGCCTACCGATGGCAATCACGATGACTCTGAGAACCTCAACTATAGCTATCACTTCAATACCGATAATCAGTTCAAGGAGAACGCACGCGTTAAACCCCAATTTGATGGCACCACCTATTCGTTTATGTATGGCGATGTACTTTTCTTGGTATATTCACTGCAAGATTATTGGAAAGGTGCATACAGCCTCTCCTCTTTGACCTCCACCTATCTAACCAATGACGTGGGCAATTGGTTCCGCGAGCAGGTGCAGGCACACCCCGAAGCCAAATGGCGTGTCGCACTGGTGCACAAAAACATCTTCTCTGGCTCCAGCCACCAAGAAGATGAGGAGACACCGCTCTTCCGAGCGACCATGCTGCCTATCATGAAGGAGTGTGAGATCGACCTCATGTTGCAGGGACACGACCACTGCTACGAGGTGATTGGTCCCGTCAACCCTGATACGCAAACACCTATCAAGGAGGCTATCGCCGACTTAGAGCCTACCGTATTGAGTGCCTCACGCAACAAAGGCGGCACCTTCACCGTGAATGACGGTACCCTCTATTTTATTGGTGCTACCTGTGGAAGCAAACGCTATAGTCCTAATTCCAAAGCAGTTATGGAGGCAGACTTCAGCAAGCACAAAGTGGAGAATTACTACGACCTATTTACGGGCATGTTCTGTCAGCCAGGTGCTCCTTCCTATTCTTCATTCACTGTGGATGGCAATACGATAACGGTCAACTCCTACAAAGTCCCTAAAGGAAAAGCACCTGAGTTATTCAATACCTTCCGCATTAAGCGCACCAAAGACCACGCTGCTCAAACATCCGACCAGAAAAAGGCACTCAAGATTATGCAAAATGGCTTAGTTTATATCATGCACGATAATATCACCTACAACTCTATTGGTCAAATTGTGTCCAATGGTAATGTAGCTAATAGCCGATAAATCTGGTTGCACAACGCTCGCCTCGCTGTTTGTTTTGACAAATGGCGAGGCTTTTTTTCTTCGAAACTTGTGTATGTCCTATATTTTTTGTACCTTTGCAGCGTGAAAATGGACAACGACATAATCATCACTGGTGCGCGTGTACACAATCTAAAGAATGTAGATGTGCGTATCCCGCGAGATAAACTCGTGGTGATTACTGGCTTGTCGGGTAGTGGTAAATCATCCCTTGCTTTTGACACCATTTTTGCCGAAGGACAACGCCGATATATGGAGACCTTCTCATCCTACGCTCGCGGATACATAGGTACGATGCAACGCCCTGATGTGGATAAGATCACAGGCCTCTCGCCAGTCATCAGCATTGACCAAAAGACTACCTCACGCAATCCTCGCTCTACTGTTGGCACTGTAACTGAGGTGTACGACTACCTCCGTCTGCTCTTTGCGCGTGCTGCGGATGCCTACTCCTACATTTCGGGCGAGAAGATGGTGCAATACACAGATGACCAAATCATTGACCTTATTCTCAAAGAATATGCGGGTCAAAAAGTGCTCGTACTTGCCCCCATGGTCAATAACCGTAAGGGACACTACAAAGAACTCTTTGAGACCATTCGCCGTAAGGGCTATTTGCATGTGCGTGTGGATGGCGAAGTGCAAGAGATTTTCGCTGGCATGAAGCTCGACCGCTACAAGAACCACACCATTGAGGTCGTTGTAGATCGCCTCAAATTAAAGAGCGAAAGCGAAGAAGACCTCAAACGCCTTCGTGCCACCGTGGATAAAGCCATGACCCAAGGCGATGGCGTGATGGCAATATGTGCGCATAGCGCACAATCGATGAGGCGAGAAGGCGATGAGGCGAGAGTCAATGGCATACGTTATTTCTCTCGCCACCTCATGTGCCCCACCACGGGCATGAGTTATGCCGAACCTGCACCGCATACCTTCTCCTTCAACTCCCCACAAGGCTGGTGCCCTTGCTGCCGAGGACTTGGTAGAATCAAAGATGGCCTCCGGACGCCGGATGCCGGAAATCCCGACCTGACCAACATTATTCACGATGATGAGAATTGGTACACACGCATGTTGGCGTATGTCCAGCAGAATGAGGATGAAAAGGAGGAAAAGGAGGAGTGGGTAGTTTGTCCTGCCTGCCAAGGGCAACGACTCAGTCGCGAAGCACTTAGTTTCCGCATAGCAGATAAGAATATCGCCGAACTATCGGCTATGGACATTACCGACCTCCGTGCATGGCTGATGAATGTCCCTGCCCGCATAACCAACAAGCAACGCGCTATCGCAGAGCCGATTATCAAAGAAATCATCTCTCGCCTTGGCTTTATGCTGAGTGTGGGGCTATCTTATCTCTCCCTCTCGCGCTCATCCGACAGCCTTTCGGGCGGTGAGAACCAACGCATTCGTTTGGCTACACAAGTGGGCAGTAAGTTGGTCAATGTCCTTTATATTCTTGATGAACCAAGTATCGGTTTGCACCAACGCGATAATCAACGCCTCATTGATTCGCTCAAGCAACTGCGCGATATGGGCAACTCCGTCATTGTGGTTGAGCACGATGAGGATATGATGCGCCAAGCAGATTATATTATTGATATAGGTCCCAAAGCAGGTCGTTTGGGTGGGCATATCGTCTTTAGCGGTACTCCTGCCGAACTGCTCAAGTCCGACACGCTTACTGCCAAATACCTCAGTGGCGAACTCTCTGCTACCTTACCTCTTGCCTCATCGCCTCTCGCCTCATCGCCTCATCGCCTCACCCTCCGCGGCTGCCGTGGCAACAACCTCAAAGGCATAGATGTTGCTTTCCCATTGGGGCAAATGATTGCCGTGACGGGTGTGTCGGGTAGTGGCAAATCTACTTTGGTCAATCAGACCCTTTACCCCATCCTCAGCCAACATTTCTACCGTAGTCTGCAAACGCCGTTGGCATACGATAGCATAGAGGGAATTGAATATATCGACAAAGTGATTGGCGTGGACCAATCGCCTATTGGTCGCACACCGCGCAGCAATCCTGCTACTTATACGGGCGTGTTCACGGATATACGCAACCTCTTTGCGCAATTGCCAGAGAGTAAGATTCGTTCGTGGAAAGCAGGACGCTTCTCGTTTAATAACTCAGGCGGACGATGCGAGGAGTGTAGTGGTAATGGCTACAAAACTATCCAAATGCACTTCCTCCCCAATGTGTATGTGCCATGCGAAGTATGTGGTGGACAACGCTATAACCGCGAGACTTTGGAGGCACGCTTCAAAGGCAAGTCTATTGCCGATGTATTGGATATGACCATCAATCAAGCAGTAGAGTTCTTTGAGAGTCAGCCATATATATTGAAGAAGATCAAGACTTTGCAAGATGTAGGTTTAGGATATATCAAATTGGGACAATCATCTACTACCTTATCTGGTGGCGAGAGCCAGCGCGTGAAATTGGCAACTGAACTTGCTCGCCCGGGTACAGGCAAGACTTTGTATATTTTGGATGAACCCACTACGGGTTTGCACTTTGAGGATGTCCGCGTGCTGATGGGTGTCTTGCGCCGATTGGTGGATAAAGGCAATACGGTCATTATTATTGAGCATAACCCTGATGTCATTCGTTCGTGCGACTATATCGTGGACATGGGGCCCGATGGCGGTCGCGATGGTGGTACCGTAGTGGCTACGGGTACCGTGGAAGAAATCCGCAATAATCCAGATAGTATCACAGGTCGGTATATCTAATCTGCCCCTCTATTTATCGGGAGGTTATAAAATTTCGCCTAAAAGTAAACTTTTCGCTCATTTTCTTGCAAATGTGCATTATTTGTTGTACCTTTGCACGCTTTTTCGGGCAATTTGGTTTTACCTCCTTTAGAACCCTTAAAACGTTTAGAACTTTTTTAACTCTATTTATAGACATGGACGCAAAATACAATCCAACAAACATTGAAGCCAAGTGGTATCAATACTGGCAAGACAACAAACTGTTTCACAGTACGCCAGATGGTCGTGAACCTTACACCGTAGTTATTCCTCCACCAAACGTAACGGGTGTACTGCACATGGGACACGTACTCAACAACACTATTCAAGATATTCTTGTACGTCGTGCGCGCCTTGAGGGCAAGAATGCTTGTTGGGCACCAGGTACTGACCACGCCTCTATTGCTACTGAAGCCAAAGTGATCAAGCGCCTCAAAGAGCAAGGCATTAACAAGTCTGACCTCACCCGTGAGGAGTTCCTCAAACATGCTTGGGCTTGGACAGAGGAGCACGGAGGTATCATTCTCAAACAATTGCGCACACTGGGTTGCTCTTGCGACTGGGATCGTACTGCCTTCACCATGGATGAGACACGCTCCAAAGCGGTGATTGATGTGTTCTGCGACTTATACAATAAGGGACTGATTTACCGTGGCTTGCGCATGGTGAACTGGGACCCAGAGCGCCAAACCGCCCTCAGCGATGAGGAAGTAATCTACCAAGAGGAGCACTCGAAACTCTACTACATGAAGTACTATGTGGTGGAAGGCGAAGAGGCAAAAGGCGAAGAGGCGAAAGGCGAGGAAGGCAATGTGATTCATAAAGATGAGAAAGGTTATTACGCAGTAGTGGCTACTACCCGTCCTGAGACCATTATGGGCGACGTGGCTATGTGTATTAACCCTAAAGACCCTAAGAACCAATGGCTGAAGGGCAAGCATGTGATTGTGCCTAAGGTAGGTCGTGTGATTCCTGTGATAGAGGATCGCTATGTGGAGATAGAGTTCGGTACAGGTTGCTTGAAGGTAACCCCTGCACACGATGTGAACGACTACGCGTTGGGACAAAAATACGACCTCACTACCTATGATATATTTACCGCGGATGCGCACGTGAATGTAGAGGGATTGGAGGCAGATATTTATCCTAACGTGGCAGCATACCAAGGCATGGATCGCTTCGACTGCCGAAAGCAGATTGTAGTGGACTTGCAAGCCGAGGGTTTGGTAGAGAAAGTGGAAGACTACACCAACAAGGTGGGTTACTCCGAGCGTACCAATGTACCTATTGAGCCACGCTTGAGTTTGCAATGGTTCATCCGCATGCAGCACTTTGCTGACATCGCGTTGCCACCAGTGATGAACGATGACATTGTGTTCTATCCAACGAAATACAAGAACACCTACCGCAACTGGCTGGAGAACATTAAAGACTGGTGTATCTCTCGCCAACTCTGGTGGGGACACCGTATCCCTGCATACTACGAGAAAGCATTGCTCGATAAGACTGGTGCTGAGGACTATCCAGAGGATAAGATTATCGTAGCACCAAGTATTGAGACCGCTGCCGAGAAATCGGGATTGAAAGTAGAGGAACTGGTACAAGATGAGGGAGCATTGGATACATGGTTCTCATCATGGCTCTGGCCAATCAGTCTCTTTGATGGTATCAACAACCCTGGCAACGAGGAGATTAACTACTACTACCCAACCGCAGACCTTGTAACGGGTCCAGATATTATCTTCTTCTGGGTGGCACGTATGATTATGGCAGGATATGAGTATATTGGTAAAATGCCATTCCGTCATGTATATTTCACAGGTATTGTGCGCGATAAACTCGGTCGCAAGATGTCCAAATCGCTTGGCAATAGCCCTGATCCACTTGATTTGATTGAGCGTTTCGGTGCCGATGGTGTGCGTATGGGTATGATGCTCTGCGCTCCTGCGGGCAATGATATTTTGTTTGATGATAGTCTTTGCGAGCAAGGCCGTAACTTCTGCAACAAGATTTGGAACTGCTTCCGCCTCATCAAAGGATGGGAAGTCGCAGACACAGAAATGCCTGCTACCAATAAGTGGGGCGTTGAGTGGTTTGATGCTGTCTTGGCTAAAGCACAAGCTGAGGTAGCTGACTTGTTCAGCAAATATCGCCTCAGCGAAGCGTTGATGGCTATCTATAAACTCTTCTGCGACGATTTCTCGGGTTGGTACTTGGAGATTATCAAACCTGCATACGGTCAGCCAATTGATAAAGCGACTTATGAGAAGACTATCCAATTTATGGATACGATGCTCAAACTCTTGCATCCATTCATGCCATTTATTACTGAGGAATTGTGGCAAGCTATTGAGGAGCGCAAAGCGGGCGAATCACTCATGGTTTCTCCTTTGGAGAAAATGGGCGAAGAGGCGAAAGGCGATGAGGCGATAAGGCAAGCTGCTGAACAATGCTTCGACATTATCTCGGCTATCCGCAATATCCGTGCACAAAAGAATATCTCTCCTAAAGAGGTGCTCACATTGCTTACTCCAGTAGAATTGCCAGCCGTAGTAACCAAGTTGGGTAATGTGGAGTTGGCTGTAGGTGCAGAGAAGGGCGCAGGCTGTGCTTCCTTTATTGTGGGTACTACCGAGTATAGTGTACCATTGGAGAAGTTTATTAATGTTGATGAGGAGCTCAAGAAACTTGAGGCTGAGTTGGCACACCAAGAAGGTTTCCTCCGTGGTGTGATGGGTAAACTCAACAACGAACGCTTTGTGGCTAATGCGAAACCAGAGATCGTAGAACTGGAGCGCAAGAAGAAAGCCGATGCCGAAAGCCGTATTGCTACCATCAAAGAGGCAATGGCGCAGTTGAGAGGTTAATATGAAAGAGTTATCATCACTTCGCGCAGAGATTGACCATCTGGATGAACAGTTGTTAATGATTATAGGCAAACGTGTGGATGTGGCTCGCCAGATTGGCGAATGGAAACATCAGCATAGTGAACCTATTGTTCAGGCACAGCGCTATCACGAAGTCTTGGAGCATTGTCGCAAAGTAGGACTGCAATATGGGTTAAGCGATAAGGTTATAAACGAAGTGATGGAAGCACTACATAAGGAGAGCATCAGGGTAGAATCCTGATGCTTTCTTTCTTTTTTAGCATAAAATAGGTGTATTTTTGCATAAATAATAAAAAAATCACCAAAATATTTGGTCAATCCAAAAAAAAGCAGTACCTTTGCGGTCGCTTTCGCAAGGAAGTGTATTCAGACAATACTATCTGTAACGCGCTACGGCGTGGGGAAGGGTGGGTGAGTGGCTGAAACCAACAGTTTGCTAAACTGTCGTACGGGTAACTGTACCACGAGTTCGAATCTCGTCCCTTCCGCCAAAGTAACAACCGATTTCAATATTGAAGTCGGTTGTTGCTTTTATATGCTATTGGGAATAGTGCTATTCTTGTAACAATTGTCCCGATATGTGGTATATCTTTGCTCCGTGCATAATGTAGATTTTTTTGAAAAACACTGCAAAGGTAGTTAAAATTTGTGACTTAACAAAATCATATGCACAATTTAGTACAAGATTTGGGTATATCAGATATTTTTTGTACCTTTGCAGCCCCATTTAATAGATTAAAATGACTAAAACCGAACAATGATATGAAAAAACGAACCATCTTACTTTTATTTATAGTTGCTTTATTTGTGGTAGGCTGTGGATTCTTGCAGCAATATTATCGTTTAGAAGTATGCAACTTTGTCAGTCGTGATGGCGAGAGCCACGGATATTATGTCTATCCTGACATGTCTGCCGACTCGCTGTACACATTGATGTGTGTGGATTATGAAGTGCAAGATGAAGAGTCGTGGTACACACACAGCAAGCATTTGCTGTATCAAAAGCCTAAATCAGGATATTATCGTTTCCCTGTAGAAATGGGTAATAAGCATCTAATCAGACGATTGCAATTAGGTCAAGAGACTCCCATCAAATTGTCGTTTACTCAATCTATCCGTACCCGCACACAATTGGCAGGTGCTATGGGTAAAAAACTATTGTTGGATTCCGCAGAGGTGCTACAACGATTGGAGGATAAGACCTATTTGGCGCAATATGGATTGACACCAGAGACGGCTGTGTGTCTCTTTATTCCAAATACGTACGAGGTCTATTGGACTATGAGTGCAGACCAACTCTTTGCGCGCATGCACAAAGAATATCTCCGTTTTTGGAACGAGGAGCGTCGTGCTAAGGCCAAGGCATTGGGTTTGACACCAGTAGAAGTGGCGACATTGGCGTCTATTGTCGCATCAGAAACCAATAAGACGTCAGAACATCCACTGATTGCCTCGCTATATTTGAATCGTCTCAATAAGGGCATCGCGTTGCAGGCTTGTCCTACGGTGATATATGCAGTAGGTGATTTTAAGATGCGCCGTGTGCTGAAAAGGCATTTGCGAATAGACTCGCCCTACAACACCTACACGCATCAAGGGCTGCCTCCAGGACCTATTCGCTTGGCACGTCCAGATGTGATAGATGCTGTACTAAATGCACCCAAGACCGATTATCTGTATATGTGTGCTAATCCCGATTTCTCGGGTACTCACGTGTTCTCATCTAATTATACCAAACATAGTGCCGTGGCTCGCCAATATCAACGAGAGTTGAATCAACGCAGGGTAAGATAATTCCGGCTTCCGGATACCGGCTTCCTAATATAAACGACTAATGTACCGCCTCACTTCTCCATATCAACCTATGGGCGACCAGCCCGAAGCGATCCGCCAATTGGTGGGAGGGTTGCGTGCGGGAGCAGAAGCGCAGACATTGTTGGGCGTTACAGGCTCGGGAAAGACCTTTACGGTTGCCAATGTGATAGCCGAAGTCAATCGCCCCACGCTGATTCTCAGCCACAATAAGACTCTTGCTGCTCAGTTGTATAGCGAAATGCGGCAGTTCTTTCCGCATAATGCTGTGGAGTATTTTGTGTCGTACTATGACTACTATCAGCCCGAGGCGTATATCCCCTCAACCGATACCTATATCGAAAAGGACCTGAGTATCAATGAGGAGATTGATCGATTACGATTGAGTGCTATTGCAGCATTGCTTAGTGGGCGAAAGGATGTGATAGTAGTGTCGTCGGTGAGTTGTTTGTATGGTATAGGTAACCCACAGGATTTCAGCCAATCGTGTATCACTGTGTCAAAAAATACCACAATGGTTATGAGCAAGTTGCTCAATGATTTGGTAGATTCGCAGTATATACGCAACGATGCGGAACTCACTCGCGGTCGCTTTCGTGTGAAAGGCGATACGGTGGATATTGCATTGGCGTATGCTGATTATGTTCTGCGCATTGAGTTTTTTGGCAATGAGATAGATGCTATCACCACGTTGGACATCGTCACGCTTGATGTGATAGATGAGTTTGATACCTACAATATCTATCCTGCTACTATCTTCTGCACCAATCCCGACAAAGTAGCCAATGCTATTGCTCAAATCAAATTAGATTTAGCCACACAGGTACTGCATTTTCAAGATATAGGCGAACCTCTCTATGCTAAGCGTATAGAAGAACGGGTGAAATACGATTTGGAGATGATACAAGAGTTAGGCTATTGCTCTGGCATAGAGAATTATAGCCGCTATTTTGATGGTCGTGAGGCGGGTACTCCTCCGTATTGCTTGCTGGATTATTTCCCCAAGGATATGTTGCTGGTGATTGATGAGAGCCATGTTACTGTTCCGCAGATTCATGCCATGTACGGTGGTGACCGTGCGCGCAAGGACAATCTGGTGCAATATGGCTTCCGTTTGCCTGCTGCACGCGATAATCGCCCCTTGACATTTGATGAGTTTGAGCAAAAGACAGGACAAACCATCTATGTGTCTGCTACACCTGCGGACTACGAGTTACGCCGTTCGGAGGGAATCTTCATTGATCAACTCATTCGCCCAACAGGTTTGCTTGACCCTGAGATTGAGGTGCGCCCTTTGGATCATCAGGTGGATGACTTGATGGAAGAGATTCGCCAGCGTGTAGAACGCGAGGAGCGTGTATTGGTAACGACACTGACCAAACGTATGGCAGAGGAATTAGATGAGTATTTGCGTCGTTATGGGGTGCGTTCTGCCTATATTCACTCGGATATAGATACGTTGGAGCGTGTGCAGATTATGGAGGATTTGCGTCGTGGCTTGTACGATGTGTTGGTTGGTGTAAACCTGCTGCGTGAGGGTCTGGATTTGCCCGAAGTGAGTCTTGTGGCTATTTTGGATGCAGACAAAGAGGGCTTTTTGCGTGACCATCGTTCGCTGACACAGACGGCAGGTCGTGCTGCGCGCCACGTGAATGGACATGTAATCATGTATGCTGACCGTATCACGCGTTCAATGCAAATGACTATTGATGAGACCAATCGCCGTCGTGCTAAACAAATAGCCTATAACGAAGCACATAATATAGTTCCTACTGCACTTAACAAGAAGATTGAAGCCAGTCCGCTCATCGCCCTTATGCGCAAAGAGCAAGAAGAGCAACAGGTGTTGGAGAAGAAGATCCAAGACGGTTGGAAGACGGCTGCATGGCAGCAGTATGATGCCAAGAACCTGCGCAAAGCCATCGACCAACAGCGTAAGACGATGTTGGCTGCTGCCAAAGACTTCAACTTTGACGTGGCTGCGCGCTTGCGCGATGAACTATTGCAGATGGAAGACAAATTGCAGGCGATGGAGTAGCGGAGATAGGAAATTGGAATCCGGAATCCAGATTCCTATTATTTGCATAGCGCGGCAAAGGCGCAATGTTCGCATCGCTTGCTAACCGTAGTGGGAGCAAACGGTATGTCTGAGTCAAACATCTCTTGGAGTAGGGTGGTCAATCCCTCTACGAACGCATTTTTTACTTCCTCATTCCACACAAAATCGGTATTCCCTTTTTGGTGAATATGTGTTTGCACTTCATTTGTTTTTGACATGCTGCGAACAGGATAGATATGCGGTGCGATATGCAATGTGTTGCGTAGTAGTTGCGGTGCTTGTTGCTCCAGCAACCAACAGTAGAGCATAGTTTGTAGTGCTTTATCTTGATTCTCCGACCGACTGAATATATGCTCCATGTCTCGGTACTCCAATTCGGCTTTTCCTGTCTTGTAGTCTATCACACGCAGGGTGTTACCTTGTTTGTCAAGACGGTCGATATAGCCATAAAATGGTACTTCTCCCACTTGTGGGATGGTTACATTGGCGGCTATTCGCTGCTCGCCATTGAGGTAGATGAATGGGGTTTGTTTCTTGTCGTATAGCAGTATATAGCGCACATAATTCTTTACGATGAGGCTTGCTAACATGTCGGTGCGTATGGCATCAATAGGCAGTTCGCTCCAACGGTCTTCCGTCAGCGAGTCTATGATTTGCTGAATGTCGCTCTCAGTTACAATGCGTTGTATATATGGTGTGTAGAGTGTTTGTATTACCGCGTGCAGCACAGTACCTATCGTGGCTTCGGAGGTGGTAACATCCTCCACCTGCTCAGGTTCGTGAATCCTCTGTACATAACGATAAAAGAATTTCTTTTGGCAGAAGAGGTACGTATTCATTGCTGAGGCTGAGAATCCCCGTTGCTGTGCTTTGGATAGTTCTTGCATCACAGCCTCATCTTTGCTAATCTCAGTGGCTTTGGGCGCAGGAGTGGATAGCGCATTGACCACATTCACTTGCTCTATTTCCACATCGTACTGCCATTGCAGTTGGTAGAAGTAACGCGACACTTCGCCCGAGTGCTGATCATCCGCTACAGCGTTAGTGATGAACCATACATGCTTGGCGTACGACAACATGCGGTAGAAGTTGTATGCGAAAATAGCATCTTGTCTTTCGGGCGTAGGCAGACCGAATCCGCGGCGAAGGATATATGGAATAAAACTATTGTTATGTGCTCTGCCTGGATACAGGTCATCGTTGAAGCCTGTGATAATCAGGTTGTCAAAGTCCAAGGCACGTGTCTCTAACACACCCATCACTTGTAATCCGTCCAATGGCTCGCCCGTGTAGGGGATGGTGCTTTGCATGGTCAGCATACGCATGATTTGCATGACCGCTTCGGCGGAGATACATACCGCAGGGTATTGCACTATTGCTCCTGCCACCATATCCAATGCTTTGGTCAGTAGGTAATGTGCCTCGCTGTTGGCAGGCGTGCGGTTTGTGTCTATGTATTGGCGCAAAGCGACTATCATCTGTTCGCCCGTTGCTGGCATGGGTGTAAAATATTTGTCAGGGTAGGCTATTGGCATATATAACTCGGATGCCCGTAACGGATAACCCATAGTAACGTTGATTTTTTTTACACCTTCAGGGAAACAGTCCAATAGCGGAATCAATAACTGCTCATCGGGTAGTACGACAGCCGTGCGTGTATAGTCGGTGGTCAGTGGTGTGTCTTTAGGGTATAACTCATTCAACACATGATATACTTCGCGTGCCTCTCCCACAGTAGAGTCCACTGATAGCAGAGTTATCTTGGCATGTTCGGTGTGTGTGCGCTCAGGTATTTCGTAGTGCGATGGGAAAGTGCGCAAGTTCTCTTCCCTAAAAAGTGATGCGCGGTTCTCGGGGTTGGACAGATAGGTATCTTCATAGTCAAAATAGAAATCTGCACACCCGCGATCGCGCAAACGAATCAATAACTGACGTTCCGACTCGGTGAGCGCATTGAATCCCACAAACACGTAGTGTTGCTCAAAAGCGTTATCGGGTATCTGCTCCCAATGTTCAATAACCTGTCGGTGCAGCAGTCCTTCGTATGCCAATTGATCCGATAGTAGGTTATCTCGTAGTCTTTGATAGAGGGGATATAGTAATTCCCATGTGCGGATGAACTGTTGATGCAGTTTGTTGCTGTTCTTGTCGGATGAGGCATAGAAATCGCCCCAGAATTTCTTAATAGCATTGCGTTGTGTGTCGCTCAGCGTGAGGAAGTGGTCATCAATATCGTGCAAATCTTTTACTGCTGCGTATAGGGCTTCTATGTCCTGAACCAAGTGGTTGTCTATCTCCGAGAAGTCTGCCAACATCATCTTGCCCCAATGTAGAAACTGCTCTATAGTCTCAGGCTCGGGGCGCAGTTGTTGATACTGCGCATATAGTCGCATGAGCAATGTCAGTTGGTCAGCAATGCGCAGGTCAGACAACGAGGCAAAGCATTCGTTGATGGTCATTATGCGTGGGGAGAAGATAGGTTGTGATAGTGCTTGCCCCAAGTATCGGCGGAAGAATAGTCCCGCACGACGGTTGGGGAATACGAAGGTGTATCCCATTAATTCGTTGCCCACTTCTCGGGCAAACACTTGTGCCAATCGTTGTAAGTATGACATGTTCCTTGCCTTTAACCTCTAACCTTTAATCTTATCGCTTCCCATCCCTTGTGTAGTAATCGCTTAACGCGTGCAATGATTGACCATGTCTTGCTGGCAGGCGGAATCTCCATCAATAGCGTATCCACATCGGGTCCTCCCGTCAATTGCTCTGGGTAAACGACCATCGAACTGAAGTTCGTGAAATGCTGTGTCAGCATGGTAGGAATCTCCTCAAATAGTGGATGATAACTGGCGGTGGACTTACGCGAAGATAGCAACACCAACATATCATTCTCCATGATGGTTTGGGATATGATTCCCACTTCTTCCCAACCTTCCATATTTCGGAATGAGGCGCGCAGGTACTTTCCCGGACGGCGACACATGGCTTGCAATGCTACTTGGGTATCTGGATGCGCATAGAATATCACTTTTGCCCCTAACTCACCCGACAAACGACGCACCAAACCGAAGCAAGTGATAAAGTCGCGTTCTTTCTCGGCATAGCGTGGTACAGCCACTACGAGTCTGTTGATAGTGTTGATAGGTTGCGCTTCGTGATAGACAATGACCGACTTGCTGGTGTGCTCTACGATATTGCTCACATCCAGCCAGTCTGCGGACTGCTTGATTTCTATATTGTCCAATGTCGCCATCTCGCCTATCTCGCGCAAGGTAGGACGCAGGTCTTTGCCCACGGAGGTCAATAGCCAATAGTCGTCCTCGTGGTCGGCTTCCAGTTTGGCACTTTCTTGCAATGCCAATTCCTTGGCTGCATGTTCGGTAATGAAACTGGCTGTTGTACACAGCACCAATATCATCAAGACTGATGCGTTCAGCACATCCGAGGACAAGAGCCCCATCTGATAAGCAATCGTCACGATAGCCAAGGTGCCTGCTGCGGTAGCATGCGATAGACCAAACACCAGTTGGCGCTCATGTTTCGAGAAACGGAAGACAAATTGGGCTATCCAAGCGGCAATACTCTTACCAACTAATTTTGTGGCTATCATCACGAGCGCTATTGTCAATGTGGTCCATCCACTCCAGAAAGCATGAATATCGATCATCAGTCCAACGCTGATGAGGAATAGGGGCACGAAGATACTATTGCCCATAAAGGTAATACGATGCATGAGTGGCGAATGGTTGGGCAGTAGTCGGTTGAGTGAGACACCGCAGAGGAAGGCTCCTAAGATGCCCTCCAGTCCTGCCAAGTCAGCCAACAAGGCACTACCTACCAGCATCAGCATCACCACCATGAACTCAGAGATAGGGTCGCGATAACGTTTGAAGAACATCCGAGCGAAGCGAGGGAATAGCCATAATACGCTCACAAGGAATACCGCTAAAATGCCGATTTGGATGACATAGTCCATCGTGGTCTGTCCCGCATTGCTCCAGCCTTCCACAATTGCCAACACCATGAGTGACAGCGTGATAGCCACCATGGTTGCACCTACAGTGATGTTCACGGCTACGTTCTTCTGTACACCATAACGGCTCACAATAGGGTAGGTCATTAGTGTGTGACTACCATACATTGCCCCCAGCAACAAACTGGACAACCAGCCATACGGAAGTAGAAACCTACTGGTAATGATGCCCAAGGCAAAAGGTATAAAGAACGTGCACAGACCAAAGAACAACGAGCGGTATTTGTATTGCTTGAAGTCGTTGATATCTATCTCGCTGCCCGATTGGAACATGATATACAACATGCCCAGCGAGCCAAGAATCTTGATAGTAGGTCCTTCGTGCACAATGTTCAGCACCGACGGACCAATCACAATGCCCGCCAAGATAAAACCCACAATGCTCGGCACGTGAATCTTACGACACACGAGTGGCACAAACCAAATGATGCCAATAACAAGGGTGAGTATTAGTAATGGAGACAATGTCATATGTTTTTATATCAAATAGTTTTCAATTCACTTCCAGGGAAGTAGTGTGCGAGGATTTGTTCGTAGGTATAGCCTTTATCTGCCATGACGGCTGCACCGATTTGGCACAATCCAACACCGTGCCCCCAGCCTGCACCTGTGAGGATGAAGTCGCCTTGCTCGTTGCGATCTACCACGAAGGCACTACTATATAAGTGGCTGCGGCTTAGCCATTTGCGAATTTCTAACTCCTTGCCAATCACCATCGTGCGCTTGCTGCCTACGATTTGCATCTCGTACAAACGCGCAGATGGACCACGTTTGATAGGCACCAAGTCCAGTATCTCACCGAAGTCAATGCCCGAACGCTTGCGGACGATGTCGCTCAGTTCGGCTGCGGTGTATTGCACCGTCCAACGGTAGAAGTCTTTGGTCTCTTGGTCGTAGTTGTTGAGCACTTGGCTCAGTACACGTGCATCTGTGGTGTTGCAGTAGGCAGATGGCGAAGTGCGGATAAACGCTTGCGCGTTCTCCTCGATAGTCAAGTCGGGTAGGGGAGTGCCTATCTCATCGCGAACAGCCTCGAGGTATGGATAATGTTCGTTTGCCCAAGCGTTCTCGAAGAGTTCGGTAGCACCGCCGCAGGACTTGTAGAAGCGTGCATCGCACACTTTGCCATCATACATCAGCACTTGTCCGCGTGTTGCATCAATGGCTTTTTGCACGTTGGCTGCTGCCTCTGGGTGCTCATCACGGCGGGTGATACCCTCATAGCGTTGGCAGTGGTCGTCGGCGCATACATCAAAGCCCTCGTGTGCATCACGTTCGTACCAAACGACATGGCGATCTGGGTCGCTGAGGTCGGGTTTGTCGGTACAGGTAGATGGGCTGATGATAGGACGGAGTACCCAACTGCGGGAGATGACAGCATGTGCTTTCAGCAGTTCGAGCGAGGAGGTAGCGGACATCTCAGAGGTGATAACCGAACTGAGATAGTCTTCCACATTAAGGCGGTTGATGGCGGTCTGTGTGCCATCGGCGTTATCGCGTATTTCGAGTGTGCCTTCAAACTCTTGGTCTTCGAGGCGATCCCAGTGGAATCCAATGCCAATGCGGACATTCTTGAGTAGGAAGGTAGGACGCTCTGGTGTAGAGTGAGGACCTGGTATGACTGCTTCAATCTTTGGGGCGGTCATTACGCCCACTGCAATTTCGTGTTTCATTATAGTATCTTTTAACTTAGTTCTTCATTTTGTTATTCCTATCGCAAAGGTAGTGCAAGAGTAGCGAAATTATGCCAACGGATTATCTGCTACTTCGCGGATGATGTCGCGGAGGCGGGCAGGGGTGAGGCGGTCAAAACTCTCGCGGTTGGCGACAATGCCAATACCTGCCATCTCAACCGTAGCAGGAGAGAACAATATGCGCTCTTCCTCTGGAGCAAAGAAACACATTGGACGGGATTCGCGGCGGAAGAAAATGACGGTGTTGAATTTAGGCAATGAGGCGATGAGGCTATTAGGCGAAGAGGCTGGTTCATACCACGAAACGATATTCCAACGGGGTTCGTATTCTTCGGCATGGGATGCACCAATAGTCAGAGAGCCCGTTTGGCTGGCTTCTTCGGGGATAGAACCCATAGCAAGCACGCGCTTGACGGCTGCCAAATGAGTTTGTAAATCCGTTTCTTGCACCAAGATAGCATTGGCATAGTTGGTGGAGAAATGGTCTTCTATGGGGAGGCTGTGGCGAGGCACAGCTTGAAAATGCATATGGTCGGGGGCACTGGCTCCGCACATAGGACCGTTGTAGAAAATGGTCATCTCGGGTAGTTCCTTCGCTAAATACAACATGGCCTCAAGGTGAGGCAGCAGTTCTTGGCGTTCGTGTACGGAGGAAGAAACGGTGAAGTGCGGGGAGAAAATAGGGAAAGGGTTTACGCGTATATAATAGGTGTGCCCTGTTGGGGATTCCCAATTATGGGTAAGTTGGTTTGCCTCCACGCCATCGGGGCAGAGGAAGCAAGCCCGCTGTTGCAGAGCTTCAGGGCTGACATCCGCCATGACGCTGCGGACGCGAGCAGGGTTGAAAAACAATTTGGCAGGGAAACCATTGATAGTCATATCCTTGACTTCGACCCCTGCAAGTGCTTCATAATTAAGAAATGCTCTCCCGTGAGCACTGAGCTCGCGGGAGAACATGTCAAATATTTGTTGATAAAGTGTCAAATTATTTACCCTCGTTCATTTGGATACGTGCCTTCAACTCCCATGTACGGATACGATCTTTGTACAAGTGGTTGTTGTTCATAGTCACGATATCGCAGTTAGCATCAGAGTTGTCATCCCAACGACGGCAGTTATACACTACGTCATAGATACGACCGATTTGATACTCGCGGCTTACACGCAAACCAACTGCATAATCCTCACCATACTTGGTGGTTGGGAAGTTGATAGTGCGGAGCATTGGAGTATAGAAACCACGTGGTGCGCCAAGACCGTGGATACGGAGAGCGTTGTTGCGACCGTTGTCTGGTGTCCACTCTTTGTGGTCGATTACTCCAGGAGGAATCATATTACCATCAAAGTCGGTGAGTTGGTATGTACCTACTACCATAGCGCAGTTTTGCTCGTGGAAAGCATCAATGAACTTTTGTACGGTGTTCTCGTCGAAGTAAGTGTCATCAGAGTCAAGTTGGATAGCGAAACGGCCGCATTTCTCGTGGTGGAGAGCTACGTTCCAGTTGCCACCGATAGCGTGCCATGTCTTGTCTTGAGCGATATAAACGAGGTTGTCGTGACCCTCAGCCACAATGCTCTTGATTACATCTACAGAACCGTCCTCAGAGTTGTCATCTACAACGATAACGTTGTATTTGTAAGGAGCTTTCACCACTTGGCTGAGCGCGCTCTTGATAGCTGTACCAATGGTACGAACGCGGTTCTTGCAAGGAATAATCACAGATGCCTCATACTCGAAGCCACCACCAAGCAAATCTACATCCTTGAAACCAGGAGCGAGGTAACCGTTGATGTCTTTGAGGTGTTGGGTAACAGCCTTCTCCATCTCGATTTGTACGCCACGGTTCTTAGGATCCACATAGTCGAAGTTCTTCTCGCCAGTGGTACGGTTGTCGAGCTCTACATCATAATAGAGGTACTCGTTGATGTGCTCCAAAGCACCCTTTTGGCTCACTTTGAGGCGGAGGTCATACAGACCAGCGTATTGATAATCTACATCCATACGAGCAACAGCCTCCTTGACAGCACTGGTGCGATAGAAGAGAACAGAACCGAACTCAAAGTCATCGCGAACAGAACCGAGTTGATAGTCAATCACAGGAGCGTTGGTACGAACCTCACCTACTTGGTTGAAGTGGTCTGCGTAAACCATAGCAGCCTTGGTGTCCTCGATAAGTGCCTCCATACGCTCGAGAGCGAAGAGAACGAATGAAAGGGTGGTGTACTTGGTGTAAATCAATGTGTACTCGGTGTTAGCCTTAGCAGCAATCTCGCGAACATTTGCTGTGGAGCGGATGTCACCGTGCAAATAATGAATGTCAGCTACCAATTCTTGAGCCTTCAAGTTGGCAACCGTTGCTTTTACTTGTTCCTCACTTTGGAAAGGAATAAAACATGAGATATTTTTCATATTGTTTATAAATTAATTGGTTGTTGTCTGTTTCTTTTGGGCGGCCGGCTTCCGGTGTCTGGTAGCCATTTTTTTTTGCTGACGACCAGCAGCCGGCGTCAGGATTACAATATATGATATTGCACAAATGCCTCAATAGCCTCGTATTCTGCCAATCCGAGGTCGGAGTACATTCTCGCGGTGTCGTGGTTGCGGTCTTCTGCGCGTTGCCAGAACAGACGCTCGTCATCGCCCATGAATGGTGCAGACTCCATTTGGCTGGCATGTTTGAGGATAGAGTTACGTTTTGAGCGGAGCTCCTCTGGTGACATGGGTACAGCCATCTCGATGAGGTCAAGTTCCCACTCCATCCATGCACCACGGTACATCCAGATACGGCAGTCCTTGAGCCACTCGTCCCATGCTGCGGTGTGCTTCAGTTCATCCAATGCAGCGAGCACAGCATCCAGACATACACGGTGTGTGCCGTGAGGGTCTGCGAGGTCGCCAGCGGCGAAGATCTGTTGTGGCTTAACCTCCTCCAAGAGGGTTTTCACGATATCCACATCGGCTTGTGAGAGAGGACCTTTCTTGATGGTACCAGTCTCGTAGAATGGCAAGTTGAGGAAGTGGATATGGTCGGTTGGGAGGCCCATGAAGCGGCATGCTGCGGTAGCCTCACCGCGACGGATGAGTGCCTTGAGGTTGAGTATCTCGCGGGTGTCGTTGTCGCCCACCTTCTCGTTGTGGAAGAAGTTCATATACTCATCGTATTTCTTCTCAATCACTTGGTCTTCAGGCAACAACATTTGCTTGTAGCCCTTCATAAAGTCCATAAAGCGTACTACCTCCTCATCGCAAACGGCGATACAACCGCTGGTCTCGTATGCCACGTGCACGTTGTGTCCTTGCTTGATTAAGCGTTGGAATGTGCCACCCATAGAAATCACGTCATCATCTGGGTGAGGAGAGAAGATTACGATGTCTTTTGGGAATGGTTTAGCGCGCTCAGGGCGGTTGGTATCATCCGCATTTGGCTTGCCGCCTGGCCAACCAGTGATAGTGTGTTGCAGGTCGTTGAAGACCTTGATATTGCAGTTGTATGCAGATTCGTATTTGGTGATGAGTTCGCTCAATCCGAAATCGTTATAGTCCTTGTTGGTCAGTTTCAGGATAGGCTTCTTGGTCTGCTCGCAGAGCCAAACTACAGCGCGACGAATCAGTTGGTCAGTCCACTCGCAGTTGGTTACCTTCCAAGGGTGATTGATACGAGTCAGTTTGTTGGCAGCCTCCAAGTCAAGTACGAACGATGCGTTCTTGTGGAGCTGCAAGTATGATGCAGGGCAAGCGGATGAAGCCACTTCCTCAATGGCTTGCTTCAGGATACCCGCTTTGTGTTGTCCAAACGCCAACAGAATGACCTCTTTGGCTTGTAGGATAGTGTCAATACCCAATGTGATAGCGCAGGTAGGCACTTGTGTTACGTTGCCGAACAATGATTTCACATCCACACGCGAGTTGCCATCCATGATGACCAAACGGGTAGAGGAGTTAGGCTGTGTACCAGGCTCGTTCATAGCGATATTACCACATTGACCGATACCCAATACTTGAATATCAATACCGCCAGCCTCTACGATTGCTTTCTCATACTCCTCGCAGAATGCGAATACAGTCTCCTTAGGCAAGTCGCCAGGGAAGGTGTGTACGTTCTCAGGAAGGATGTCAATATGAGCCAGCAGTTGGCTTCGGATTTGTGCCATGCTGCCCAATGAAGAGTCGTTCAATGGATAGAACTCGTATGCACCAAAAATAATCACATTCTTGAAGCTCAATCCGTCTTCTTTGTGCAATCGCACGAGTTCTACGAACAAGTCGCGCATAGAGCGACCCGATGCCAAGGACAATACGGTTTTTTTGCCATTAGCCTCGCGATCGCGGATAACTCGTGCAATGCGGTTTGCCACGTTGGCAATACCCTCTTGTGGAGTCTCACAAATGATGGTGTTCACATGTTCCAAACGGGTAACGCGCGATTGCTCATACGCGTTCGCAGGGCGATACAATTTCTCTTCGACTTTGCTCAGAGAAATCATTTGACTAAGATTATTTCTCATATATTTGTTGATTTTATGGTATATCGTGCTGCAAAGGTACAATATTTTTACGAGTTCTGCAAACGGTTGCACGCTTTTTTGAGAAAAAAAAGCTTTTTATATGTTATGCAACATAAATAGGGTATATACACTTGCGCGCATGGAAAAAAAATAGTACCTTTGCAAACTGCTTTTGGTGTGGAGTTTATGCGTTTGAAAGCAATTATAGGAAATAACCATAGGACAACAACAAAAATTTTAATGATATGATTTTAATAGCAGATTCGGGATCTACAAAGACCCATTGGTGCTTAATGGCGGCTAACGGCCATTGTGAGGAGTTTTTCACGGATGGTATCAATCCATTTCAACAAACTTCTGACGCAATTAAAAACAGTGTAAATAACCAGTTGCTTCCTCAGATGGCTCATTCTATGTGGGCTGGCACTATCGCTAATGTCTATTTCTACGGAGCGGGTTGTACCCCAGAGAAGAGCCCTATAGTTGCATATGCGCTTGAGACAATCTTCAAGTCTGCCAAGGTTGAGGTGTACTCGGATATGGTAGGTGCTGCTTGTGGTGTATTGGGCGAGGAGCGTGGTGTAGCTTGTATCTTAGGTACAGGTGGCAACTCCTGCCTCTGGAATGGCAAGGAGATTGAGAAGAACGTGCCTGCGCTTGGTTTTATCTTGGGTGATGAGGGTAGTGGTGCTGTACTCGGCAAACGCCTTGTGTCTGACCTATTCAAGAACCAACTCAGCGAGGAACTCAAGGAGAAGTTCCAAGCACAATATGGTGTGACTGCAGCAGATATTATTGATAATGTGTATCGTAAACCTTTCCCTAATCGTTACTTAGCCTCATTGAGCAAGTTCTGCTCTGAAAACATGGATAATCCGTTGATTGCACAACTCGTTTACGATCACTTTGACTATTTCGCTAAACGTATTTTGCCACAATATCCAGCTTTGCCAGTTGGTTTCATAGGTTCGATCGCTTACTACTACCAAGATGTTTTGAAAAAGGTGTTGGCTGACAATGGTTTCCAAGTAGGTAAGATTCTGCAAGGTCCTATGGAGGGCTTGAAGGAGTACCACAAGAAGGATATTGTTCCTACTATGTAATTCACAATTCACAACTTAAAAAATTGTCTATTATGGATTTTGTAAAAGTAACTGAGCAAACCTCGCTGCACGATAATCTTGATCAAAAATCAGTGGGCGAATTGTTGCGCGAGATGAACGAGGAAGATCAAAAGGTGGCATTGGCTGTCCGCGAGTGTATTCCTCAGATAGAGAAATTGGTAGAGGGTATTGTAGAGCGCATGCAGAAGGGCGGTCGTATCTTCTATATGGGTGCGGGTACCAGTGGCCGTTTGGGTGTATTGGATGCCAGCGAGATTCCTCCCACTTTTGGTATGCCACCATCGTTTGTGATTGGTCTTATTGCGGGTGGCGATCATGCGTTGCGTAACCCTGTGGAGAATGCAGAGGATGATCCAGAGAAGTCATGGAAGGAGTTGTTGGAGCATGATATTACTACGCTTGATACTGTGGTAGGTATTGCAGCATCAGGTACTACTCCCTATGTGATTGGTGCGCTCGAGCGCGCGCGTGCGTTTGGCTGTTTGACCGCAGCTATCTCATGCAACCCTGGTGCTCCTGTGGGACAAGTGGCTGAGATTGCCATCGAACCTATGGTAGGCCCTGAGTTCGTGACTGGTTCTACACGACTGAAATCAGGTACGGCGCAAAAACTTATCTGCAATATGATTACCACCATCACCATGATTAAAATGGGTCGTGTGAAAGGCAACAAGATGGTGAACATGCAACTGAGCAACAAGAAGCTCGTGGATCGTGGTACACGTATGCTTGTAGATGAATTGGGACTCGAATATGACAAAGCGAAAGATTTGCTTCTCTTGCATGGTAGCGTGAAGAAAGCAATGGATGCCTACCGCGCTGAACATTAATTCCTGTCTTTACACCTTACATTTTATACCTTATACCGTTCAGCGGCTGCGAAAATCGCAGTCGCTGTTCTTCCTGCCGTTAACCTCTCTTCTTTTGCTTTTTTATCTGCGAGTTTCCAATAATCTGCTGTGTATCAATAAATTACCATTCTCGTGGTCCGCTGGTACTCCAAAAAAGTGTCAATTGTTAAGATAATTGGACAAAATATAAGAAAATGCACAATTTTATTAAAAATATGTCCGAATATTTGCAGGGTTCGAAAAATTATTGTACCTTTGCACCCGAATCTACGCTGGAGGGAAGTGTCTCTCGAAAAAAATAGGGTGGATTTAGACATATTGAAATAGCGTTTATTGGCGCTTTGTGTTTTGTAGTTCGAAACTTCGCAACTTTTGAAACCTAATAAAGACCAAAGTAACAGTAGATGCCTATGGGTATGACTCATAGTACGATACACCGTTCTGGGTGTATTGTATCGTCATATCAGCGTAGGTTTCCTGTTGTTTATTTATTAGGTGGGCAATGCGAAGGCCTCGAACTGCGAATAGGCAACTCGAGGTCTGCGCTTTGTTTTTGTGCATATCGTTTCTTAGGGATTCGGTTATCGGTCAAACAAGGCTCAGATGATGAGTAAGGTAAATAATTGTGTAACAGTTTGTTTGATAAGATAATAGAATTAATTAAGTAAGATGAAAAGAAACGTAAATGTATTTTTAGCCGTTGTTCTGGTAGCGATGTTGTGCGGAGGGATAATTTGGTTACGAACGGCAAAGGATGAGAAGTTAGGTTGGAATATCCACGATACGTATGGTGAAGCACCTGCTTATGCTAATAGCGGTGCGGCATATACGAATGCGACATTTGTGGGTCCGTCCGCAGGTGAGGGTGGGGTAATGCCTTCATCCTCCTCGTCCGCACTTCGCGCGCGTACCCCTTATTCACACGCGGGTGCATACGCAATATCATATGTTGTAAGTTCTGCGCCTTTAACCTCTAACCTTTCGCCTTTAACCTATGGTGGTGCGGGGGGCGGTCAAGGTCTCTACACCACATCCAGCCAGACCTTCAATAGTTATGGTGGCGGTGGCAACGGTGGCGCCGCTATGGGTGGTGCCATGTCCAATCGCCAATCCAATTCTGGTTCATTTAACCCTTCCCTTCAGGGAGGGGCAGGGGTAGGCTCTATTTCCCCTATCGCCTACAGCACTGCTCGCCGTGGCGAGATGTCTGGTGGCGCAGATGTAAATCCAGCGATGATGGCAGCTGAGAATCCAGTAATGGCTATGACGAATGCTGCAAGTGCGGGTATGGATAATGGTTTCTATGGCGGTTATACAGCGATGGATTACTCTGGCTCTGCTAACTATGGTCAATATACAGGCATGTTCGGCGGTGGTAGCCGCATGGGTGTCCGTGGAAGACAGGGAACAACTACATTCGATGATGCGTGGACAAATTGGTTGTTAGGATGGTTACAGGAGAATGGATATACTTCTGCTGACTTTAATGGTAATGGTATTATTGATGACGATGAATTAGCAATTATTTATGCTGCACTTCAAGAAGATTCTAACACAGGAATGGGTATGCTTCCGACTGAAGATGATTTAAGGGATTTCTTGACTGAGTCTCTTCCTATTGGCGATATTATCCCCTTATTGCTCATCGCGTTGTTGTATATTGTAGCAATGTACTTGCGTTCTAAATCTCGTACCCAAGTAATTGACTAAATAATTAAATTGTACATCAATTGTACATGGTAAATTGTCAAATTGTAAATTTAATTGATATGAAACATTTATTTTCCACACTCTTTGTAGTGTTCTTCGCCACTTCAATGATGGCGCAAACGGGTCTCACTTGTAATGACCCTATTCCCGTAGATAAGAGTTATACGGGTCAAGTAAATGCAGGTGATGAGTTATGGTACACGGCTTTTACTTATGATTTGCCAATGCATGTGTATTTCTCTCCTGATGTAGATAATAGTACTTGGGGACCAGAGGTACAAATTGATTTTACTTGTAATTATGGTGACTATAGTCACGACCACAAATTGGATAGCGTAATAAATATCCTGAAAGTATTAGGTGTTTCTTTGCCAGTAGAATTTTTATGTGAGGATGTTGTTCGTAATGGCAAGGTAGAGTGGGATTTATCCATTGATGAACGTTATCGCGACCAATTGACTGAGTATGGATTGACACACAATGTGCAAGCATTTGTTAAAGTATATTTTCCTGATGGTGGTAAAATTAGTTTAACTCCTGATCCAACCTTCCATGATTGTATGGAAAATGGTCATTATGCTAAGTTGAGCGATACAATTGATATTGCAGCTAATGATTCCAACAAGATGATAGTCTTGCCTTATTCCGAGTGGAAGGATGAGGATGTTCGTTTTGTATGGGTAGGTGAGAAACCAGCTCGTGTATGGGTAGCGGAAGATGAATGTGCATTCACACCTGTAGATGCCAGTGTATTTGTGAAAGCGAAATACGATTTGGATAATGCTACTAACAAGGTATTGACACCAGCCGATATGCAAGCAGCTATTGATAACTGGATTGGTGCGGGCATCTTCTATGGTAAGGTTCTTTCAGATGCTCCAGGTAAATTGGTGATTGAGCGTATTCCTTTGGGTGCTATTCAAGGCGATGCTATTTTGCTCAAACATGGTGAATCTGTACAGCTGCAGGCTAATGATGAGCGTGTATTCTGTTTCCCTAAGACATGGAAATCTACCGAGTTCTTAGCAAATACCCAATACTTGATGGCTATGCATGTGTCTAATACACCTGAGTTTGAACCTGGTGATGCGAATGTGATTTCTAAATACGCATTCAGTAAGGATGGTAACAAACGCGAACTGCAACTCTCAAAAGGAGATATTGCTGCATTGGCTGCTTCTGCTACAGATGATTACCTCTATGTACGTTTTGTTTGCAATAAATCAACTCAATTAACTCCTTCATTGTGGAATGTATCTTCTTGTCTTGAGAATACTATTTTAATTACATCTGGCGAGAAATTTGTAAAAGCAGCTGATAATAAAACCATTTATCGTATGTTTTACGAAGACTGGGCTAATTATGATTTCACTGTACAATGGGGACAAACAGGTACATTGAGTATGCATGTTGCATCCTATTGCAATTTTATGAGTACTGATCCTGATAAGTTAAAAACTGTTGTGGTTGCTAAAAATAGTTCAACGGTGGTAAAGGCTTCTGACGTTGATTCTTGGGCTTCTTCTGTTGAAAACGAAGGCTTCTTGTATGTGCTGTTCGAAGCCAATAAGCGTGGTCCAATCACTGTTACCTCTGCTAAACCAGCCGAAGAAGATCCTACAACTCCAGAACCAGAGTATGTATATGAGTCTGCTGCTGTTTGCTTCGGCGAGACTTATGAGTGGAATGGTCAAGAACTCAAAGAGACTGGCGTATACACTCACACTGAGACAGATGACAATGGTGCAGTTACCATTACTGAGTTGACTTTCACCGTTCACCCTCAAACAGAGGCTACTACTGAGAAGGTGGAAATCCCATTCGGTGAGACCTACGAGTGGCATGGTGTTGTTTACGCTGAGTCAGGCGAATATACCATCACCCTCCAAGATGAGAACGGTTGCGATTACCAGGCTACTCTTATCCTCACTATATTGCCAGAGGAGAAACCAGAGAACCCATGTGTATTAGCGAGTACATTGCTCGAGCCTGTGGCACAATTGACTTTGAACCTCAGCGATGCGTTTGATGTATATCGCATTGATTATCAAGCATGGTTG
>JAZNMH010000005.1:0-84054 GCA_045579505.1 Paludibacteraceae bacterium
AAAATCACCAAAGAAGGAAACAACTACTACTTAGAGGCAAATCTGGTTGATATTGAGTCTGGACAAATATCCAATCCAGCATCGCAATACGTAGAACTACAAGGTGGGAGCTTGGCAAACATGCTCACAGCTTGTGAAAAATTGGCTGCTGAATTAGTGGGAAATACAGTAGCAAGTCCGCATACAGCGACTACATCTTCTACATCACTTTACACAAGTAACAACCTAGCCTCCAATTCAACTTCTTTGCAACCTACCCCTGCTGCTAATCAGGACTTTACTGAAACCGCTTGGGATATTAATATGAAGATGATTTGGGTAGAAGGAGGCGATTTCCTCATGGGCTGCACTTCCGAGCAAGGTGGCGACTGTGATTCCGCTGAACAAAATGTCCATCGCGTAACCGTGGATGGCTTCTATATTGGTATGTTAGAGGTTACTCAATCGCAATGGGAAAAGGTGGTAGGTACATCTATCTCTCAACAACGAAATAAAAAAAATTCAGATTATTCTCTATATGGTGTTGGTCCTGACTATCCAATGTATTACGTAAGTTGGGACGAGGCGATGGAGTTCTGTCGCCTATTGAGCAACAAGACAGGACGCACCTATACTCTGCCAACCGAGGCACAATGGGAGTATGCCGCTCGTGGTGGTAATAAGAACGAAGGTGCCAAGTACGCAGGCAGTAATATGATTGATGCTGTAGCATGGTACACTGACAATAGCGGTAGCAGTACCCATATCGTGGGCTCAAAACGCGCGAACGCTTTGGGTATTTATGATATGTCGGGTAATGTATGGGAGTGGTGCAAAGACTGGTATGCCGATTCGTATGTGAGTTACGATACCAACAATCCTGTAGGTTCTTCGTCGGGGTCCTACCGCGTGTTTCGGGGCGGTAGCTGGTTCAACTATGCTTCCTACTGTCGCGTTGCCAGCCGTGGCTACCACTCTCCTCGCTATCGCTACTACATCCTCGGATTCCGTGTTGTTTGTTTGCCGTAAATGATTGATTATTACGAAAGCGGACTAATGGAGAAATATAAAATAACACAAGTATATGAAAAAACTTTTAATCCTTTTACTATCTGCGCTTTCGCTGACCGCTTATGCGCAGACAGAAGTTAAGAAAGTCGCCATTCTCGAAACAGTGGACAAAATGGGCAATGTGCCTTATGGTGTATTGCTGCAAGTACGAAGTAGTTTAACCTATGCTATCTCCAGCAATGCGGGCTACGAGGGCTACGACCGTGTGGATATGGCTGCCATTACTGGTGAGCAGAATTTCCAACGCACAGGTATGGTGAGTGATGCACAAATCAAGCGTTTGGGCGAGATGACGGGCGCAGCGTATGTGCTGATTGCCGAGGCTGCCATCTACGATGACCAAAACATCATCATTGCAGCCAAGATTCTGGATGTAGAAACAGGCGGTGTGATGAGTAGTACCCCTCCTGCTGTGGCTCCCAAAGACCCAACGAAAATGGCAGAAGCATGTATCCGTTGCTCCCAAACATTGGTAGGTGGCAAAATGCCAACCCGCACAATAACAACTACTACCACTGCCAATGATTCCCAAATGGGTTATTCTTCCCATACTGCATCTGCTGTAGCTCAAGTTTTCACCGAAACAGCTTGGGACATCAATATGAAAATGATTTGGGTAGAAGGTGGCGATTTCCTCATGGGGTGTACCTCCGAGCAGAGTGATTGTGGAGCAGATGAACAAAATGTCCGTCGTGTAACTGTGGATGGCTTCTATATAGGTACGTTGGAAGTAACCCAATCTCAATGGGAAAAGGTGGTAGGTACCACGATCTCTCAACAAGGAAATAAAAAAGGTTCAGATTATTCTCTCAAAGGTGTCGGTCCTGATTATCCAATGTATTATGTGAGTTGGGATGAGGCAATGGAATTTTGTCGTTTGCTGAGTAATAAGACGGGGCTAACCTATACTTTGCCTACTGAGGCACAATGGGAATATGCCGCTCGTGGTGGCAATAAGAACGAGGGCGCTAAATATGCAGGTAGCAATATAATTGATGCTGTGGCGTGGTGCACTGATAATAGTAGAAGCAGTGCGCATATAGTAGGTTCAAAACGCGCGAATGCCTTGGGCATTTACGATATGTCAGGTAATGTGTGGGAGTGGTGCAAAGACTGGTATGCTAATTCATATGTCAGTTATTACACAAACAATCCTACTGGTCCCTCGTCAGGATCCTATCGTGTGATTCGAGGCGGTGGTTGGAGTAGCAATAATCCCAGTTGTCGTGTCGCCGACCGTGACAACCGCTCATTTGGTTATCGTGGCAGTAACCTTGGGTTCCGTGTTGTTTGTATTCCTTAGTTTATTCATACATATATTGCTAATCAGCGTTTTTACTCTTCGCTGATTAGCAATATACTTATATACTTTTACAATCAAGTGCCCAAAGCCACCACGTTCTTTGATATATTGAATATTTCTATCTATTGCTCTTATTCACGAAAATCATGTAAAATAGGTAGCCGTACTTCCGATTTTCAATGAAAATGTGGAGTTGTACTTCCGATTTTCAATGAAGATATGCTGCAAAGGTACTAAAAATAAATGAATTACGCAGTATTTTGCAAAAAAGACTGAGAAACGTAAGAAATATTCAATATCCAAGAACTCACTACGAAAACTAAAAGCACCAACAATATGAAGAAAACTCTTTTGACATCTCTTTTCTGTTGGGCAATGACTGCCTTTACAGCATTTGCACAAATGCCTCCAGCGTGGTGCGACCACGACTTGCGACGTATAGACTATCCCGATAGCGAGTATTTTACGGGCTACGCCGAAGGTGCACCCACAGGCAGCGAACGCCAAGAAGTTGCTACCCAACGCCTCAAAGATGCAGCACGCGTGGAAGCCCTATCCACTATCCGCATACATGTCAAGAATAACACCACCAACAATGCCCTCAGCCAAACCCTTCACTCCTCCGAAGGTACGTTCCGCCAATCTATGCGCGAGTTCACGTCCTCTACCACCACAACGGTGGATATGAAAATCCCAGGGCTGCAAATAGAATCATGGCGCGACTCACAAACAGGCACTATCGCTGCCTTTGCCTACGTAAAGAAAAGCACTCTTATCCGCCAATTAGAGAAGCAAATCACCGTAGCCCTCACCAAGGTGGAGATGTCGCTCGACCAAGTGGACCAACTCATCGCCACAGGACAGAAACTGCAAGCGCGTAGCGCAGCCGAAAAAGCATTGCCCCTATTCGCAGAAGTGGATGAAGCACAGAAACTATTGGTGGCAGTAGATACCGAAGCCTCCGAAGAAACGCTTATGCTCAGCGAAACACGCCAATTGCAGCAACGCCTCATGGCAATGGTCACACAACTCAAAAATGCCCTCACTATCTGCATCAAAGTTCATGCAACAGCATTCGATAGTCCTTATCCTGCATTGCAAGAGGAACTGAAAGGGGCATTGAGTCAATTAGGTTGTAACTTCGTTACCGACCCGAGCACAGCAGATTGGGTAATCAACATTTCAGCCACAGCGCGCGAATATAATAAGGTAGCGACAGGCAACATCAATACCTATTTTGCATACGTGGATGCTACTATATCCATCACCAAGACTGCCACAGGGCAACGTGTATATGAAAATATATTCACGGAGAAAGGCGGACACACCCATAATTACCAACAGGCAGCCCGCGATGCCTACAAGTATCTGACACCCAAAATCCGTAAAGTAGTAGAGGAACAAGTCAAGCAATAGATTAACGCTCCATGCTATTTTGAGTGTACACAAGCCACGGATAAGATACCGATAGGCTTACGATGTGCCACTATCAACCCGTCAAAAACCCGTTATGAACCCGTAATTGGTAGCGTATCTTTGGCTCTGCCATACCCGCACTTGCGTAGCTGGCTACCCTTGCGTGAACATTTGGATATACTTCACAACCTGTTCAAATAGAAAATCAGGTGTCTGTTGTGCGGGGGTGTCAATGCTCAAATCATAGAGCCTTTTCCCTATATCTCTGCCCGTTTTGACACCTGCTTTCATGTACATTGCCATATATTGCATGGTGATATTGGTCTGCTGCGTGAGATCCATCAGCATATCATAATGGCGCGACTGAAGACGCTCACGTACCTCCTTCTTGGGCGTACCCGTCAGCCAAGAAATCTCCTTCTTGTCAGGCATAGCGCATACTTGCACCTCTTTGCCCATACTACGCAACTGCTGCGCAATATGCTCCACCTCCAAACCCTCGTGCAAAATAAGCACCGAACGTATGTCCTGCCAAGGATACATGACTACCTCTCGAGCGGCTTGATGGCGCAAATGCCAATCAAATATCTTTTGTCTTAATTGGTCTATCATTCGTAATTCAAAATTCTTAATTCTTAATTAGTTCCAGGAACTGCTCCTCGGTGAGTATCTCTACGCCTAAGGTCTCGGCTTTTTTGCGTTTCTCGGGTCCCATATTCTCTCCCGCCAAAATAAAACTGGTCTTTTTGCTTACCGAACCCACATTTTTGCCTCCGTGAGCCTCAATCATGGCTTTGTATTCGTCGCGTGAGTGCTGCGAGAACACGCCCGAAACGACAATACTCTTGCCTTGCAGTATATCCGACTGAGGCGCTTGTTCCTCTTCTTGGCTCTCCATCTGCACGCCTGCTTCGCGTAGTCGGTTGATAATCTCGAGGTTATCCAAATGATTGAAGTAGGCGATAACGTTCTGTGCTATCTGTTCGCCCACATCATCAATGGCGGTCAGTTGCTCCAACGTAGCCCATTGCAGTTGGTCAATGGTGGGGAATCGGCGGGCAATCTTCTTGGCGGTCGTCTCGCCCACCATGCGTATGCCCAAGGCAAACAACACGCGCGCCCAAGGCACTTGTTTGCTCTGTTCAATACCTGCCAAGATGTTCTGTGCCGACTTCTCGCCGAGGCGCTCTTGGCGAGCAATATCCTCTTGCTTGAGGTCGTAAATATCGGCGATATTCTTCAGCAGTCCTTGCGAGTAGAGTAGGTCAATGGTCTCGCTGCCCAAGCCATCAATGTTCATGGCTTTGCGCGAAACAAAGTGCTCCATTTTACCCTTAATCTGTGGTGGGCAGGTGGCTTCGTTGGGGCAACGCCATGCTGCTTCACCCTCCACACGCACCAACTTCGCTCCACATTCCGGACAATTCGTCGGGAATGTATATACCTCGCCTTTCGCCTCTCGCCTCTCGCCTTTTTCCTCTCGTCCAACGACTTTCGGGATGATCTCGCCGCCTTTCTCCACCCACACCATATCGCCCTCGCGGATGTCCAATTGGCGAATAAAATCTTCGTTGTGCAAGGTGGCGCGTTGTACCGTCGTGCCAGAGAGTTGTACGGGTTCTAAGTTCGCCACAGGAGTCACTACGCCCGTTCTTCCGACTTGATAAGTGATGGCATTAAGGCGCGTGAGTTGTTTCTCCGCAGGGAACTTATACGCTATTGCCCAACGGGGCGATTTGGCGGTATAGCCCAATTCTTCTTGCTGCGCCAAGTTATTCACTTTCAGTACGATACCATCTGTGGCCACGGGTAGGTTCTTGCGTTCGGTGTCCCAGTAATGGATATATGCCATCACCTCCTCCAACGAACGGCACACTTTCACGGCATCGCTGATTGGGAATCCCCACTGTTTGGCAATCTGCAATCGGTCATAATGTGTGTCAGCAGGCAACTCCTCGCCTAACATATAATATAGGTAGCAGTCCAATCCGCGACGTGCTACTTCGCTGCTGTTTTGCAGTTTCAGCGTTCCCGAGGCGGCATTGCGCGGGTTGGCAAAGAGCGGTTCCTCTGCCGCCTCGCGCTCCTTGTTCAGGCGCTCGAACGCAGCCCATGGCAATAGCACTTCGCCACGGAGTTCGAGGAATTCAGGTGTCCGGCTTCCGGCTTCCGGTGTTTGGATTCGCTGCGGGATCGCAGCAATAGTCTTGATATTATCAATGACGTTGTCGCCCTTGATACCATCTCCGCGTGTGAGGGCTTTGGTGAGTTTTCCGTGCTCGTACCACAGCGATATGCTGAGTCCGTCGTACTTCAACTCGCACACAATCTCCACGCCTTCAGGCAGTTTCTTGAGCCAATCTTCCACTTCCTCCTGCGAATAGGTGTTCGACAGCGACAGCATAGGGTATTTATGCACCACTTGGGCAAAGCCTTTACCCTTGCCTTTCGTCTCTTGCCTCTCGCCTCTCGCCTCTCTCAGATCCGATCCTACGTGTTGGGTCGGCGACTTAGGGTCGAACATATCGGGGTACTGCGCCTCTAAATCTTGCAGGCGGCGGAGTTTCTGGTCAAAATCATAGTCCGACATAGTGGGCATGTTCAATACGTAGTATTGATGATTCGCCTCTTCCAGTTCTTTGCGCAGGGTCAATATCTCCTCGCGTTCGGTAGTATCTATTTGTGAAAACAAATCCATAACTCTTGCCTTTAACCTTTAATCTATGGCACAAGTACCTTTGTCTTCAAGCAGGTGCCTTGTCCATAGACATTGATAATGTATAGTCCTTGTCTCAAGTCTGTGATTGCTGTTTCGTTGCTATGGATAGCGGACTGTTGGACGACTTGTCCGTCCCATTGATAAATGATGTAGTATCCGCCTTCGGCGTTGCGTATATGTGGGCAACGATTGGCGTAATAAATCTCCACCTGAGGATTGATTGTTTCGGGTATAAAGGTAGCGGTGCTATCCAGTCTTAGTCCTACAATGATAGGGTCGTGGTCGCTACAGCGGAACATGGTCTGGTCGTTGGACTTGTCGTAGGTGTAGCGGTCGTTTTCGCCGGAGTTGATATGGTATGCCACCATACCTGTCACCTGTGGATAGAGAGTACTATTGCAAAGTGCATGATCCAGGTATCCTACTTGTCCACGATATACATAACTGTAACTGCTATCGGCATGGAATGTGCGATGTAGGTCTTTCCAACCTCCTTCTCGGAGTATGGTGATAGGGTCTTCCATGGCATAGGCGTTGAGGTCGCCCATTACCAGAATATCGCTATCGCCGTAGAACACGCAGTCTCGGGGGTAGTTGTCCAATAAGCTCTTGGCCTCTTTCACGCGGTCGGCGTTGTAGCTGCCTTGTCCATCTCCTTGGTCAGCATTGTCGCCGTAGCCTTTGCCACTCTTGGCTTTGAAGTGATTGACGGAGAAGAGGAATTTCTCGCCTGTGCTTTTTTCTATAAAGGCTTGTGTCTTCTTGCGGTTTTGTACCCCCGTGTTGTTTTCGCGCAATTTTCCGTAGGGCTCCAATACGTCGCTGCAATATACGAATCCCGACTTGGTGTATGTACCGCTGGCAGAGCCGCCGTCGTTGATGTATGTATAGTGTTTGCCTGTGTTTTTGCTCAGGTCATTGGCTATTTCTGCCAAAGCGCTTTGTCCTTGTTCTATCTCAACGAAACCGTATAAGTCGGCTTTGATTTTGGCTAACGCTTTGCTCACTTTGGCACGTTGTTTTTGGTGCTCGCTGTAGTTGCTGGCGCCCATATCGCCGCCGAGGTTCTCCACGAGGTAGTACTCCAAGTTCATGCAGCATACAATGACAGATGGCTCGCCGCGCTGTGCAACGATGTTCATGTTATAGCCTTTCTCCAGTTCGCTGCGGGTTTCGCCTGCCCACTTGCAGGATATGAGACTGACGCTACTGGTGCTATTCACTTTTACGGTTAGATTGTGCATACGTTCGCCTATGCGATGGTAGTCGCTGACACCCATTAGCGTGATGCTACCCATGGCGTTGGCAATCAAGAGGGCATTGTACTCCTGACTCATAGGGTACACTTGATTAGTGGGCGTGAAGATAAGCCGTGGCGCAATGGTGAGCGAACCGCTGTTGTAGTTGTTGGTGACATACATAGGGGTGGCGAACCGAATAGTCTGCCCTACATAGGGCTTCAATTCGGCATATGTCCACTGCTGCGGATCATTAATGGTAACTGTGGTTTGCGAAAGCCCAGGGAGAACTATAGCGCAAAGACTGATGATACAAAGTATGTGTCGTATGTGTTCTGTCATATGTTGTGGGGTGTTGTTGTTAAATAACCTGCAAAAGTACAAAAAAGATTTGATTTATGCAAATATATCGTGCATTTTTGTTATTTGCATAGAAAAACGCACGTTTTTTTTGTGTATTTCGAAAATTTGCATTATCTTTGCAGAAAATTTGCGGGAATAATAAATCATACATAACTATGGAAACGAATAATTATTGGCAAAAAATCCGTAAGGTATTGATAAACAAGTATGCAATCACGCTCATGGTGTTTGCATTATTGTTTATGTTTTTTGGTGATCACAGCCTGATTCAGTACCTCAAGCGTGCTAAGAAAATGCGTGTTATAGAGGCAGAGTTAGTGCAGACGCAGCAGGAGATAGAGCAGGCTGAGGCCGTGATGCGCGTGTTGGACGATGTGGACAGTTTGGAGCGTTTTGCGCGCGAGCAGTACCGTATGCACGCACCCAACGAAGATGTCTATGTGGTGGAGTAATTAGAAGTAAGAATGTAGAATTAAGAATGTTGTATGATGAAATGGAGTAATATTTTATTGATTGCAGGTCTGGTAGTACTCTTGGCGGGCGCAGTGTTGAGTGTGATGAAATGGCAGTATTCGGACTATGTGCTGGTAGCAGGTGCCGTGCTGGTGATATTTCGTGGTGCTATTAGAAACAGGGAATAACATAGTGTATCGATATGAAACCCATTACAATCAAGGACATAGCGCGCCAGTTGAACATATCCGTCTCAACGGTAAGTCGCGCGTTGCAGAATCATCCTGATATTAGTGAGCGTACCAAGCAGATCGTGCAGGAGTGTGCCAGGCAGTTGAACTACAAGCCCAATCTGATGGCGAGTAACTTGCGAACCTGCAAGAATACGACTATTGGTGTGGTCATACCGGAATTGAATCACCACTTCTTTTCATCTGTCTTAGATGGTATAGAGCAGGCTGCTAATGAGGCGGGCTATCATATTGTTATTTGCCAGACGCGCGAAGATGTGCAGAAGGAGATAGAGGCCATTCATACGCTGATTACTACCCGCGTAGCGGGCATACTGGTGGGTGTGAGCAAGCAGACAAGCGATTTGCAGCATTTGAAGGAGGTGCTGGATAGTGGTATTCCGCTCATTTTATACGATCGCCCTTGCCCTTCGCTCAAGTGTGACCAAGTGGTGTCGGATGACTATATGGGTGCTTACAATGCGGTGGAGTACCTGCTTCAGACGGGTTGCAAGCGTGTGATGTGCCTAACATCCTCCATGCAGTTGGAGGTCTCGCGCCGTCGTTACCAGGGGTGGCGCGATGCGCTTCAGCACTATGGTCTGCCAGCGAGCGAGGATGGGGTAGTGGAGTGCGACACACGCATGAAGGCGATTGTGGATACACCCCTTATCTTGCAGTCGGACAACAAGCCCGATGCTTTCTTCTGCGTCAATGACGATTGTGCTGCGGGTGTGCTGCATGCGGCGAAGATCTTGGGCGTGCGTATTCCCGAGGATTTGGCTATCTGCGGTTTCTCCGATGCACCTATCTGTCGCGCTACCATGCCTATGCTCACTACGGTGCAGCAACATGGAGCGGAGATCGGCAAACGCGCAATGACCAAATTGTTGAACCGTCTGGATGGCGATGACAAACACCCGAAAACAGAAATGGTGCCTACCGACTTGATTGTTAGAGAAACTACGAAGTAATGTTTAGAGATCATGTTACAGTATAATACATGGACCGTAGAGCAACAGGAGTGGAATCCTGCCGAGGAGTTGGCTATTGAGCAGCAACTCACATTCTCCAATGACTACCTCTGTCAGACCGCGCATTTTGAGGAGTATTATTCGGGTGCGCAGCGCCTATGTACATATATTAAAGGTATAGACACCTCCATTCTGAACTTGTCGGCTATCTCTGTTCGTCTCTCCGATGAGCGACTGGACTTACACGTATGGCGAGTGGAGCAGTTTTACCGTTGTTTGCATAAGAGCCAGCCCCTCCTGGAACGCCATGTCACGGTCACTTCGCCCAAAGGACATACGCTCAAGATTGTGGCACGCCGACAACTGCTGATGGACAAGAAGGAGTGTATGCGCTTGGAGTACGAGGTGCAGTCGCTTAACTATGCTGGTCCTATTACTATTCTCTCCATTCTGAGTGTAGGAGAGGATGCGGAGCAGTGGTATCCGCTCATGAACTATGTGGGCGATGATCTCTGCTGGACATGGATGCAGCTCCATCCTGCCAATATGCAAGTGTGTAGTGCCATGAACTATACCTTGACCAAGAACGGTGCATTCGTCACCCAACGCCCCATTAAGGTGGAGAAACAAGATGTCATAGGTTTCTCTATAACGCAGAAGGTCGTGCCTAATGACACCTTGCTCCTGCGCAAGAATGTGATTGTGGTAGACTCCAAACGATTTGCTAAGGAACAACTCATAGACGAAGCCCTGCGATGCTTGACAAACTTGTAAAGGAACATATCATTCTTGGCGTGGACCCAGGTACGCTCTACATGGGTTATGCTGTCTTGCACACGGTCGGAAGTCGGGTCGATATTCTGGATTTTGGTGTCTATGATGTGCATAAGCTGGAGGACCAGTATGCACGCTTGCAGAAGGAGTTCTTCTTCTTGCAGGATATCATTGACAAGTATCACCCTACTATTTTGGCTATTGAGTCGCAGTTCGTGGACAAGAATCCTCAGACTATGATTAAGATTGTGCACGCACAGGGCGTGGCTATCGCGGCTGCACTCTCCAAGGATGTACCTGTGCAGGAGTATTCCCCTATGAAGGTCAAGATGGCCATAACGGGCAACGGACACTCCGACAAACACCAGGTCGCTGCCATGCTCCAACGCTTCCTGCACATTTCCGATGAACAGATGCCCAAGAAGCTCGATGCCACGGATGCACTCGGTATAGCCTATTGCCACTACTTACAATTGGGTATGCCGCAGCTGGAGAAAGGTGCCAAGAATTGGACTACTTTTGCTAAACAAAAAGGTCTGGTTGATAAGCAGTTAACTGGTCCTAATGCACGCCTCTTGGCTGCTATGCAAATAGCCAAGAAGAAAAAATAATTATGATTTTTTTTGAAAAAATAATCCCTAATATTTGGTACTTTGATTTTTTTGTTGTACCTTTGCAGTCGCAAATAAAACTTTGAAATATTAATTATTAATTATTAACTATAAATTATCGAATTATGGCTTACGTAATTTCTGAAGATTGTATCGCATGTGGTACATGTATTGATGAGTGCCCAATGGGCGCAATTTCTGAGGGTGACATTTACACAATTGACGCTGACTTGTGCACAGAGTGCGGCACTTGTGCTGATGTTTGCCCAAGTGGCGCAATTTCCAAAGGATAATTTTGCGAATTGCATGATTCGAGCCCCTAAGCACTGCTTTTGGGGCTTTTTTTATTTTTTTTGAAAAAAATGCAATGTAGATGTTGCAAATTTGGAAAAAAAGTAGTACCTTTGCACCGTGGAAAGAATGGTTTAACGCCAAACGTAAATCTATAAGGTATGTTAGAAGCATTTTATAAGACGCATAACTATTTGGTCGAGCATGTGCATGTGCCTGCTCGCCGTGTGTTAATGGACGAGATTGACTGGAGCGACCGACTCATTGCCATTAAGGGTGGTCGTGGAGTGGGTAAGACCGATTTCCTGCTCAATTATGCCAAGGAACTCCGTCGCACCAACCCCGAGTTGAGTGAGCATACCTTGTATGTGAACTTCAACGACTTCTACTTCACCGAACATTCTCTGGTGGAGTTTGCGGGCGAGTTTGTGGCGAGAGGTGGGCGTTTGCTGCTCATTGATCAGGCCTTCAAGTATCCTAACTGGTCGCGCGAATTGAGCCAATGCTTCTATAGTTATCCCAGTCTGCATATCATTTTCACGGCTTCCTCGGTCATGCGATTGGTGGAGCGCAATACGGATATTGGCTCTATTGTCCACCCATATAACTTGCGTGGTTTCAGTTTCCGTGAGTATCTCAATGTTACGTTGGGCTTGAAACTGCCTGTGTTCACGTTGGAAGATATTTTGCAGCGTCATGTGGATATCGCGCGTCGTATTACGCAAATCATTAGTCCGCTCAAGTACTTCCAAGACTACCTGCATCATGGCTATTATCCGCTTTTCTTGGAGCCACATGACTTCTCTGAGTCTCTTTTGAAGATGATGAATATGATTCTCGAGGTAGATGTACTGCTCATTAAGCAGATCGAGGTGGCCAGCCTACCTAAGTTGCGCAAGCTGCTGCATATCATGTTGCAAGACACGCCTTGTAGCCTCAATGTGAGTAGTATCTCTGAGGCCATTGAGTGTTCGCGTTCGACTACGCTCAACTACATTAAGTATCTCAAGGACGCCCGCATACTCAACATGCTTTACCCTGAGGGTAAGCAGTTCCCACATAAGCCTACCAAGGTGTATATGCAGAACACCAATCTCTGCTACGCTACCTGCACACGCGAACCTAACGCGCAGGCTATAGCCGAGACTTTTTTCTACGCTACCTTGCATGGCAACCACAAGATCAACGCCACTGACCGCAGTGCGATGTTCATTATTGATGGCAAGTACTATATGGACGCCTTGGCAACGACACCTGCTAAGACGGGTATCCGTTACAGCGCTATTGGCGACCTCGAAGTCGGCAGCCAAAAGAACATTCCGCTTTGGCTCTTCGGTTTCCTGTACTAAATAGATACCGAACTCCAGATACCGTTTGTGGACACCGGTCTCTGGGCGCCGGACACCCCGAATCAACAATATAAAAAAACTATAACGATTATGAAACAAAAAAAGTATTTAACCCTTGATGGTAACGCTGCTGCGGCGCATATCGCGTATATGTTCACCGAGGTGGCTGCCATTTATCCTATCACCCCATCTTCTCCTATGGCGGAGAACGTGGACGAGTGGGCTGCTGCAGGTCGCAAGAACCTCTTCGGCGAGACAGTGTTGGTACAAGAGATGCAATCTGAGGCAGGTGCTGCAGGTGCTGTGCACGGTGCGCTCAACGCAGGTGCCCTCACTACCACTTTCACCGCCAGCCAAGGTCTGCTCCTCATGATTCCTAACATGTACAAGATCGCGGGTGAGCTTATCCCTTCTGTTTTCCACGTGTCTGCTCGTACCTTGGCAAGCCACGCCCTCTGTATCTTCGGCGACCACCAAGACGTGATGTCTTGCCGCCAAACGGGCTTTGCTATGTTGGCTGAGGGTAGCGTACAAGAGGTCATGGACCTCGCAGGTGTAGCCCACCTCGCTACCATTAAGAGCCGCGTGCCATTCCTCAACTTCTTCGACGGTTTCCGCACCTCTCATGAGTACCAAAAGGTAGAGGTGGTAGATATGGAAGACTTGCGTCCGCTCCTCGATATGAAGGCGCTCCAAGAGTTCCGCGAGCGTGCGCTCAGCCCAATGCGCCCTGTTATGCGTGGTATGGCTGAGAACCCGGATGTGTTCTTCGCACACCGCGAGAGCTGCAACCCATACTACAACGAGGTAGCTGACATTGTGAGCGACTATATGGACGAGATCTCCAAGATCACCGGCCGCACCTATCGCCCATTCACCTACTACGGTGCTCCTGATGCTGAGAACATTATCATTTGTATGGGTTCTGCATGCGAGGCTATCCGCGAGGTGATCGACTACGAGGCAGAGAAGGGCAACAAACTCGGTATGATCAACGTGCATCTCTACCGCCCATTCTCACTCAAGTATCTCAAGGAGGCATTGCCTGCTTCTGTGAAACGTATCTGCGTGCTCGACCGCACCAAAGAGCCAGGTGCTAATGGCGAACCATTGTACCTCGACGTGAAAGACGCTCTCCAAGAGCTTGGCCTTGGCGATATCCTCGTAGTAGGTGGCCGCTATGGTCTCGGTTCCAACGATACCACTCCAGCGCAAATCATTGCTGCTTACGAGAACCTCGCTTTGCCTATGCCTAAGAACCACTTCACCCTCGGCGTTGAGGATGATGTTACCTTCACTTCTCTCCCAGTGGGCGCAGAGGTGGCTATGGGTGGCAAGGGCATGTTCCAAGCTAAGTTCTATGGTCTCGGTGCGGATGGTACCGTAGGTGCTAACAAGAACTCTGTGAAGATCATTGGCGAGACTACCGACAAGTACTGCCAAGCATACTTCTCTTACGACTCTAAGAAGTCGGGTGGTTTCACTTGCTCTCACCTCCGTTTCGGTGACGAACCAATCCACTCTACTTACCTCGTTACTACTCCTAACTTCGTGGCTTGCCACGTACAAGCATACTTGCAGATGTACGACGTAACCCGCGGTCTCCAAAAGGGTGGTACCTTCCTGCTCAACACCATTTGGGAGGGCGAGGAATTGGCAAAGAACTTGCCAAACAAGGTGAAGAAATACTTCGCTGACCATAATATCAAGGTGTACTACATTAACGCTACCAAGATTGCTCGCGAGATTGGTCTTGGCAACCGTACCAACACTATCCTCCAATCTGCTTTCTTCCGTATCACGGGCGTTATTCCTGTAGAGCAAGCTATCGAGGAGATGAAGCACTTCATTGTGAAGTCCTACGGCAAGAAGGGCGAGGATGTAGTCAACAAGAACTACGCTGCAGTGGACCGCGGTGGCGAGTACCAAGAGCTAACTATTGATCCAGCATGGTCTGCTCTTGACAATAGCCAATCGCCAATTGCCAATAGCCAAAACGAACCTGAGTTCATTACCAACGTCGTTCGCCCTATCAACGCACAGGACGGCGACCTCCTTCCTGTTTCTGCTTTCAAGGGCGTAGAGGACGGTACATGGCCTGCTGGTACGGCTAAGTACGAGAAACGCGGTGTATCTGCTTTCGTTCCAGAGTGGACTGCTGAGAACTGTATCGAGTGTAACAAGTGTGCATATGTCTGCCCTCACGCATGTATCCGCCCATTCGTAATGGACGAGGAAGAGGTGAAGGGTATCCAAGGTACTACCCGCGAGATGAAAGCTCCTGCTGCTATGAAGGGTATGCACTTCCGCATGCAGGTGGGCGTGCTCGACTGCCTTGGCTGCGGCAATTGCGTGGACGTTTGTCCTGGCCATCCTAAGACTGGCAAAGCCCTCCAAATGGTGCCACTCGAGAGCCAAATGCTCGAGGCACAAAACTGGGCTTACTGCACCGATAATGTGAAGTCTAAACAGCACCTCGTAGATATCCAATCCAATGTCAAGAACAGCCAGTTCGCTACTCCTCTCTTCGAGTTCTCTGGTGCTTGCTCGGGTTGCGGTGAGACTCCATACCTCAAGCTCATTAGCCAACTCTTTGGCGACCGTGAGATCGTAGCCAACGCTACGGGTTGTACCTCTATCTACTCGGGTTCTGTTCCATCTACTCCTTATACCACCAACGCACAAGGTCATGGTCCTGCATGGTCCAACTCCCTCTTCGAGGACTTCTGCGAGTACGGTCTCGGTATGCAAATCGCTCACCGCAAGATCCGCGAGCGTTTGGCGGCTCTCATGACCAAGGCACAAACTTGCACTTGCTGCACCGAGGAGATGAAGGCTATGTTCCAAGAGTGGCTCGACAACCAAAACGACGCTACTATCACCAACCGTCTCTACGAACCTATCGTAGCTGCTTGCGAGGCATGCGGTTGCGATACTTGCAAAGAGATCCTCAACTACAAAGACCATATCGTTAAACGCAGCCAATGGATTGTCGGTGGCGACGGTGCTTCTTACGACATCGGTTACGGCGGTCTCGACCACGTGATTGCATCAGGCGAAGATGTGAATATCCTCGTGCTTGATACTGAGGTGTATTCTAATACCGGTGGCCAAGCATCTAAATCTACTCCTATCGGTGCTATCGCTAAGTTCGCTGCTGCGGGCAAACGTGTACGCAAGAAAGACTTGGGTATGATTGCTACCACTTATGGTTATGTATATGTAGCTCAAATCGCTATGGGTGCTGACCAAGCACAAACCCTCAAGGCTATCCGCGAGGCAGAGGCTTATCCAGGTCCATCTCTCGTGATTGCATACGCTCCATGTATCAACCACGGTCTGAAGGCAGGTATGGGTAAGAGCCAAGCCGAGGAGGCGAAAGCAGTAGAGTGTGGTTACTGGCACTTGTGGCGTTACAACCCAGCACTCGAGGCAGAGGGCAAGAACCCATTCTCTTTGGATAGCAAGGAGCCACAATGGGATAAGTTCCAAGACTACTTGATGGGTGAGGTTCGCTTCGCTTCAGTGGCTAAGCAATACCCACAAGAGGCAGCAGAATTGTTTGCCGCAGCCCAAGAGAATGCTAAGTGGCGTTATCGTTCATATCTCCGTATGTTGCAAACCAACTGGTCAAACGAGGAGTAATCCATATATGATAATACGAAAAAAAGCCATCCATTCGGGTGGCTTTTTTGTTTCTCGCCTTTACACTTTTCACGTATTAATGTGTGTTGAGCAACCAATCAATAGCAGAACAATGATGGATAGTTAAATCGCCAATCTGTATATCGTGGCTCTCGTCGGTAGTTATCAAAGTGAGGTTAGTACAATTTAATTTTTTAGCGGCATTTAACAGAGCATCAGTTTCGCGTTTAAAGGTTTTGCTATCTGCTATGGTGTATGCCACTTGAATGAGCTCGATCACTACTCCCTGACGACAAACTACAAAATCTACTTCTTTTTGACGAGCAGATGGCTTGTAATAATAAATGTCATCAGCAGCGGAATGACTTTTGCTGCAAAGGTAATGCTTTTTTTTGAAACCACCAAATAAATTCCCTTATTTTGCAAAATATTTGGCTGTAAATTCCCTTATTTTGCATGTTTTTACACGTCAAATTCCCTTATTTTGCAATTCTCTACATTTTGCGGGCTCCCCGACAAACCTCGTGAGTTTGCGGGGGGCTTTTTTCTTGCCTATCGCCTCCATTTTGTAACCTCGACTTTACAAAATAAATTTTTGGAGATTAATGTCCAACAAAAAGTTGGTTTTATGATTATCTTTGCAGCGTAATTCGAAAACGCTCAACCATAACCAATTGATAATCAGCAAAAACAAATAAAGTCGGCGAAAAACAGCCAACAAGTCGGCGAAAAACCTTAATTTTTAGACCGTTTGGTTGTATATATAATAAGGACGATGTGTGAAAATGAAAAAGCGCCTATTATCGCACAAGTCATTCACAGAAGCTTTACAAGTCATTCACAGACTATTCCAAAATTCGCTTTTTGGTGTATAATAGTAATGTGCGTACCTATTGAGAGGTACACCTAAATATAATATATAAACTTTAACTTACAAAATTTATGACCAACACCATTCTTTCCGAGGGTGCAGACACCCTCATCACCAGTCATTTTCGCCAAGGTCAACTCCCTTGGCAAGTTGAGAAAGCTATTAGCATTGCCCCAGAGGGCGAGATGCGCGACATGCTATTGCTCTCGTTATTAACCAATTACGCTTACGCCCTACCCGCCATGCGCATGTATCACGGCTTTCCGCATCATGTCTATGGTCCCGAACTTATGACCATGGTCTTGGCTCCTGCTGCCTCGGGCAAAGGTATCATGAATTACGCCAAGCAACTGCTACAAGGCATTGAGAACGAGCATGGTGAGTTTATCTTCTTGCCTGCCAACACTTCCTCGGCTGCCCTCATGAGCTATCTGCAAATGCTCAAGGGACGAGGCATTATGATGGCGACGGAGATTGACACCCTCAGCAAGGCACTGGGTAGCAGTACAGGCGGTTTCTCCGATGTGCTCCGTTGTATGTTTGAGCATGAGACCATTAGCAAACTTCGCAAGAACCATGAGGAGTTTATCGAGATTACCGACCCACACTTTGCAGTCTTAATCTCGGGTACTTACAACCAACTCAAGCCGCTGATTAAGAGCCGCGAGAATGGTCTGATGAGCCGTTTCGCCTGCTATGTAGTCAAGCAGACACAAGACTTTGATGACCGCGTTTGGCTGGATGCAGAGGAGGACACTGTTCCACAAGACATTGCCCTCTATGAGCAGTTGGGTCATGAACTGAGCCTGCGTTATGGTTGGATGAGAAAGGCGAAACACAGTTGCTACTTCTATCTGACAGATGCACAGCGCAAGACTATCACGCGTATGTTCCGAGCTATGTATGACATCTACCGCAAGTCTTTCGGTAATGAGTTTGACTCTATTCTCAAGCGTATGCCTGTGATTATGAAACGTATCGGTATGATTCTCACGGGACTTAGGATGGATATGACAAAAGCTTTGCCAGAGCGTATGGTATGTTCTGAGGATGACTTTGAGACGATGCTCTTGATTGGTCACAAGTTGCTCATGCATTCGGCGATGATGTTCCAGATGTTGCCCGAGAACAAGGAGGCTGTTCCTGGAGAAATCGGTCATACTCTGATCCAAAAACAGTTTTTTGATATGCTTCCTGCGGACTTCACGAAACAAGATGCCGTGAAGCAGGCCAATGTCCTTGGAATTGCTAAAAGCACAATGGGAGAATGGCTAAGAAAATACACAGAATCATCTCATATCGAGAGAGTTGCACATGGTCAATACCATAAAATCAATTGGCAAAAAGGAGCATAGATTTTTTGGTTTTTCCAGTTTTTTTGGATTTTCAAAAGTCCGGAAAATCTGGAAAATCCAAATAATCCAATACAATTGTTTAACCTCTAAAACCTTAAAAATATGATCGCAGAAACAAATTATCCCATCAAGACTCTTAACGGTAATTTAGGAAAGGTGTTTTACGCTCGTGTGCAGTATGGCAAAATAGTTGTTCAACGTCGCCCCAAACGCGACAAGCCACCTACAGAAGCACAGATAAAAGCCCGCAAGGCATTTGCAGAGAAGTATGCAGGGAAGCATTAGCCTATCAACAGCGTATCCTCGGGGAGTGGTAACGGAGTGATAACGGGATTGATAGGTGCATGGCCTTTCGCCATTTGTGTTCTCATTGAGCATGAGTGGCGATTTTTTGTGCTTTCACCTCAACACCGTAGGTGCGTAGAGGCATCCTCTAAACTGAAAATGGCGATTTTTTCGCCATTTTCTTGCGTAAATGCAAAAAAATGTGTAACTTTGCACCGCAATATTTAAATTACCTTTATTAATTCGGAAAGCTTGCTAGATATCATCATCCAAACTCATCCAACCAAGCAATTTACATAATTGTGAACACGCGTGTTCACAATCTTTTGAAGAAATAGAGTAATGAATAAATCTACCGAAATAACAGTTCAATATCATCTGCCTACTAACTGGGAACAAGAGAAGGAGTTTTCTTTTGAGCATTTGTCAGATGTAGTAACATTGTTGAATGAGTCTGCTTATTCTGCTACAGTTAAAGCAGTGAACCGTTTTGCCACTGTCCGCAATTACGTGATCGGATACTACATTGTTGAGTACGAACAACATGGTAGTGACCGTGCAAAGTATGGTGATCGATTACTCAAACGATTGGCAGAAAAAGTCAACAAACGCGGTATCAATGAGACGTTGCTGAAAGTATCTCGTGCTTTTTATCTCAATTATCCACAAGTTAAAGAATACTTGCTCGGAAAAAGTGCGACGACGTCGCACCAATTAGAAATAAATCCGACGCTATCGGATGAATTGTTGGAAAAAAGTGCGACAGCGTCGCACCAATTCATTACTGCTCCCGAACAACTCATTTCACAATAATTTTGCTCGCAGAGATGAACAATGTGTGAAAAGATACTAATCATTAATTGTTAAGTATTAACTAACATACCCCGTCGCTCCTTGACGTAAAACAGGAGGACATATTATTTATTAACAGCGTTTATTGACGCTTGTTTTGACACTCTTGAAACTTAGGAACTTTCAAATCTCAGTTCAAAACAATGCAACAATAGATGTCTGCGTTGGTATATACCACTCTCGTATTCTATATGGGAGTACTATATACATACTTCGGCGTAGGCTCTGGGTTGTTTGTGTACTGAGCAAATGGTTTATTCGCTCTTTGATTAGTTCGGATTTGATGTGATTTTTCACGCTGCAAAATTACTGCTTTTTATTGATACTGCGGTGGTAGCATTTACCACAAATGCAACAGAAATGGTATGTGCTACCATTTCTGCACTATTCTTTCCATATGAACATAAAAGAATCTCGCCCAGTCCATAAAGAACTGGGCGAGATTAGAGAAAATATTTCCTGTAAACACGATAATTACCTCATAATTACCACTATACTTATGTTAATTTCAGAATGTTTAACACTCTTCTATATCCTGTTAAATTCTTAGCTTGTCTTTGTCGTTCAGAAATTTCAGCTGCAAGGCTTTGCAAACGCTCTGCTTCTTTAGCTTCAAAATAATGTACTGATAATTTTGGCAAGAACCTTTCATCTTCTCGTCTTCTTCCTCTTTTCGAAGAAAGAACCCTTTTTAGAACCACAACATCTTCACTTTTCCTTAGAACTTCAAAACCTATATTATGTGATGTTTTTTTCATATTATCCATTGTTTCTTCTTGTAAATAAATCATATATTCCGTCTGCAACACCCTGTACCAGAGGGATGTCATAGCGGTTTTCATCAAACTTATTGGATTCATTGCAATCAATACATATAAATCCTTTTAAAGCTCTATCATTAGTTTCATTACCTTTAATAGGTACTATAGGATAAACTAATTCACTATTGTACGGAAAGGTTCCGTTAGGATACGCATCTTTGCTTGTATTTTCATAATCTGATGAGCCTGCAATATTGTTGTTTACATAGGCTAAATGTTTTTGATTGCCTCTCAGTATTTTATTTACAATTATTGAATAAGCAGTATTTCCGATTATCCTATGTTTAATTTGCTTATATATTTCAGTATCTCTACTTTTGCTTTTATGTGAACTATCTCTACATAAGTTGCATAATTCTAATGACATCAAATTCTCACCACTTGATATAGGCACCTTGATTGACACACAGCATTCCGCTTTTGTCTTTTTGTCAAAAATCTTTTTCAATGTGTCACATAGATTTACCATGATACGAATAAATTCTTCGTCATTTATATTCTCTTTTTTTCTTAGAGAATGAATTTCTGCATATGCATTTTTGAGTTCAACAATTGCATCTCCCCATATGGAGTCTATAAAAGTATTATGACAATATTTAATAAGTGCTTCACATAGAAGATAGAGGAAACGAAAAAGCCATAAAGTAATTAGTGATATAACACCCAACAATATAAGATCATGTTATGAATTTTATCGGTAATATTTCACATTTTCTCTTCTTGCATCCTACGTGGTGGTATTCTCCCACTCATTCTATTTATATCCTCTTGTTGAGGCTTGCTTTTCCGAACTGATGATTGTTTCTTCAATTTTTGTTCCATAATACTTTTTTTTTATTCTACTTCAAACTCACCAGTCATAATGGTGTTACCAGAGTAAATTTGTATAGTGTATGAACCTGCTTGATCTATGGTAGCCTCAATTTCATCTACGAACTCTTCTTCTACAACAACTTCACCAGTTGCTTGATCAACAACCTCTACATAAGCAGGCATCTCTGTATATGCTCCTACAGACAAGACATGACCATTTATGATAGCTTGAAAACGAGTAGGATCTTTTCCAATACCTTCAGGATCTCCTCTTGAGTCATCTATCGGCATGATTGAATACATTTCCTGCAAGATAATCTCTTGAACCATTCCAAACGCAGAGACATTGCTAATACCTAGTAGAAACAATGCAATAAATAAAATTTTTCTCATGATGGTTGTATATTAAAATTTTCTGCAAAATTACAACAAAATCATAACTTGTGCAATAAAAAACACAAACGATAAAATTCGGGGAGGGTATTTGATTGATTGTCAATTAGTTATAATTGCTAATTATAAAATTGCACTAATAGACACAAGTCAATCAGTTGACAATTTTTGTAAAAAATCCACCAATTGTGTAGATTTTACACCTACCTTTTTTACAACATGGGTCCTAATAACTTGTACTCCTCCCTTTGTCATACACATGAATTTAGCAAGCTCCTCTACAGAAAAATAAGGATAAAGGAAGATAAATGTACAAAGAACTTTCTCTCTATTAGTCAAGTTCAAACATTCCAATGTTGCAAGCCAAGTGTTCAAATATGGGTTAATATCAATCTTTAATCGGCAATAATCATTCCACTTATTTGGCGGAGTTGGATATTTGATACGAATCTCATCAATCATTTTAGCTTGATGATTCTTTTGACATGCTATGTTAAGTTCTTTTCCCTGAGCTTCTAATTGTAAAGACATATTCGTAATCTTATTACTAGCGAATTGTAGTTGTAAAGCGGCATGTTTACGATAATTGATTAACATAGTTGTAATAGCACAAACAAGAACTATAGAAAGTACCATAAACCATTGCCATCTCCATGGATGAGGATCGGACAAATATTTTTCTAATAGGACTATCCCTTCATTGTATTTGTTTATATTCTCTTGACGTAACCTGTAGGCATCAGCACGCGCATGGGTATATTGAGTCAATAATTCCGTGTTATGTGTTGCTTCTGCATCTAGTATCAAACAATAATATGCATTTACTATCAGTCGAGGGTCTTGTGCATGTTGAATGATGTGTTGTGCATAAGGTAAAGCTTCTACTAACTCATTTTTATCTAAAAGGTTTTGAACTATTTTCAAGTAAATGAAACATTTATCATCTTGAGTGCGATACTTAGATAATGCTTTTTTGAAATACATCAAAGCAGAATCCGATTGTAACTGCTTGTCAAAATAAAGACCCCTCGTCTCATAGAACCTTGCCAAATATTGATCACCAAATTGACACGAACGAAATTCTTGCAATAGACTATCAGCCTTTGAAAATGAAGAAAGTTTAATGTGACGTGTAGTTACGTTAAGTAAGCTTTGTGCATAGTACCAGTTATTGTTACTTTCTTTAAAATATTTTGTTGCTCGCTCGTAAAATATTAACGACAGACTATCACAATCATTCTGAGCACAAATATATCCCATACACGAGTTTACTCTTCCGCGATAAATCGGGTTATCTATTTGCAAACGATCAGCCTCTATATAGCATTCTGCTGCCGCAGCTATTTGTTGATACGAATCTTCTAAATTGCGTCCCATATAGTAATACGCCTTACCCAACAAATTATTATGAAATAATCTGCCGATTGGATTATCCAGAACGCAGATAACTTTCTTTAATGCCACAGTATCGTTATAGATTCTGTGTTCATTTTGATCAATACAATCAGCAATTGCAATTATGTTCTTTGCTTCTTGCCAACGACATGACGAACAAACGCAAGTAAGGAGTAATATAAAGTTAGAAATAACTACCTTGCGCAATACCGATAACACCAAATAACTATGATAGTTCATTTTGATTTTAAATTATATCCACAAAATTTTTGTGACAAAGGTACAACTTTTTGAGGACATATGCAAGTTTTAGTTGTGAAAGCACAAAATTTTCTAAACGAATAATGCATTCGTGTCTATACGCAGAAATAGAGGGTGTGTCATATGCGAACACACCCTCTTTAATCAAATTAATTGGATTGACAAATAGTATCATTTATGATTATAAGGATATATAAATACAATTTGTTAATCAATAACTTCCACTGGTACATAAAAATCATCTTCATAAGCCGCTGTTCCCATAACGTAGTGACAAATAGCACAGATCGTATCCTGTCCTACATTTTTTCCATAGACCATTATAGAATGTGTACCATTCTGTTTGCCTAAATCCTTCAATTCACAAATTGAACTGTGTGGATTTGACGAACTAACTGACAAAACCTTTTCTACTTGACTAATCTCTAACAATGTACTATTACCTACATTAAGAACAATATTATCCCTGTTGAAAGCGGATTATTCAGTAGAACAAGATAAGCATAAAAATACTAGTACAAGGAAGAGCGAATTTAATGTTTTCGGTTTATGTAACATATAAACCTTGCATGGTCCATATTTAGAAATTAATTGTTTATCATCACATTGCCAGAATCAATTAGTTCACCATCTTTTCGTAATACTATTTGATACCAGCCATTGGGTAAATCAGATACATTGATTTGTTCGTTATTATCTTGTGTCGTTATATGTCGTACACAACCATATGCTTCATGCCATATTTCAATCGTGTAAAGTCCATCTGCCTCTCAATAGTTTTCTCATAATATTACAATTTAGATATTTGGGAATCGTCCTATTGATACATTGACAATCATCTTATATTCTTTGGTGTCTTTAGGCAACTCTATGACATAATAACCTTCTTTCTCTTCTAAGATATTACCTTCACAGTCGTACAAACGATTCCTATCCCATTCATATTGCTCAATAAAGAAGTCTTGGTTATTACTATCAATGTAATGTTCTATTGTCAAAGTAGTTGGCAAATCGTACTTTTTTGTGGTATCTGCGATGAGTGTATTAACATGATCTTGTATCCATGGAGACTTAATTGTAAAACTATCAATACCACAACATGTGATAGTTGAGTCAATCTCTATGATATACACATCAGCATAATCAGATGGGGGTAATGGTTCGCCAAAGGTGATGCTATCTACATCGGCAACTTCAAAAACTACTTTCTCTCCAAATAGCCACACATACATTTGCTGTTGTGCAGATAGGGTTAATGCCGTTATAAGCAGTACTCCTAGAAACAGAAACTTTTTCATATGAGTTTTATATTTAAGTTACTAATTATGAACAACTTTTCTTGCGCTATATCCTTGGCTGGTTTCTAAAAATAGAACAAAAGCTCCAGAAGTAGATAGAGTAATAGTTGTCATATTAATGGAAGCTAGTTTTTTGCTTTTTAGCACTTTGCCCGACATGTCGACTAAATACAATTGTTCTATAGCATAATCGCTCTCAATCGTGAGCTGATTTCCTGATTTGTAGATTTTTATGGCGTTAATATTTACATCTTCAACTGCGGAGGAAATTCCATTACCAAAAGTAAGTTTCTCTACATTATCCAATGGCAAACGGAATTCGCCTTCTGTCGTAGTCAGCACCAATACATCTTCTTCAAATGTAATGTGCTGAATATCGACCAATAAAGAGGATTGCATCGTACCATTCACATTTTGTACATGCAAAGTAGTTGGCTCTTGTGCAGATACCAAAGTGGGTAGAAAAAAAAGTGATACAATAATATAAAGAACAACAATTATCATATTTCGTAATATATTAGAAATTTAAAATATGTGGATATTTTTTTGAATTTTTATCCCAAAAATCGTTATCAAAATACTTATGTTTTTTTGCATATTCAAACAAATGAACAAATGATATCGGTTGATTAATTCTTTGAGAAAAATGATATAAATCGTAAATGTAATTCTGAAATGGGAGTTATTCAAAATACGTTCCAATTCATATTTGAAGTAATTAAATTCCGTCTGTAGGATAATCTTTTGCTTATACAAATAACAGATATATGAAAAAAACGAAAGAGTATAATCTATTTGTTTTTCTATGACACTTTGATGAAAATCCGATCCATACCATTCGACATTATAGTCAAACAAATCAAATGCCATACGGTCATTAGACCTGACTTCGTCTACCAACGTTTTTATATATTCTGCACGTTTTAACTTTAGATTTTTATTCCATTTGTACATGGCAAAGATTCCGCTTATTGCAACTGTAATAAGCGTTAAGCATGAAACAACGTCAGAAATATCAACCAATGGGTTAAATCTAACAATACATAATGAAGTATATAACATATTCAATAAAGTTGTTTGTCGTTATTATATTCTGCTCTACCTCCAACTTACCTGTCATAATGGTATTACCCAAGTAGATTTGTTTTGTTAAACCTTTCATAAAATCACTATTAATAATGTTATTAAAAATTAATAGATTTGTTTATTACCACCATTGAAAGTTAGTTAGAATATTTCAATTACAACTAATAAAATCGCTGCAAAATTACAACAATTCAAGAAATTACGCAATAGTTCAAACCAACCAATAAAACTGCACAAACATAACATGCTGATTAATAGCAATTTTCCTCAAACAATCATAAATTGCCTTATACATGCCCTTATCTTCCTTCAGAACCGAAATACTCCCGCCAATATATAATAGGGTATGTCATCGACACACCCTATTATAGAAAACTTTCTACTATTCATACCTATCACTCCACACAGAACATCCTGTATACCTGTTGCACTACATATGCAATAGAGCTCTTCATAAATCAATCCTTCATGTTTTTGTGATATAAGCCAACAAATCGAATGAATGCGTATGTTATATAGATTATAGTGGAAACCTCAAAAATTACTAAGATTATGGTTAACCTTGATTCTGCTATCTTCAGGATATACAAAGCAATAAAAATAGTGCTCATGATCATAGAAATCACAAACAAAGCAAGTACATGCCTGTTAAAGTTCCGTAGCGTTGAAATAAACTTTGTCCAATATTTCCAGTCTGCTTCTTGTCGTGGAGATGCTGTGCCTTGTTTGCGTAAGTCAGTTAAAAAATTAACCATTGTTTTCTTATTGTCAATCAACGCATATATTACTGTAAATAAAGTAAAGAAAATTCCAGCTAATCCTAAAAAAACGCTATATGATATAGTATACCATTCTTGCATAATGTTCATTATGTTATTAATTCATTTCATTACTCAAAAAACGTGTAATAATATCACCTAAGTGCTGCTGCACATTCATAGGTTCATGCATCGTTACGATGTCTTCTGGCTCTAGAGTGATTTCATACCCATTAGTTTCTTCTATCAATGTTTGGATTAATACATTTTCAGTGTTCAATTCATATGTCATCTTTACATTTTCATTTTTATTGAATTGAACCGTTATTTTCTTAGAAACTACATCTTCAGGTTGATCCTCCATTAAATACATCAATTCATCTTGAGGTAAATTCTGATATGTAATCTTTCGTGTTGACTTGCAAGATAGTTCATATGGTCTTAAATCAACTTGATCATTAGGACGATTATTTACAGTAACATAGTTAGCAACGACTTTGGGTATAATAGGAGTTCTATGAAGCCTATTTCTCGTGCTTTCGCGCATGACGGCTTTTACAGATAATCCTAGAATTTTAGACAATACAGAATGTGTAGTAGTTTTAATATCGACATCCTCTTTACTTGGATCGTTATACACAAAAGCCACCCAACGATTTTCCACATTGCCATTATCCAAATAGCGAATAAGAGGATATAATAAAACATAATTGTAGTTACTACCAATTTTATCTTCTAAAGCAATATCTCGTTGCTCTGCTGTCATCGAATTTTCAATATACAGATCTTTATTATTTTTTTTATATTCTTCAATACGCAATAAAAGGGCTGGAGTGTTTCCAAAGTTGTATCTGTCAAATTGAATAAGTTTAATAACTTTTTGTTTCAATTTAGCGCGTTGGGTAATAGAAAGTTTTTCATCAGGATGTCGATTGTTATAAGCATTGATGATATGCTCAATACATTGGCACATTTCTGGATAGGAGTAAAAACTCTCTTCCAAAACAGATGAGATGTAAATAGGTACTTTGATTTTAAGGGTAGCCATAGCTATTTTATTTTGTAGTATAACATTTAATTTTATTTCTCAAGCGAATTTTGTTCAGCAAAAGTACAACAAATTAAACATTTACGCAATATCTTAAACCAACCAATAAAACTGCATAAGCATAACATGCTGATTAATAGCAAATTTTCACAAATAACCATAAAACACAAGGAACAGACCTTCTTGTACAGAAAAAGAGTATCCAACACTTCTATATCCTTATATAAAATGTATCGCGCGCACTACCGCGCATACTATCACACCTTCCGCTCACGCTGTACACGCACCCTCCGCCCACACTATACATTCCCGCCGTACATACACACCATACACGCCCAATCATGTACAACACAACTATAGATAATCCAACTTCTCAGTATCAAACAATAATTCAATTCACCTTCCTTGAAAAAGTTTTGTATGCTATCCTATTGGCACGATTTTTGCCCATTTTGTATAAAAACGTGAACAATTTATAGCAAATTTTTTAGCAAATTTACCACAAAAACGCATTTTTTTTGAAAATTATTTGGTCATATCAAAAAAAAGCAGTATCTTTGCATCGTAAACTCATGTCGGAGATTATTTGGGGCGCTAGTGAGAGGTTACAGACATATTGAAAGGCGTTTATTCGCGCTCTGTTCTGTTGCTATTACATTTCGTGATTTTTAAATCAGCTGAACCTAGTAACGATAGATGTCCTACAGGATGTAAAGCATCCCTCTTATCTTTATTTGTTCGTGTTGAGCAAATCGTATGTGTTTAGATAAGTGAGTGTATTTTTACATTTGGTTTGGGCTTCGTGTTGTATACTACAACTGGTTAGTCAATGCGAAAACCTTGTGGCATAGAACACGGTAAGTTGTTTCGTGCTATGTTTGTATGTCGGTATTAAAATGTGAGTGCGAAAAACCGTATTAGACATGTGATGGAGTGTTATCTTTTGCGGACTATTTGTGGGAGTGTTATGATTTTGTTATTGTTCAGAATTACTTTTTTTGATGGCGAATAGTAAAAAAATAAAAAAATGGTAACATCATACTATTAAGTACTTAAATTTATTACAGTTTGGATAAATAATTTAATTATGGCTCAAAAGTTAAAACGAAAAAAGGCGGAATTGTTAAGGTTTCTATATGTATTGGTATGGACAATTTTAATTGCTTTATCGTTGTTGTTTTCGGTTATTAGGACTGATAGTGGGAAAAGTAATTATTTTGAAGATAAATTTCTTTTGCCGCTTCTTTTGGCGGTGGTGCTATTTTTCACGGAATTATGTTATACTTTTTTAGAGGAGAAACTTAAAGCAAAGTACTCAAGCGTATTAGGTGTCATGGTGTGTTTATTATTGTTCTTTGCATTCTTATTTATGCTTATTATCTCAAAAAAATATATTATACTTGAGTATGTGTTTTTGGGGTTGTGTTTTATTGTCTTGGGATGTATCAAATGGTTAAAAACCCCTCTACTTCCGCATCAAGCAAAGAGTGCAAGAAGTATTAATGTGCAAAAACCAGAGTTGAAAAAACAGAATAATACATCTCGATAATGAACTTCATAAATTATTTAATTAGAACATGGTTATGCAAGAAATAGTGATTTTATTAATATTACTGATAGTTGTAATAGTGTTATTGTTTATGTTATTTTCGGCACATAATTTTGCTAGTGTTGTAAAGGCTGGAAATGTGGATGATTTTCATTGGTCTTGCCAAGTTATCAATGATGATAAACCAGAAATTATCGAATATGGCAGCAAGAAAATCTCTACTGCTCAATTAGATATGGTTGTAATACGAGGAGAGTCTATGAAACGATATGGTATTCATGATAATTATATAGGTTTTATCCGTGTCTTTAGAAAAAAAGAGAAGGGTTCTATCGTAGGAATGCCTATTGTTAATTTTAAAGTTCATGAGAATCTTTTTGCGATATGGGAAAGTCATCAAAAATTACGTAAATTTATAGCGTATTTGCCTCCGCAAAAAGAAGGTTATGATTTTCGTGAAATCTATAATCAATATAAAGCATATATTGATGTAGAAGAAGATGTGTTTGTGAAAGAATGTACCGAACGAATGAAAAAGATTAACCGCACAAGGATGTTTCATAAAGATCAACGTCTAGTCTTATCAGAAACCTATGATAACGTTAAAAAACGTAATCATTATTCTATTCATAGAGTATCTTCCTTGAGAGGGATATTGGAGTATTATTACAATCCTTTAGAAGCAAAAGAAGATGTGGCATAAATAATCAAATAAAGAAATAGACTCTCTATAAAATAAGGGCATCGTGCTTAATGGCATGGTGCTTTTTGTATGTGGCTTTCATTTTTATTTACCACTTTTGGACATTAGTGAAATCCTACAAACAATTTACCAGCGTAAGACTCAAATCCGTCAAAAACTCTCCATCCCCGAAGCCGACGACATCCTCCTCCACCTTTTATGAAATTAGAATTATACCTTCATATCCTTTTCAAAAACATTGTGTTAGATAATTGTTAGCTAAATACATTTATTATGTAATGATTCATCCTATTAATCTTTCATATATTATGATGAAACCATTTGAAGGGGAGGAGATCTTTTAGTACTTGCAGTCAAAGAGAGTTAGACATAGTATTTTTCTAACCACTGATTAATCTGCTCCTTTTGGCTCAATGAAAGCAGTTCATCTTTTTCTTCTTGAGTAAAAATTGGTATTCCAAAGTTCTTTATGTTGATTCCATTTAATGAAAAATATCCAGAGGCATATGGTTTGCTATTCTTCCTTACATAATTCCAAAATATATCAGATTCTAAAATACATTTTATAATTCTTAAAGCTATTTCATCGTTGCTGACAAATGAAATGCCATTATATAATAACAAATCCTTATCACAACATAATGTACATTGAAGAGATTTATTTGCTAATTTTGGAAAAAAAAGTTTATATCTAGGCATTACAAGAGATTGTGTACGACCATAAGCATACCATATCGGATATTTAGATGTTTTCCCCTTATCACGTTTCTGAAGCATTTCCTTGCAATCAAGTAAATAGTTATATGCAAAAGGAAATTGCTTTTGCATTTTTTGCTCAGCAATTATGGTAATATGCCCTGATTCATCAAATTCGTATGGAAAAATAACTTTCTCGATAATATCAGTAAAACGTACATCCGAATTAAGTTTGTTAGAATTGATAATTGATCTACATATTTCTTTTTCAATCAGATATTGTTTCCCTTCTTTTTTAATTATATAATGCTTATTTGTTTCTTGTGCAGGAGACAATATATATACTTTATTGCATAGAGTCGCTATACCATGACGAGTAGAACAATATTTGCCAAGTGGGATACCAATAGTTTCATAGTGTAGAGTTTCCTCAAAATCATTTAGCAACCATCCTTGATGACTATTGGTTTTAGCATAACAAATTGACTGATAGTTAAAACTTCCACATAATAGCCCTTTTTCATTTATGCAATACTTTATGTGATTGGAAGGTTCCTTACGAAGAAAAAATAGGCACGTATAAGTACTTCTACCTTTAAAAAGTTGTTTCCCTCTAAAATCTACAATTCTTATGTCATATTGTAAATAAGAAAAATACTCTCTTAAAGCTCGACCATTAAGACTAGTTAGGAAACTATTCATTGTGATTAATCCTATACGTCCACCAATACGAAGATTTTCAGTTGCTATTTGAAAAAATGGGATATATAAATCAGGATTTCCTGATTTGCAAACACTCCATCTCTTCATCAAAATTTTACTTTTTTCTTCCATATTACGCGCGCAGACATAAGGTGGATTACCTACAATTATGTCTATAGGTCCGATTAAGTTAAAATCAAATTCTAATGTATCTGCTTGCCATAAGTTAAAGCAAAAATCGGCGTCCTCTCCATTTTTTAAGGCTACTAAAGATAATAATAATTTCGTTCTTGTTATTGAATAGGACTGAATATCTATTCCAAATATATTATTATTATAAATTTCGTGAAATCGTTTACCAACGCGCTCGTGAAGCATTACTGCGACATCGATTAAGAAGCTACCACACCCACATGCTATATCTGCGAACTTATAATTAGAAAGCTCTCTCATCGTTATTTCTGACAAACAATTATCTAGAATGCATTTCCTAATATATTGTGGAGTGTATATCGCGCCTGTTACAATGCGGTCAGAAGGAGATATAACAAATTCAAATAAGTTAACAAGATCTTCTATCGTACATTTACAATTACTTTGCTCAACCAAAGCGATTAGAGTTTCAAGGATAGTATTTTCGTTATCTTCTGCAGATATATAATATGATTTGAGTAGTGTATTATTATATGGCGTTAATTTATGATACCTCATGAACACAGACACGAACAGCCGATCAACCATTCGTGTGTCTGTAATATTCAGACGCTTTAACTGATTAAAAATAAGAGATTTAATCATATGTTATAACGTAATTTCCTTATATAATCAACATATAACTCTAATGTTTGTACATATATGAGATGAACTTCTTGAGACTTTGATTCTATCTTCTTTAATCGTTCCATTCTTGATTCTAATTGATCTAAACTCCATGCTATAGCATAGCGCTGTAAGTTTAAGTGCATGCGCTTAATCATATATTCTGCCTGAGGTGTTTTGGCATAGATAGTACCATATCTGTCACGCTCAAAATGAGTATTATAATCATGGGTGCATGGATCTAAATAATTATCATTGTCATCATTAGATTTAGCAATATTCACATAAGAACAACAATACACCAAATTTGAATATTCATTCCTTAATTCGGGATATACAGAATGTGGCTTTAAGTGATCTATATGAAAAGTGCGTCTTCCTCCAAACCAATGATCAGAACAATTTGTATAACCACATCGGTTATGGAAATCTTTTGCTAAATATTCCTTGTATTTCCTATAATCATTTTCTGACTTCTTATAGGTTCTTATCGGAGTTACGGTTCTAAAAAGATACGTCATATTATTCTAATTTACCTAGTAATTCATCTAACTTTTCTATTACTAAAGCTAAATTTTCTATGTTTTCTGTCTTCTTCATATCCGATGGTACTCGACCGCTATTATGAAGAGACTTTTCTAGAAAATCATCTAGCTCTATTAATCGTTGATCTTCATCTAAAGTAGAAGTCTTTAAGCGACGTTTTTCTATCAGAATATTAATCTCTTCTTGGGCATTATCTAGAAGGTTTTTATATTTTGCAATTTGCTCATAAATTTTATCGTAAAATCTAGCCTTTGTGTTTACTTCACCATTCGTCAATAAAGCTTTTATGTAAACTAAATTGACATCATTTGTTTCTGCAACAGCTTCATTGTCAAATGATGTGATAATAAAGCAAGGAAAATTAGGGCGTTCTTGTTGGAATTGTTTAACTAGTTCAACACCTGTGTATGGGATATTGTAATCAATATCTTCTTTTATATCATTGAGCAAGTAATCAGATACAATCGCATCTGGCGTTTCCTCAACAATAGTTTCCAACATTTCTTCTAGAGACGACTTAGGAAATAAACATTTAACTTCCAACTGTTTGTCGGACTCTTCTATATAAGTTTGGAAAAGTTCATGTTGCGAATTTTCCTCATCAATGAAAATAATTTTGTAAGCCATATGAATTATTCTATATTTATGCTGGTATTATACTTTATCGGAAACAATATCTGAATGCCAAATCCAATAGATGGGAATAATAATTTACAAATCGCATCATTATCTTCAGCAACTAATTTAACAATCCACATTCCTAAACCAGTTCCAATTTCTTCGCCCGTAGAGCGATTCCTTTTTGTAGTATACAATGGTTCAAAAATGCGTTCTGGATCCACAATGTCTTGTGACAATCCAGGTCCTGTGTCTCTATATTCACAAATTAAATTTTTATCGGTAGTATAAAATTTTATTTGAACACTTCTACTTCGCTCTTCCTTAAGATGCATAAAAGCCTCTATTGAATTAGAGAATAGATTGTAAAAAATACTATCTAAATCTATTTCAAATGCTTTTATTCTAATATCTTCAACCTGTGATAAATCTAGGTTAATGCCTCTTGCTTCAAAAATAGACAACCACGTCAATCTTAAGTTATCGAAATAAGATTTTAGAATAATTTGTTTACGTTTTCTTTTATCTTTCTTGATTATACCTGTAGCAAAATTAAGCCAACTCTGCATTTTTAAATCTGTCTTTTTTGCACGATCTAGTAAAGCGTATGGATTTTTTCGTGGTTCTTCGTTAACATAAACATCCTCTGGAATTTTATCCAGAAATAAGTTTTTAATTCTATCGTAACGATTATTTAATGAAATATTGAGTTTACTAAGATCATGACTAAATGATGCTAACATCAAGCCACTACTAGCAAGTGCTCTTAATACCTTTTGTTCTTCTTTAAGTAACTCTATTTCTATATTCTTTTGTTCGTTAAGAGATGCTAGAATCTCCTCGTTAGACATTTCCGTTGTTTTTCCGCTATTTGAATTGGCGGAAGATTTTTCTTTCTGTCTTTCTAAAATATCTTTTGCAAGTTTTTCTGCATGAGCTGCTAATGAACTATTTACTGAAATTAATTCATCATACGCAATAAATTGCCGAGCAATATAAGAGCGATCCTCTTCAAATATTGCAATAATACCTTGAATCAAGTTCTTAAATATCAAAAATTCATTATTCTCTTGAAGGCCTTCCCGACTAGACTTATCTTCAAACGCAATATTTGTTAAGCGAGAAATATGTATTGCTCCTGCAACATTCTCAACCTCTACTCTATATCCGCCATCTTTTTTACCAATACCAGCAGGACTCTTTTGTTTACGAGCACCTAAACCTAACCAATCAAACGCAGAATCATTCCGCTCTCCATAAGGGCGAATGCGGAAGCCATCTCTAAATAACTTTATTCCACCAAATCTTTCAAGCCAATCTTTTCTTAAATTATATGGAGCTTCACGATAATAAAATCGCTTGATGTCATTCGACAATGCTGATCTCTTAAGAAAATAGAAAGTAAAATTAAAAGTTCCTATTTTATCTAAACTTTGTAAAATATCTAATTCCTTAAATCCAGGTATTAACTGTGAATAAGTACGAGTAGTTTCCCAGTATCCTCTTTGAAAATCTTCCCTATGAAAATGTTGACGTTGCATCCCTTCTTGATTAAAAAAAGCATGTGGGATTGATTCAATCGAATATTCATTCCTGTAAACTTTAATCGTAACTATTTGTTCTCCATTAGAGTGCGCTTCGATCTTATAGTCAAAATCATCACACAGAGCACTCTCCACATTACCAAATCTGTCAGGAAATGCAGTTGAATATAATTTAATCTGAAATTCATTATGATCAGAAGGAGGAACTAGGTTCTCTAAATCATTAAACAAATCAACGACAGCATTCTCATCCCAAATATCCCGCAATTTCGATATCTTCAAAATAGTACCACGATTAAGCAAGTTGGCACGAACATCTTTAGATACATTACTGATGTTTTCAAAAATTTCATCTATAAACTCACTATATTTTACGCCAGACAAGCCCTCTAATTCCGCCTCAATAGAGTCAATTGTTTTGGATTCGCCTTCAAAGTCTTTCCAATTGACAATCCATTTGTAACCATTGTATAAAGAAGGATTACCTTCTCTATCTAAATCTACATGAACATCTGGATTGTAAATAGTAATCATCTCGCACTGTTCCCCTAATTTATCCAACGCGAAACGACCAATACCTTTAGCTCCTGATTTAATACGTCCATTCCTGGTTTTGTAATTGGTTGATTTATTGTCAGTACCAATTGTCATCCAATAGTTCTCAATGATATTCCTTGACATTCCTTCTCCCTGATCTACAATATATAATGTTGCTAGGGATTTAAGAAGATGAACTAATTCTGCTCTCTTGTCTTTGTCCACAAACCTTGATTCGACAAAAGATTCGGATGATTTTTCATAGATACTATCTAATAATTCCTTGCTTATTCCTGCCCTACACAAGTAATTATACTCTTCAAAAGATAACGTGTCTCGATATATAGAGTGATAGTTGTCAATAAGAATAATAACCCATGGACTATCCGCGTCATAACCATTTTTTACGAGTTCAATAACAGCACCTTTTGCTGTTGCCACATTCTCCCGTCCAATCAACCGTGCGGTTCTCGCTGAGACTTTGAATGGTATTTTCTCATTCATGTGCTTAATACAATTTAAAAGGGTAATTTACGCTGCAAAGATAATATTTTTTTTGCATAAATGCAAATAAAATAATTTTTTAGCAGCAAAATACACAATTATTATATCACAAACAGGTCATCCATTGTTATCTGAGCATTAATACCATTTGCCCAAGTGTTACGTTTAAGACCATAAGAGGTTATCATAACAATGCTTAAACCTTTTCGTGTTTTTGTTTTAGTTTGGAATGTTCCTATTTTATTTCGTAATTCCAAATCGTATTTCTCTGTTAGTTCATACTCACCTTGTGAGAACTTCATTTCGCATAGATTGATGATATTATCATCTCTATCTATCAGCATATCTATTTGCGTTCCCCTTTCTTCTGGACTTTTCGAAGCATATACCCACGAATATACATTGCTGATGACACCCGATATACCCAATGCGTGTTTGATCTGATCTATATGTTGAAAGCAAACACGTTCAAAGGCTAACCCACTCCATGCGTTATATACCGGTTTAGATATTACATGTGACCAATAGTCTTTCGCATTGATTGTTCCATCAATCATAAACTTGAAGTAAAACAATGTAAAATTGTCAATCAACTGGTAAACAGTTTCTTTCTTGGCCTTCCCAATAGAATTGTATGAACGAATAAAATCACATTGTTCTAATTCTCGTAGTGTCTTCGTCAATGTGCCACCGCTATCTCCGCGAAGAGCAGCCATGATCTCATTGCGTGTCATTCCAATCTTTTTTGTTGCAAGGACAGAAACGACATCAATATATGATTTAGGGCATCGAAATAGCGATTTGTACAACGCATCAAACTCATTTCGCATTTTAGCATTTGGATGAAAAAACATGCGATCAATATTCTGTGCCCACGATAAGTCCTTACGCAACATATCCCAATAAAATGGTATGCCACCAAGCACCATATATGTTTCCAAAATATTTCGGCGACTCATACCTAAATTCTTTTCTAAAGCATATTGTTCGCATTCACGCAATGTGAATGGGCGCAAATATATTTGTTCTGTTAAACGATTATGTAACCCACCATAATTCATGACCACTTTGTCTATAATCCAGGAGGTGGCACTACCGCATACAACTAAAACAATATCTTTACGAGCTGTAGCCCAACCATTCCAAAAATGATCAAGAGCAGCCACGAATTTTGAGTTAGGTGTATCTAACCATGGAAGCTCATCAATAAAGATAACCTTTTTATTTGGTATAGTACTGAGGTATTGTCCTAACATAAAGAACGCTTGCGACCAGTTCTTTGGTCGTTTCACTTTCTTCATGCCTGCCATGATTAAAGAATTCGCAAATTCTTCTAGCTGCTCGTGTATGCTTCCTCCTTGCAATCCTGTGTGCTGAAATGCAAAGTTATAATTGAAAGTCTCACGCACTAAATAAGTCTTGCCTACGCGGCGACGACCATAAATAGCCACAAACTCAGATTTATCACTCTCTAATAGCGATAATAGAACTCGTTTTTCTTCTTCTCTGCCAAGCATAATTGGTATTATTTCTTATTTTGCGCTGCAAAGATACAACAAAAATCCAATATACGCAACTAAATCGTGCATTTTTATTGAGATTTGGCTAAGTTTTGCACATTATTTTATACAACCCCAGCCAAATCTTGCTTTTTTTTTACACATTTGGAGCAGGGTATAAGTGTTTTTATGCTTTTTCGGTAACGGATAAGGGATATATTTAAGGATGATCTCGTAGAGGTAGAAAATGAACTGCTAAATCAAAGTAATATGCAAAATCTGCAGAAAACATAAGCACTTGTTGTCGCAATTGCGACAGTTATCAAGGATTACTTGACAACTGATAAACTGGTCACAGTTTATGACTGGTTCCTCTGGAAATCTTATCGCAAATTGCGATGACATAGTTTCTAATACTCTATGACTAGTCGCAATTGCGACCAGTTCCTCAGTTCGTTCCATTTTGGAACTAACTGCCTATTCCAAAATTTAAAAAGTGCATTTTTTTGTAAAATTCTTTGACAAACTGACAAGTTTTAGCAGTTTGATGTAGTACCTTTGCAGCGGATTTCTTATTTCGTATTAAAAATACTCAAACGATAACTACAAAAAAAGCAAAATTATGAACAATGAAATGAAAAATGAATTGACCGTAACCAATACTTCAACAAACGAAATTGTATTATATCAACCAAACGAAACTATCCAATTGGAAGTGCGCTTACAAGACGAAACTATTTGGCTCAATCAACAACAAATAGCAGTGTTGTTTGGTACACAACGCCAAGCAATTACTAAGCACCTGAAAAATATTTTTGAAAGTGGAGAACTTGAGCGCCAGGCAACTTGTTCCATTTTGGAACTAGTTCAAAAAGAAGGTAATCGTATGGTTCGTCGTAATGTTGAAATATACAACTTGGATGTTATTATATCTGTTGGTTATCGGGTGAATACCAAACGAGGTATACAATTCCGTCAATGGGCGAACAAAATAATCAAAGACTATATGCTAAAGGGTTACGCAGTTAACCAACGTCTCCTTAATATGGAAGAACGTATGGATAAACGTATAGGAAAAATAGAAAACACTTTAGTAGCCCATCAAGAAAAAATCGACTTCTTCGTCCGCACAAGCCTACCTCCCCACCAAGGTATCTTCTACGATGGTCAAATCTTCGATGCCTACACCTTTATCAACGACCGCATACGCGAAGCCACTACCCGCATCATCCTTATTGACAACTACATCGATGATAGCGTGCTAACCATGCTCGCCAAACGAGCCGACAAGGTGACTGCTACCATTTACACCAAGAAACCATCCGCACAACTGCAATTGGACATCCAAAAGCACAACGCGCAATATCCTCCGATAGAAGTCATTACCTTCGACCGCTCACACGACCGCTTCCTCTGCATCGACGAGACAGTCTATCACTTCGGAGCCAGCATCAAAGACCTCGGCAAAAAGTGGTTCGCCTTCAACCGCATGGAAATGCCCACAACCGAACTATTGCAAAAAATGCAATAGTTGAATACCTATAATTAGGTCTTAGAATCTTTATTGAAATAGTTGCGTATTGTTTTTAATTCTTAATAACTACATGGACAATCTCACCCCAACAACTGCGCAGCGTGGTTCTTGGTGTCCACTTTCTCAATGAGTTGCGTGAGGATGCCTTGTTCATCAAAAACAAAAGTCTTGCGCAATGTGCCTACACAGGTCTTGCCACACATCTTCTTCTCGCCCCATGCGCCAAAAGCTTGCAACATCTCCGTTGATGGATCAGATAGCAATGGGAAAGGTAATTCGTATTTGGCTATGAAGTTCTGATGCGACTTCTGGCTATCTTTGCTCACGCCATACACCTGATACCCCTCTGCCAAAAAACGCTGGTAGTTATCACGCAAGTTGCACGCCTCTGCAGTACAACCAGGTGTACTATCCTTAGGATAGAAATAAATCACGGTTTTCTTACCTAACATCTGCTCATTCGTCACGATGTTTCCTTGTTGATCCGCCACGCTAAATGCGGGCATTTTGTCTCCGATTTGCATATTAATTGTTGTATTTGTTGAACGTTCTGCAAAGGTACTATATTTTTTCGATATGTGCAAATATATCATATGCAGATAGATAAATCTATCTTTTTTTGAAAATAATGCTCGCTTTCTTGCGTATGTGCATTTTTTGTTGTACCTTTGCACGCTTTTTGGTGAATAATAAACAGAATTAAATATACAAATTATGAAACGATTTATTCAATTATTAAGCCTTCTCATATGCTTAAGTATGAGCATCAGTATGCAGGCACAAGTACCTACCACTGCAATAGGACCTGTTGATAGTTATGGCTTTTTGGCAGGACCAGATGGCAATCAATGGACCTATACCGCTTCGTTTACAAAGCAATCTGGGTATTATACCTCAATGACCGTAGAAGTGTATAATGCTGAACATCTGCTGGTCGGAAAGATTGTAGATTCATTGAATATTGCAGACCCTAATGTTACTGGAGTACGAGATGTACAAGTAACAGGATTTGTTACTAAAAAGTTCTTCAATTTCGATAACAACTACGAATTGATGCTCTTTGTGGTGGCTAATACCAAGCAATATGTGAACAAATATTTCAACCGTATCTACAGCATCATTGAAGGCGAAACCAGCACGCATCCCGTATGCGAGATGCCTGGCAACATGGTGGCATCCAAGAATATAGGCGAGTATAGCGAGAACTATACTGTGGTTTTCAAACGCGATAGCACGAATGCCACTGGCATGCAGTACTTTGATGTCTATACCAAAGCATCCTACGCTTCGCCCGATGCACCCGAACTGAAGCACACCTTCGAAATACCATATGCCAATCTGGCGGCATTGAACGACCTGTTCCCTATCTTCATGGTCAAGAATGGTGCGTATATCAACTACTTCACTACGCAATACGAAAAACCATACTTTGTGCCTGGTACACCTGTGTATGAGGATCCCGTTGTGAATGAAAATAACTCGCTGGTAATCACACAATACGATAATAAGTTCAACATTATTGGCGAGACCAAAATCCCTATGGCCAAAGACCCAGATGAGGCATATCTCTACACTTTCTATTCGTTGGGTAGTTTGAGTGGCGAGCGCGATATTATTTTGGATTACAATGGTACGGGCAAACCTGCTTTTGTGATTACTGAGGACAATTATGCTATAGCTTCTGATGGCTCGGTATATTCCTATCGTTTGTATGATAACGAAGGTAACTTGCTGAATACCATAGCTGAATATGCGTTGGGTACTATCCACATGAGTGATGTGGCAGGTTATGAACGTCAGTATGGTTTCTTGAAGAATGAGAATGAGGTAGAGTTCGTACAAATGGTGGATGTGCCATCCTGCAAGACGGTAGCACGCATTACACTGAACAACGGAGGAAACATCTTGTCTGGCAATTGGGATCGCGTGGCAAAGGGCGATTCGTATCAATATGTAGTGTCGCTTCTGCAAGGCGATGTGTTGGCTGATGGTTCGATAGAGCAACGTATAGCATGGTTCACCAACAAAGGCAAAGTGGATCACTATGATGCCATCAACCTTGGACAGAAAGTGGAGGCAGCCAATGTATGGATCTCTGCTTCCGTATTGAATCCTCATCTCTTCAATTCCGATGATGCCTACGAATATGCTACGCTCATCAAACGCGAGAAAGAGACAGGCAACCGCCTGCTCATATGTAGCACCAATGGCGAGACATTGCTGGAATTGGGACAAGACAACGCACTGGGTGGCGATCTCAATATGGTGGATGTTGTGAACGGATATTCTAATAATCCTGCTCTGCTCTGCGTTTATACCAATGGTAATAGCTTCACACTCAACTATTTTGCCTTGCCTTTGACCCAAACGACAATCCAAGGTCAGGGTACTGCTGAAGACCCCTATCAAATTGCTTCGATGAGCGACTTTATGTATATTGAGCAAGCACCTGATGCCCACTATATTGTGGTCAATGATGTGGACTTTATGAATGTGCCATTTGCAGGTATCCGTGTGCCTTTTACGGGTGTGTTGAATGGCGATAAGCATGCCTTCAAAAATGTAGTATTGAGTGGAAGTGGTTTGTTCGCATATGTACAGGATGATGCTGTGATTCGAGACTTGAAACTCTCTCATCCTGTTATGCAATTGGGCGAGGTTGTTACATCAGCTGGTCTGTTGGCAAATACTATGCAAGGCAATATGAGTGGCGATGATGGTTCTATGGAAACGGAAACGGTAGCGGCTACGCTGCATAACATACATATAGAGTCGCCCAAGGTAGTTGGAGATGGGTATAAAGGTTTGTTTGGTGGTCTGGTTGGCGAAGCTTCGCTGTTTGTGGGTATCACCCAATCTTCTGTTACTGAGGCAGATATCAATCTCCCAATGGCGGAAGGTGTTGGTGGATTGGCTGGCAAACTGGCTACTGCTTCATCGGTGAAGGCATGTCTATTCACAGGTACTATCAATGGTGGCGATGCTGTAGGTGGTATGGTGGCAGAGGCTGGTAGTGGCGAGGCTATTCAGCATTGCCATGTGGATGCTACCTTGCATGGTACAAACACTATTGGTGGCGTGATTGCGTATAGCCAACGTGCGCCTATTGCCAACTGCTATGTAGAGGGCAACTTGGTTCTGAGCGACAAAGCCCTTGTAGGTAAGGTAGGTGGCGTCATTGGAAACTTGGAGTTAGATGAAATGGGCAACGGACCTATTGTGCTTGCCAACTGCTTAATAGGCATAGAGTCAATCACTTTGCCTATTGATAGTGTGTATGCGCACCGTGTGATAGGATTCTCGGCGGGAGATAAGTACAACTACTTTGAGCAGAAATACGAGATGCCTGAAACGAAGATTCAGGGTTGCTATATCCTTTCTGACTTGGCAGCAGTGGATACATCTATCCAACTGACGGATACAACCACTGAAGGTGCCAATTTATCGGCTGCGGAACTGACTACCGAATGGCTCTCTCAGCACGGTTTTGCGTTGGGTACTACCATAGATACTCCTTGGTCGCTATCAAATACTTTGGGCTTGTGGTTCGAAGATGGCCAAATAGGTACTGGTATTGAGGATATTTGGACTGATGATACCCATACACCTCAATCTATGATACGAAAGATGATGATCAATGGTCAGGTACTCATCCTTCGCAATGGCAAATTGTATAACGTGATGGGGAATAGTTTGTAATGTAAAGTTTAGAGTTCCAGGAATAAAAAAGAGTTCGGAAATTCCGAACTCTTTTTTATTGGGCATTATTGTTGCTGCGGGTTATTGTTTCAGTGATAGTTGTATTCTTCCGCGCGCGTGATCAATATCTATTACGCGCACACGCACATGTTGGTGCAATGATACGACTTCGTTGGGACTACTGATACGGCGGTTTGCCATTTCGGATATATGAATCAGTCCATCCTTGTGTACGCCAATATCGCAGAATGCACCGAAATTGGCGATATTAGTAATGATGCCTGGTAATACCATACCCACCTGCAAATCATCGATGGTATGCACCGATTCATCGAAGTGAAACTCCTCTAACTGTGTGCGTGGATCGCGACTGGGCTTTTCCAACTCACGAAGAATATCCGTGAGGGTAGGCATACCCACCGCATTGGTTACATAGCGCGACAAATCAATTTGTTTGCGTAGTTCGGGCTGTTGCATTAGGTCGGCTACCGTACAATGCAAATCCTTAGCCATGCGCTCCACAATGGCATAACTCTCGGGATGGACAGCCGAGTTATCCAATGGATTGTCGGAATTGGTAACACGCAAGAAACCTGCTGCCTGCTCGTAGGTCTTCGCCCCCATTTTAGGCACTTTCAATAATGCCTTGCGATTAGGAAAAGCACCATTCTCTTGGCGATAGTTCACGATGTTCTGCGCCAAAGTAGGACCCAATCCTGATATGTAAGTAAGGATATGTTTGCTGGCTGTATTGACATCCACTCCCACACAGTTTACCACACTCTCTACCGTCTGCTGAAGGCTCTCGCCTAAGCGCGTTTGATTGACATCGTGTTGATATTGCCCCACACCAATTGACTTTGGGTCAATCTTCACCAGTTCAGCCAATGGGTCCATCAAACGCCTGCCTATAGATACTGCCCCACGCACTGTTACATCCTCGTTAGGAAACTCTTCGCGAGCAATTTTGGAGGCAGAATAAATTGATGCACCGCTTTCGCTGACGACGAAAACTTGGGGTTGTTTATGATTGTTTTCTAAGGTGAATCGTACCATCTGCTCCGTTTCGCGAGAGGCAGTACCATTGCCGATGGCGATAGCTTGTATCTGATATTGGTGAATGAGTGATTGCAGAGTAGTAGTGGCCTGTTTGGTATTGAGAAAGACTACCGTATGATGCAGCAGGTCGCCCTGTGCAGATAGCACCACCACTTTGCAACCGGTTCGAAAACCAGGGTCAATAGCCAATACACGTTTCTGACCTAAAGGCGACTCCAATAGCAGTTGGCGCAGATTGTTGGCAAAGACCTGAATAGCCTCGGTGTCTGCACGCTCTTTGCTAAATCCTGCAAACTCCGTTTCGATAGCAGGTTTGAGAAGACGCTTGTAACTATCTTCCATAGCGAGTTCCACTTGGTAGGTAGTATCGCTATTGCTGTGCAAAAATAGATGTGCCAGTTTGTCGAGTGCTTTCTCGCGGTCGGGGGATATGTCCACGCGGATAAAACCTTCACTTTCAGCACGTCGGATTGCCAATAGGCGGTGTGATGTGATACGGCGAAGTGGCTCGCTGACCGAGAAATAGTCTTTGTATTTTTGCGCTTCGGGATCGGACTCTTTGCCTTTTACCACTTTGGTGGAGATGATTGCCGAATAACTGAACTCGCGACGGATACTTTGTCGTGCGCGTTCATCTTGGTTAATCCATTCGGCGATAATATCACGAGCGCCTTGCAATGCTTCCTCGCGCTCTTTGCCTAATCGCTTGATAGCCTCATCGCCCTCACGCCTCTGTGCAAAAATGGCTTGTGCCAACGGCTCGTATCCTTGTTCGCGTGCCACATCGGCGCGTGTCTTGCGGTGAGGTTTGTAGGGTAGGTAGATGTCCTCCAGTTCGGTGGTATCCCAACATTGTTCGATACGCATACGCAGTTCATTGGTCAGTTTGCCTTGTTCAGCAATAGTGTTGATGATAGTGGCTTTGCGGTCATCTATCTCCAAATAACGATGATATTCATCGGCTATCTGACTAATCTGCACTTCATCCAGACTGCCCGTGCGCTCTTTGCGATAACGCGCGATAAAAGGTATCGTGGCATTCTCATTGAGTAATGCAATAGTGGCTGCCACTTGCGTAGCAGCCACTCCTATGCGTGACGAAATTAATTTCGAAAAATCAGTCATCCGAATTAGAATAAGTAGCGAACACCGAGGGTGATACCGTCATACAAACCACCTGTATTAAAGCCGACACCGTTGTTGCCAGCAACACCGATAGTTGGTCGCCAATCAAGTGAGAGTTGCAATGGGAACCAGAATTGGTATTCAATACCCACATGTCCAGCCACGCCAGCATACCATGTATTAGCCAATGCAGAGTTCAAAAGACCATATACACCGCCTGAACCACCAACTCCAAGATACCAGTTCCAAGCACCTTGATACTCCCAAGGAACTGCGGTGCCGAATGGGTTAATCCAGTCATAAGTAACTTTTGCACCAATACCTGCAAATTGTGGCAGGTTTACAGATACATCCAACATATTTGCTTCTCCAAATGAGTGTTGATAAGAAACATCTGCTCCCCAACCTAAATTTACACCAATTGCGCGAGGTTGAGCAACTGCGCTACCTACGCATACTACTGCCAAAATAGCAGCCAAAATAAGACTCTTCTTCATAATAGTTAAATAGTTTAATTGTTTTCTAATAAAATCACTGCAAAGGTACTATTTTTTTTTTGAAAATCCAAATCAAACGCTACAATTCCAAATAAAAAAGATATTTTTATAAAGAATTGATAGTTTATTTTAACTTTGCTAATGCCTCTTTCATACGGCGCATGGCCTCTATGATAAGCTCTTCGCTGGTGGCATATGAGAAACGAATGCAGTTATCCTCGCCAAATGCACTACCCGAAACGCATGCCACATGTGCCTCTTGCAGCAGATAGGTCACCAACTCATCAGCATTGTGGATTGTCTGACCATTGTATTGTTTGCCAAAGAACGCAGATACATCGGGGAAGAGATAGAATGCTCCTTGTGGCTCTAATACCTTCATTCCTGGGATGTCTTTTGCCAGACCTACAATCAAATCGCGGCGGCGATGGAAAGCTTGGCGCATCTCTTCCACGCATGTTTGGTCGCCTGTATATGCGGCTTCGGCAGCTTTCTGCGCGATAGTAGTGGCGCAAGTAATCATCTGTCCTTGAAGGCGTTTGACTGCGGTAATGAGTTGTGGGTCGTGGCATGCCAACCAACCGATACGATAACCCGTCATAGCAAATGCCTTGCTCACACCGTTGATAAGGATAAGGCGATTTTCCAACTCGGGGAACTGTGCCAATGTCTCATGCTTGCCTGTGTAGAGGATATGTTGATAAATTTCATCAGCCAACACAATTACTTGTGGGTGGCGCTGAAGTACTTCTACCAATGCTTTCAAGTTTTCGAGTGTATATACCGAACCTGTTGGGTTGTTCGGCGAGCAGAGCATCAGTAATTTGGTATTGGGCGTGATGGCTGCTTCTAATTGTTCAGCGGTGAGGCAGAAATTGTTGTCCATCGTAGTTTTGACTAATACGCTCTTGCCCTGAGCAATTTTGACCATCTCCACATAACTCACCCAACAAGGGGTTGGCATTATCACCTCATCATCAGGACCGATGAGTGCTTCTATTGTGTTGCAAATAGCCTGTTTAGCACCTACAGACACCACAATCTCATTGGCATGGTATGGCTTAACAGGATAGGTCGCTATATCTTTGTTGATAGTTTTAGCGATGGCTTCACGCAATGCTGGGAAACCGGGTGTAGGACCATAATGCGAAATATCGTTGTTGATAGCATCAATGGCTGCTTGCTTCACGTGTGCAGGTGCAGGAAAATCGGGTTCGCCGAGCGAAAGTCCAATGACATCTACTCCCTCTGCACGGAGTTGTTGGCATAGTGCTGCCACTTGTAATGTTTGCGACTCTTCGAGTGCTGCGATTCGTTTTGAAATATTCATTTGTGTATGATATGTTGTTTATAATTAATTGTTTATGATCTTCTGAACTCAGCCAACACGATGGCGGTAGCGATACCCACATTCAAACTTTCGGAAGTGGGCATATCAGCAGGGTAGGAGGGGATTAGCAATGGATGTGTTACGCATTCTCTAACCGCTTGCGAGATGCCATTGCCTTCGTTGCCCATGACGATAATACCTTTGTCCTTGGTTGGAATAGCAGATGGTTCATACATATTCTTGCCATTGAGCAATGTGCCATATATGGGATAACCATTCTGCTGATACTTGTTCAAAACGCTTGACAAATCATCCACATAGTGCAATTGCACCCTTGCTAATGCTCCCATGGTGGCTTGTACGACTTTGGGATTGTAGCAGTCGGCTGTCTCGCGCGAACATATTATATGGTGTATGCCAAACCAATCGCATGTGCGAATAATCGTTCCTAAGTTACCTGGGTCTTGCACGCCGTCTAATGCTACCCATAGCCCATGACCCATAACCAATACTCCATCGCCAATTGCTTCTCGCTTCTTGAATACCCCAATCACGCCTTGTGGTGTGCGCAAAGAAGACATTTGCTCAATTTCCGTGGGAGTGGCATTGTCGGGTGAAACCAATAATACCAACTCAAATGCACCTGTGAGGTCATGTACACATTTCTCACCTTCTGCCACAAACACACCTTCCGCATCGCGGAATTTCTTTTGTTGCAGTTGGCGAACCCATTTTATTTGTGCTTTACTCAAATGTTGCATTATTTGATTGTTCTTTGAGGCTGCAAAGTTACAAAATATTTTTGAATGTTGCAAGGATTTATCCTATTTTTCAGCTATCTTACCCGTTACCACTCCATTATCACTCCGTTACCACTTCGTTACTGTCCTGTAGTTTCCCTATAGTTTGCTTTTATGCTTCACCTATTTCGCTTAGTTCCAACCATCGCATTTCTGCCTCATATAAAGTATCTTGTACTTCTTTGTAGCGTGCAGAGGCTTGGGCTATATCATCAGGATTGGTCGCTCCGCCCGACAATAGGGCCTCCAATTGGGCTTTTTCTGCTTCGAGAAGAGGCATTTGTTTCTCCAACTCCTCTATCTCACGCTTCTCCTTGAAACTCAATCGGCGTTTCTGCTCGGTTTTGTTTTTCGTGCCTTTCGCCTCTTGCCTATCGCCTTTCGCCTCTTGTCTAATAGCCTCATCGCCTTTCGCTTCCAATCGATACAGCGTATAATTGCCTGGGAAATCTTGTATCTTGCCATTGCCATGGAAGACAAATAGGTGATCCACCACGCGATCCATGAAGTAGCGGTCGTGACTCACTACGATCAAGCAGCCTTGAAAGTTTATTAGATATTCCTCAAGTACATTCAGCGTAGGTATATCAAGGTCGTTGGTGGGCTCATCCAATATGAGGAAATTAGGACTACGCATCAGTACGGAGCATAGGTGCAGTCGTTGCCGCTCGCCACCCGATAGTTTGCCAACAAAGTCATATTGCTGACTGGGTGAAAAAAGAAACATCTGCAAAAACTGACTGGCTGTCATTTTCTGTCCATTGCCCAAATCTACCACTTCGGCAATGTCGCGAACAACATCAATGACCTTTTTTCCTTCATCAAACTGCAATCCTGTTTGTGCATAGTAACCGAATTTTACCGTGCTACCCACATCCCAAGTGCCGCTGTCCACTGGCACTTCGCCCAGCAGCAGTTTGATAAAAGTACTCTTGCCCGTACCGTTGTTGCCAATAATACCTAACTTCTCGTAGCGCGAGAAGACGTAGTTGAAGTGCTGCAAGATGACTTTTTGCTCACCTGTGCGGGGCGATACAAAGGTTTTGCATACATCTTTGGCTTCGAAGATTTTGTTGCCGATATAGCCCGATTTTACAGCCAAACGAATATCCGACTCGTTGCGTTGTTGTTTGGCTTTTTTCTCTATTTCATAGAAGTTATCAATGCGGTATTGTGCTTTGTGTGCACGTGCTTGGGGCATGCGACGCATCCATTCCAGCTCGGTGCGATAGAGGTTGCGCGCTTTCTCTACTTCAGCATTGTGCGCTTCGATACGCTCTGCGCGTTTCTCTATATAGTAGGCATAGTTGCCGTGGTAGCTATAGAGCGAATGTTCATCCAACTCAAATATATCGGTGCAGACATTGTCCAAGAAATAGCGGTCGTGGGTCACCATGAGTATGGTGAGGGCTTTTTCGCCTCTTGTTGTACGATTGCGTAGGTATTCCTCCAACCAGACTACTGTTTCAAGGTCCAAATGGTTCGTAGGCTCATCCAGTAGAAGAATATCAGGTTCATTGTCCAATACTTGTTGCAATAGCAGTTTCTTCTGCTGCCCACCGCTGAGTTTCTGGAACTCCTCTATGCTTGCCTTATCGCCTAATAACCTTATCGCTTCATCGCCTAATAACCTTTGTGGCAGATACTTGACTTTGAGGTCGTTACGCCATGTGATCTTACCATTGTCGTAATCGGTCTTGCCCATCAATATATCCAGCAACGTACTTTTTCCAATACCATTGCGGGCAATCAGGGCAATGCGTTGCCCTTTGTTTACCGCAAAACTGATATTGCTAAACAGCATTTTCGAACCTACAGATTTTGTAAGCCCTTCTACCAATAGATATGGTGTAACTGCTGCCATCTCCCTTGCCTCTAACCTCTAACCTTTCGCCTTTAACCTCTCGCCTATCGCCTCATCGCCTAATCGCCTCTAACCTTATTCAATCGAGTCCTGTGGAAGAGACAGCGTATAGAGTATGGCTTCTGCTTGGCGTAGTGCGTTGCGTTTCTTTTGTCCTGCTCCGTAGAGGAATGCCTCTGCTGTCACGATGCGTCCGTTGATTTGATCCAGACGGGTGTGGCTGACGTATGGACCACCCATGGCTTCGCCATTGATAATTTTCCACAATCCGCGCACCTCAGTCGCATGCTCATCTTCTTGGACGGTGATATTGCGAAGTTGTGGAGGCATGACTTTGTATTCGGTACCCATATACGAACCCTCCACGCTGGCGCTTATTACGCGACTGAGTACTGCATCACGTTTGTCGTTGAGATACTCCAGAGTGAAGGTGTTCTCATCGGTATAAGGATAGCTATATACAACGATGTCGCGGCGCATGCTACCTTTGTTATTGCAGCACCACATGAGGCGCACCTCTGGGGTTATGGTGATAGGATTGCGCAAACTATAGGTGCTGGCTCCGCCAAGTACGGTATCCATAATGAGCATATAGTCCTCTGGAATGAGCATGTCGTAGCCCTGCACTTGCAGTATGGCGCGAGCATCTTTGTTGGTGCTGGCGCGATAGAACTTGGTTTGGCGCTTAATCTCTTGATTAACAAACCACTCGCGAATCTCCTCGCCATGCTCCAACCAATAACTTACAAATTCTTCCTCCGAAGGCGACTGAATACGGCATATCGCTTGTGGAGTGGACCAATAGTCGTTGGATACTTTGGCTTTGAGTTGGGTATATTTCTGTGGGTTGATATCCACGAATAGTATATTGCGCGTGGGTTTGAACATATCATCAAACTGTGTGGTAGTCACTTTATTCACACGGAAATAGGGTTCTACCTGTGGCATGCAAGGCATGTCAGCACCCATCACAGCCTCTACCAAATCGTATAGACTGGCAATAGGTTTGGTATAGCCCGATGCCTCGTTCACCAACGAATGTTTGGCTACTTCGTTGAGTTGCTCTTGTGTTAGAGGTTGGTCATCAATGACCACAAGACATTCGTAAATAGAACCTGTTGCGGAGGTCAATGTACGCCCTGTGCTCTTTGAACAACCGACCATCGCTATCGTGGCTGCCACCAAAAGCAGGTTTAGAAAGATACTTTTTTTCATAATCGTAGGATATTATATGGATTTTGTCTGCAAAGGTACAAAAAAATGCTTACATATGCAATACCTTAAAGAAAAAAACGTCTTTTTTGACGGTCCTATAGTGCTATTGCTTCGCTATGCTCCGTAATACCTTATAAAGAAAAAAGCCGTCTCTCGACGGCTCCTGATTGGTATTGCTGCGCTACCGCTCCGTAATACCAAAGAAAAAAGCCGTCTCTCGACGGCTATTTTTCCACGGTATTAGTCTGTTTGATTTTTTAAGGTACAAAAAAGATTGAGTTGGTTTCCAAAACCGGCGCAAAGGTACTGCTTTTTGTTTATCCCCACAATAGCAAATTTATGTTGTGCAACATGTTTTTGCATTTTTTTGCCTTAAAAAATGTTTAATAACATATTTACCGTTATTTTCTATCAAGTTCAATGACCTCTAAATCACGAATTTCTGTGCCATCCACCACAAAACGCAACAATGTTTGTACAGTATGCCACCCCTGTTTACCCGCTGCGCCTGGGTTCATGGTCAGCATCTGCCAAGTGGGGTCGTATTGCACTTTTAATATATGGCTATGTCCGCAGACAAACAACTGGGGTGTCTCCTTCTTAAACATTGGCAATAGCCACGGATTGTACTTCCCTGGATAACCACCGATATGTGTCAGCAGCACATTCACATCTTCCACACGGAAACGATAGAACTCGCTGAGCGAATACCTTACATCGCCACTATCCATATTGCCATATACCGCGCGTGTAGGCTTGAACTCACGCAGGTGTTGCAGCACCATGGCACTGCCTATATCGCCTGCATGCCAAATCTCATCCACATGGGCGAAGTGCTCCAATACTCTGGGGTCAAGGTAGCCATGCGTATCGCTTAGTAATCCAATTCGTGTCATGGGGAGTTCAGGGGTTTATAAGTTCTGGGGGAGGAGTTTAGAAGTTTAGGAGGTTAGCGTTGTTCGGCGCGGTTCATGATTAGGATACTGACTACGACTGCTACTATAGCCACCGATAGGAAGAATACCACATCGCGCAAATCTACTACACCGCGGGAGATACTGCTATAATGTTCTTGCAACGTTACCCAATAGAGAACGAAACAACTCACTGCTCCCAAGATAAACGCTACCAATTGGCTGCGTGTCAGGGTACTACAGAGCAAACCAATACCAGTGAATGAGGCACTCAGGAAGATGAGTCCCATGAATGAACCTACGAATTGTCCACTATCAATATTGCCCATCGGTTCTGCCATATAAAAGACTATGAAATAGTGCACAATACAAGGCAATAGGGCAATGACAATGAGTACAAACGCTGCCAAATACTTGCCCACCACAATCTTCCATAGTGGGATAGGTTGTGCTCGGAGCAGTAGCCATGTGCCACTTTGTCGCTCTTCTGCAAAAAGTCGCATGGTCAAGGCAGGGCAAACCAACATCAGTAACCACGGACTGATTTGAAATAATCCATCTACTTGTGCATAACCTGATTCGATAATGTTCCATTGTCCAGGAATAACCCATAAGAATAGGCTCACAGCCAATAGAAACAACCCAATCACAATATAGGCAATCGGCGTGGAAAAATAGTATGACAATTCTTTTCGGAACATGTGCTTATATGTTATAGTAATTCGCCTGCAAAGGTATAATTTTTATGAGAGATATGCAAGGATTTTGTGTGAAAAATCATTTTTTCGGTTAAAAATAGCACTTTTGGGTGTGGGCATTATTACTAATGCTTTTTGCAAACAATGCGGCAAGGAGTACCTATCGTGAAGCATGCGCCAAGCCATAGCGACATATCTCTAACAAACCACAGTTCGTACATTTAGGAGTACGGGCTTGGCAGGTATAACGACCATGCAACAAAAGCCAATGGTGCGCCTTAGGAATAACCGATTCGGGAATATACTTGATGAGTTGCTGCTCACTATCCAACGGATTCTTAGCCTTAGTAGTCAGACCAATACGTTCCGCTACGCGGAAAATATGCGTATCCACCGCCATCGTAGGTTGGTTCCACCAAACAGCCAATACCACATTAGCCGTTTTGCGCCCTACACCCGCCAGTGTTTGCAATTCCTCGCGCGTGTCAGGGATATGACCATCATATACCTCCACAACACGCTTAGCCATTTGTACCAAATGCTCCGCCTTGCTATTAGGATAACTGACAGATTTGATATACGAATAGACCTCTGCCGCACTGGCTTGCGACAAAGCACAAACAGTAGGATATGCCGCAAACAAAGCAGGCGTAACCATGTTCACACGTTTATCGGTGCATTGGGCAGAGAGCATGACGGCTACGAGCAATTGGTATTCGTTCTCAAAACGCAGTTCGCTCTCGGCAATAGGCATGTTCTTCTCGAACCATGCCAGGGCTTTTTCGTATCGTTCTTTGGTTCTCATTATTGTGTCGGGAATCGGGATTCGTGATTTGGGAATCGAGAATCGTGATTCGGGAATCGGGGGTTATTGCTCTTTGTAGGTTTTGCTGAGGTACTGTAGCACTTGGGTGGCTTGTTTTTGTACCTCTTCCGTCTCTGATGAAATGGGACTTTTCTTTAGTCTAAGTAGCATAATTTGATATAGAAGTATCAAGCATGCTTCCACATCACTCATCGTAGGACGATCGGTCTTAGCCTTCAACAAGTTGAGCGCAGGTGTGAGGCGAATCATAGCAGCATGATAAGTGGCTTCCTGATCCAATAAATCATTGTGCAAGTCTTCCAATTCGTTGAGAGCGTTTTTTGCCAATTGCAGGTGTCCGCTCTCAAGGATATTCTCTTGGTGCATCATGTTGCTCAGGTCTTGCAACTCTTGGTTGGCTTCCGCTTGCTGCGGGAAAGCACGTAGGTAATCCTCTATCTGCCATAGATATAGGATATACTCAGCAATATTGTCTTTTTTCAAAATCATAGTCTAATCTTCGAATAAATCATCATCTTCATCTAACAAATAATCGTAGTCATCGGAGAAGAACTGTTCAATATCCCTTCTGTCCTTCTTTGTGGGGCGTCCCGTACCGCGGTCACGACCGCTTTGGGCTGCATAACGCGCCAATTCCAACAATTCTAATTGCTCTTTAGGCGTAATATCCTGCAAGTATTCAGGCACCATCTTCGCCCCTAAGCGATTGCTTGCCAATTGCAAAATACGATACGTATAGGTGATAGGTCCTTTGCGAACGGTGAAAACATCCCCTACATGAAAAGCACGACTGGGTTTTATCTCCACACCGTTCATCTTGACACGACCGCACTTGCAGGCATCGGTGGCAATAGAGCGAGTCTTATAGATACGCATTGCCCATAGGTATTTATCTACTCGTATTTCCATTGGTCTCGACTGTTAATTGATTGGTAGTCAATCGGTAAATATATTGTTGAATATATGCACGCAGATAGGTCAATAAAGGTTGTGTATCGGTCGTTGTAGCGATATTATGTTGCAGGGTAGGGTCGTTTTGGTAGTTATAGACTGCTCGCAAGGCTGTGCCATCGAATTGCAAGAGCAGGCTATCCGAAAACAATTGATATATAGGGTGGTTGTAGCATACAGCCCACGGGTGTTGCTTCTCTTGCGTTAGGGCGTTCTCGCCAAAAGCAAAATATGGCTTAGTATATCCTAAATACGCCAAAACCGAAGGCATAATATCCGTTTGACTCACTGCGCCTTGAGTATGCAAATAGCCCTGATTCCATCGGGGAGAATAGAAGGCAATAGGCACTTCGAATAGTCCTTTGGCATTAGCATATTGAGGTAGGGAAACTTGGTTGGTATGGTCGGCCGTCAGTACAAAGAGGGTGTTCTGGTACCAGTCCTGCTGTTGGGCATAGTGGAAGAACGCACGCAAAGCATGGTCGGTATAACCTACACACTGATGGATAGGCATAGTCCCCTTGGGAAAAACGCCCTCGTATCGCTCTGGCACACGGAAAGGATGGTGGCTGGAGGCAGTAAAGACAGATGTCATAAAAGGTTGAGGCATATCGCTCATTGTGCGAGCGTAATACTGCAGAAACTCTTCATCCCAAATAGCCCATGTGCCGTCAAAAGCCTCGATTCCATCGTATTCGTTCATGCCATAGTACCGCTCGAACCCCGCCGAACGTGCGTATGCCTGAAAACCCATACTGCCGTTGGGTGCACCATGGAAAAAGGCAGTGGCATAGCCCTCCTTGCGCAATACATCAGCCAAGGAAGATACTGCATTCGTGGAGTAGGGAGTCACAATATACGGCTCAATCAGCATCGGAATAGATGATAGTACAGAGGGCATAGCATCAATCGATTTGCGCCCAGAGGCAAAGGAGTGGGTATAGGTTACGCTATGTGCCAATAAGGAATCTAAGAAAGGGGTATAGCCCTCATACCCTACTATATGCTGATTGTAGAATCCAATATATTCTTTAGAAAACGATTCTAAGATAATCACCACCACATTGGTGCTGCCTAATCGCTCGTTGGCTTCGATTTCATCGGTGTGAATAGGCGAGAAAATCTGCTCTGCCTGCTCATTGCTGAAATAGTGTGGATGTTGGTAGGTGGTGTTTTCCAACGATTTCATCAGAGAAAATGGTGTGTTGAGCAGGATAGCCGTTTCTTGTGGCGTATTGGTGTATTGCAGTGCATTGGATATAGTGATGGGGCGGGTGTATTTGCCAAAGCCACCACGTATGCCAATCACTACGAAATAGATGGTAACTACCATCAATAGGCTTTCCGCAACATAATATACCCACGTTTTGCGTGGAGTGAGTGCTTGCCATTGCTTGCGCGTACAAAGAACAAACAAGGCGATAAGTGCTACTCCGAACAACGTAACATACCAATATTGCACCATAGATTGTCCGATGATACTGGCTAAGTTGCCATCGTTCTGAAACTCCGTAAAAACGGTACAAGTGGTACGTCTATCGGTAAAACGAACATACACAATATCCATGCAATTGACGATGAAACCGAGTATATTGGGGAGCCAGAACGACCATTTGGCTATGCTGATATAGGTGGTGTGATTGCGAATGGCAGTAGGTAGTGGCAATAGTACCAACAGCAGATATAGTGCATTGAGATAGAGCAGGGCAGTCAAATCGAACCGCATACCGCCGAACAGCATTTCCAATAGGTGATTGGCAGATACACTGGGGTATAGGTCGATATTGACCCAATAGAAAAACAAACGTGAGATGGTATATAACACCATCACCAATAGCAGGTTACATGTTGCTACTACCCACGGATGTTGCCAAAGTTGCTTCATTATTATCGGGAATCGGGAGTTGGGGTGCTTTATTTGCCGTTGAATAGATTCATCGTTCTATCCATACCTTGCAGGCAAAACGAGGGAATAATTTCGCTGATTAGTTTCAAACGGTCGGGCAGTGCCTTCTGCTCTTCCTCGCTCCATTCGCCGAGTACGAAATTGCATTGTGCGCCTTTGTTGAAGTCGTTTCCGATACCGAAGCGCAGGCGAGCATAGTTCTGTGTACCAAGTACTTGCTGAATATGTCCCAGTCCATTATGTCCTCCGTTGCTGCCCTGCTTGCGCATTCGGATACTGCCAAAAGGAAGGTTGAGGTCATCGACCAACACGAGCATGTTCTCTACGGGAATCTTCTCCTGTTGCAACCAGTAACGCACCGCATTGCCACTGAGGTTCATATATGTAGAGGGCTTGAGTAAGATGATTTCGGCACTCTTAACTCGGCAACGTGCCACAAAACCATAGCGTTTGTCTTCCCATATCGCGTTTTTGTTCTCTGCGAAGGCATCCAACATCATAAAGCCGATATTATGACGCGTGTTGGCATACTCGCTGCCTATGTTTCCTAATCCAACAATCAAGTATTTCATTTTGGTGTATAGTGTAAAGTGTAAAGGCTGGGGGAAAAATAAGAGTGGAAAAGAACTTTTCCACTCTTATTCGTTTACCGCTCTAATGAGTGGTGTATTATTTCTTTTTGCCCTTGCTCTCGGCAGCAGCTGCTTGTTGGCTTGCACGTGTTGCTTTAACTTGAGCTACGCATGCGTCTGCTGGGTTCATCAGTTTTAGACCCTCAGCCATTTCTACTGCACCTACATACAATTTCTTGCCCAAACCAAGAGTAGTAACGTCGATTTCTACGCGGTTAGGGATTTGTGTATAGATACCGTTTACCTTCAGCTTCTTCATTTCGAGTGACAACTTACCACCGGCTTTCACACCTTCAGCGTGACCTGTGAGTTGTACTGGGATAGCTACTGTTACAGGTTTTTGCTCGGTTACCTCCAAGAAGTCAATGTGGAACAACTCCTCACTTACAGGGTGGAATTGCAACTCTTTAACAACAGCCATTCTCTTTACATCACCGATGGTCAATGCTACAGCCATTGTGTCAGGAGTGTAGATGAGTTTGCGAACATCATCAACAGTTACAGTAAAAGTTACGTTCTCGCCATTGCCATAGAGATTGCAAGGAACGAGGTTCTCTTTGCGGAAAGCCTTAGCAGCTTTCTTGCCGTACTCGCTACGTGGAGTACCTACCAATTCAAAAGTTTTCATTTCTTTTATAAAGTGTTACTCAATAATAGGGCAATGTTCCAGCCTTTGGCCTCATAGCCTTTCGCCTAATCGCCTTGGCGCTGTCTGTGTGGCTGCCCGTATCCCATCACACGTTTGAGATTTCTCTCAAAAAAAGCCCGACATGCGGGCTTTTTTGTTGACCAACCTGGAATCGAACCAAGATTTTCAGAACCAAAATCTGACGTAATAGCCTTTATACCATTGGTCACCATTACACTTCCTTCTCGAAAGCGGGTGCAAAGGTACTGCTTTTTTTTGACATGACCAAATATTTCTGCAAAAAAGTGCAATTTTTGTGCATTTTTTTGCTTTTTGCCTCAAAAATAGCCTTTACCTTTGCCCTTATTTGTGCCTCTAACCTTTAACCTCTACAATATAGTAATTCTTCTTTCCCTTTTGGCAAAGCAGGTATTTGCCGTTGAGCAGCATATCTGCTGTGATTGTTTTTTGTGGGTCAGTGAATTTCTCTTTGTTGATAGAGAAGCCGTTGGCGATAATCATTTTGCGCGCTTCGCCTTTGGATGGGAAGATGTGGGTCTTTTCAGCCAGTAGGTCGAGTGGTGGAATACCAGCATTGATGTCTTGGCGACTAATTTCGTGTTTCTCTACACCATCGAATACCTGCAAGAATGTCTCCTCGTCCAACTTGCTCAATGCCTCGTGTGTAGCGTTGCCAAAGAGGATATTGCTTGCCTCTACGGCAGCCTCGAAATCCTCGCGACTATGTACCATAACGGTTACTTCTTCAGCCAAACGCTTTTGCAGGCTGCGCAAATGAGGCGCTTCATTGTGTGCAGCGATGAGTGCATCTATTGTTTCTTTGTCGAGGCAAGTGAAGATGCGGATATAGCGTTTAGCATCATCATCACTCACATTGAGCCAGAATTGATAGAAACGATATGGACTGGTATATTTGCGGTCAAGCCATACGTTGCCGCTTTCGGTTTTACCGAACTTACCACCATCAGCTTTGGTAATGAGAGGGCAGGTGAGTGCAAATGCCTCGCCACCGCCCATCTTCTTGATGAGTTCGGTACCTGTGGTGATATTGCCCCATTGATCGCTACCACCCATTTGCAGCTTGCAATTCTTATGTTTATTCAGATATACGTAGTCATAGCCTTGCAACAATTGGTAGGTAAACTCGGTGAAGGACATACCTTGGCTGCACTCGCCGTTGAAGCGTTTCTTCACAGAGTCCTTTGCCATCATATAGTTTACGGTGATGAGTTTGCCCACCTCGCGTGCGAAATCAAGGAAGGTGTAGTCCTTCATCCAGTCGTAGTTATTCACGAGTTCGGCTGCATTCTCGCCTTCTCCAAAGTTGAGAAAACGCTCCAATTGTTTCTTGATGCACTCTTGGTTGTGGCGTAGGGTAGGCTCATCAAGCAGGTTACGCTCGGCTGACTTACCACTGGGATCGCCAATCATACCTGTTGCACCTCCAATCAATGCAATAGGCTTGTGTCCTGCGTTTTGCAGGTGCTTGAGCATCATAATACCGCAGAGGTGACCAATATGCAGACTATCTGCTGTTGGGTCAATACCGAGGTATGCAGCAGTAGGTTCTTTCAAAAGTTGTTCTTCGGTGCCTGGCATCATGTCTTGCAACATACCACGCCAGCGCAGTTCATCTACAAAATTCTTCATTGTTTCTTATATTATATATAATAAGGTGTGTATTTTTTATGTTTACTTGATTCCTAATTTCTTGCGGATATCTTTTGGTATAGCATTCTTGTGAACGAGTACATCGTTGGTCTTGTATTGCATATATGCCTCAGATACATACCAGATGCCTTTATACTCGCTCTTTTTGGTACCCCATGAGTTTTTTACCATGTAGTAGCGTTTGCCGTTTTGGTCTTTGGCTGTACCAAAGATTTGCATACCATGGTCGTCGGTGTTCTCCCAACTGTCGTATGCAGCTTGACGCATCTCTTGGGTAATGGTCTTCTCAGGGAGAGGTTTCTTAGTGAGTTCGTCGCGTTTATCTGTAGCGGAGAGTCCCAACCAACGAGCGGCATCGCTGCCTGTAAGGTCTGCTGCTTCTTCCTCTTCTGGTACTACGCCCAAGCCCTTGCGGGTGAAGCACATCTCGCTGACATCGGCACCCCATGCGAGGGTGTAACCATTAGCGAGAGCGTTGTCGATAATAGCCATCATCTCTTCCATTGGTACGTTGTACATTTGGTCCATGCGCCAGTTGTCGGGTACTTCGAGTGCGAATGTGGTGTAGAATGGATGGTGGGTATAGCTGGTGATGCTTACATAGTCATCTGCATTCAATCCCAATTCCTCAGCGAAGGATTTTGGAGTATATTCTTTGCCATTGTAGGTAAAGGTCTCAGGGCACTCGCCGAGATAGGTGTCATATACTGCGGTGAGGGCTTTTTTCCATACAGGGGTGAGTTTCTTGAGTCCGCTATTAACTACTGCATCCACTACACCACCTGCTACAGCATCGAGTTCGGTATGAACAGGCAATGTATCAGCAGGAGTGCTACCGTATTGGATACCAGGCATAGCCTCTTGTGGTACAAGACCGTAGTTCTTGAGGCAATAGATGACATCGTATGCAGAGCCACCAGGAGCAAATTGTGCAGTGCCGTACATGCGTACTACATATTCAGCGCGGTCGAGCATAGTGTGGTGAACCACAAACATCTCGCTCAGATCATATTCGCCTTTGCCCATACGCAGGAGTTCGCTCTCGAGGAAACCGATAGTAGAGTAGCTCCAGCATGTTCCGCTGCGGTTTTGGTCTTTGACAGGAGTGATAGCAATGCTATCTACTGTGGTGAAGCGGAAACCCTCAATGGAATCGCTTGCGACTTGTGCGGTGTCGGCTTGTGCCATACTATTGAGTGCAAACGCACCAAGTAGTACTGATAATAATACTTTTTTCATATATTCTTTCCTTTAAACCTTAAACTTTAAACATTAAACATTAATCTGGGAACTCCATGAGATATGCCTTGATGAACTCATCAATGTCGCCATCCATCACGGCATTCACGTTGCTTGTTTGGTAGTTGGTTCGGTGGTCTTTCACGCGGCGGTCATCGAAGACATAACTGCGGATTTGGCTGCCCCATTCGATTTTCTTCTTGCCCGCTTCTACTTTCGCTGCGGCTTGGCGGCGTTTCTCGAGTTCGAGCTCATAGAGTTGGCTACGCAAGTGGCGGAGAGCATTCTCGCGGTTCTTTGGCTGGTCACGTGTCTCAGTGTTCTCAATCATAATCTCATCGGATTGGTTGGTGAGTGGGTTAATGAATTTATAGTGCAAACGCACACCCGATTCTACTTTATTGACGTTCTGTCCGCCTGCACCCGATGAACGGAAAGTGTCCCAAGAGATACCTGCAGGATCGACGTGAATATCGATGGTGTCGTCAATCAATGGCACTACAAATACCGATGCAAACGAGGTCATACGTTTGCCTTGCGCGTTGTAAGGGCTCACGCGCACAAGGCGGTGCACACCATTCTCGGATTTTAGGTAGCCGTATGCCATGTCGCCTTCGATATTGAAGGTAACGGTCTTAATACCAGCCTCATCGCCTTCTTGCAGGTTTGCGATAGTTACTTTATAATCGTGCTTCTCGCAGTAGCGTTGGTAGAGGCGCATGAGTTGTTCTGCCCAGTCTTGTGCTTCGGTACCACCTGCACCTGAAACGATTTTCAGCACAGCAGGCATTTGGTCCTCTTCGTGAGAAAGCATGTTCTTCATTTCGAGGGCTTCTACCTCATGGAGAGCGTGAGCGTATGCGGCATCTACTTCTTCTTCGGTAACAAGTTCTTCTTTGCAATAATCAAAAGCGAGTTGCAGTTCTTCGGTAGCGGAGCGTACACCTTCGTAGCCCTCAATCCATGCTTTGATGCCTTTCACTTTGCGCATTTGCACTTCAGCAGCTTTGGCATCTTCCCAAAAGCCAGGGTCTTGCGTGCGTAGTTCTTCTTCTTCGAGTTGTACGCGTTTTTCATCAATCGCGAGGTATTGTTTGAGTTTCTCCGCGCGTTGTTGAATTTCTTTTAGTTGTTCTATAGTTATCATATATGCTCAATTTTCGCAATTTGGGCGCAAAGGTACAAAAAAAAATGTATATATGCAAAAAAAACGTGTAGAAGTTCACTCATTAGATCCATCTCTCAATCGCCAAAGCACTTGCCGTCAGCTCCTACTACTCGTTCATGGATACTTATCCTGTTTGGAGTACTTGGTGCTTTAGTTATTCGCTGTTTCTTCTCCTTTTTTTATACCGCAACTTATGAGGCATGTGTTTTGCTAATTAACCTATACTATCTGCATGGACATGATTGCAAATCGTTTGTGCGTAGATGTTCTATTCGGACATTAAAACTTGAATGCAAGTTTCACTGGTGAACTTTTACCGTTTCTCCAGTAATACCACATTCTCTACGTGGTGGGTGTGGGGGAACATGTCCACAGGTTGCACCTTTACGACACGGTACTTGCTATCCAACATATTCAAATCGCGTGCCTGCGTGGCAGGGTTGCAACTCACATACACAATACGCTTTGGCTCGGCAAAGAGAATCGTATTAATCACATCTTCGTGCATGCCAGCGCGTGGTGGGTCGGTGATAATCACATCAGGACGACCATACTGCGCGATAAAGTCCTCATTCAAAATATCCTTCATGTCGCCCGCGAAGAAAAGCGTATTATCCAAATGATTGATATTCGCATTCACTTTGGCATCCTCAATTGCCTCTGGCACATACTCAATGCCAATCACTTGACGTGCTTGGTGCGCTACGAAATTGGCAATCGTACCCGTACCTGTATAGAGGTCAAACACCAATTCGTTGCCCGTCAGTCCTGCAAACTCGCGCGCTACCTTATACAGCTCGTATGCCTGCAAAGTGTTAGTCTGGTAGAAAGATTTAGGACCTACCTTAAACTGCAAGTTCTCCATCTGCTCCATGATATGGTCTTGACCGTGGAAGACATGCACCTCTTGGTCGCCAATCGTATCATTAAACTTGCGATTGACGACATACAACAAACTGATAATCTCAGGGAAACTATCGCGGATATACTCCATCAGGCGCATGTCGGGTTCATCTGCCCAAACGACAATGAGCATAATCTCGCCTTTGTGGTTCGAACGCAAGATAAGGGTGCGCAGTTGTCCCTCGTGCGCGTGTTCACTATAAAAGGTAATACCTAACGAGCGCGCGTACTCGCGTATGCCGTTGCGTATGCGATTGTTGATGTCGGGCATGAGGTGGCATTCGGTGATGTCCAACACTTTATCAAAGCAATTGGGGATATGGAAACCGAGCCCGTGGGTGTTGTCCACGTTCTCCAGTCCGCCTGCGGCACGGATGGTATCCCAACTGAGCCATTTGCGGTCGGAGAAAGTGAACTCCAACTTGTTGCGATATTCATAAATCTCCTTGCTGCCGAGGATAGGGGAGATCTCGGGCAACTCAATCTTACCAATACGGGTGAGGTTATCGAGAATCTGCTGCTGCTTGTGGCGCAGTTGCTCCTCGTATGGGAGGATCTGCCACTTGCAACCACCGCACTCGCCATAGTGTTTGCATACAGGTTCGCAACGGGTGGGGGATGGGGTCACGATACGCTCTACGCGACCCTCCATGAAGGAGTGCTTTTTGCGGGTTACTTGTATATCCACAATATCGCCAGGCACGCAGTATGGCACAAACAGCACCATATCATCCACGCGGGTAATGGCTTTGCCTTCGGCAGCAATGCCTGTAATCTCAATGTTTTGCAGTAATGGTAAGTTCTTTTTCTTCATATTATTTCATCAGCCAATTGATACTTTGTTGGTAGAGGGTGGTGAAGTCGTATGCACTCTCGAGCATGAAACTCCAGCAGAGTGTCTTCGCACCACCTTCCTCAGAGGCATCATAACCAATAGCAGCACCTACATTAGTCTCTGGGAAACGCGCTACAATCATACCACCTTCTTCAGGATGAATACCATCCGCGTTCTCAGTGTGAATAACTGTCTCGTTAGGTTCGGTGCGGAACGTATAATTGCCTTGTGGCAATTGGCGTTCAATACGCACCTTACCCGTCAGGGCAGCTTGCTCGCAACGGAAACTATAGTGCAATTGATTCTTGGTGAAGGCAGCATCCTGTTTGCCCTGCATGTCGCTGGCGATATGTGCACCCGAGAGCAGGAGACGACCGCCGTGTTGCAAGTAGTGGGTAAGTGCATGTTGCAAATGAGCAGGCATACAATGGAACGAAGTGTCGTTACCCATAATGACGGTCTTTTGCTTACCGAGAATCACATCCACAGCGTCATAATCAGCTATGCTATCCACAGCAGCCACGCTGGTGCTGACATACGAATAGCCCATCTCAGCCAATGCGCGACCGTGCATAGCAGGATAGTCGTAGGTGTTGCCCACTGTAGGGTGGTCCATGTGGTCGCAATGGCACATACCCCAACCGCAGTTGTCGTCGGTCTTCCACTCGTTGCGACTATCAAAGTCATATACCTCGCCAATATAGTTTACACCCTTGCCGTATGGTACAGCATGGTGGTACGGACGGATACCGCCATAGATGCTATCTTGCCACCAATCTGGACCACTCACGCGAGTGAAGCCATTGATAATCAGCACTTGTCCTTTCTCCTCTGGTGCAACATATGCAGACAGTGTCTCGCTCGGGAAACTGATACCACCTGCGTTGCCCGCTGCCACGCGAATATCGTAGCGAGTGCCCTTATCTGGTGTGAACGTATATTCGTTGGTCGCCACGCGCACGCCGTTGTCCCAATCTCCATCGTTCTGGCGGGTATAGACAATATAATAAGTAGGTGTAGCAGTAGCTTCGAGAGGGTCGTTGGTTGGAGCCCAAGTTACTTTAATGGACTTGGTATCGGGAGTCGCGAATCCCGACTCCATACGCATAGCCATGCTGTTCACTGGCAATGGTTGTACCACGTACTCTGTGCCATATTGTTCGTGCATGAAACGCAAGAACGATTTGTACATAGCGCGTGAGATAGTGAAACGTACACGTGGGTCAAGACCGTACTTCATATCTGTAGGGTTCTGGTGCGATAGCAATTCCAGCAACACAGCAGGCACTTTAGGATGGCGTGCCTCAGCGTAGGAAGAGTTGTTGAGTTGGCGACGTGTCCATTCAGGCGCATAGATAGCGCGCATATCCTCTACAATCTGCGTTTGCATATAGTCCGCCAAGTCACGAGCTGTGATACGACTCTTGCCTGTAGGGAAGTTCTTGTTCTTCTCGTCGTCGTAGTCCTTATAGATAATGAGTGTACCTACTACTTCGTCTTTCACACCTGCGTCGGTGTGGAAAGCGAGGCTGGCATGGAGCGGAATACCCAGACCTGGCTCGTTAGGGTTAGCTGCACTACCACCTGCGAGGTAGTTCACCCAAATACCGCGAGATGCGTAGTCGTCCACGTAGTCGTTCTTGCTATCGGTATAGTTGTATATGCTATCTGGAATACCCGAATATTGCATCCAGTAGCGGGCTGCCTCAATATAGCGTGGCAAGCCACTGGTAACAGCATTGGCTTGATTAGCAATGAGTTCAGCACTGTCAATCATAACAGCATCACCTTCTGGCAGGTCTTTGGACGAAGGTACGTTCTCAAAGCTATCGGGTTGTTTGTAGCGTGCCACAGAACCCATACCGCCACCAAACTTCACGGCATCGGTAGTTACTACCTCTTTGCCATTAGCCACAGCAGCCACACTTACGTAGTTGTTGGCTTGGTCATTATCAAAAGCGAAAGTGCCAAGATATACCCATGTGCCACCACCCATCTTCTGATTGACAGCGAAAGTGGTCTTTTGACCTTTGTGCATCACGGTGTATTGCGCTTTGCTGGTACTATTAGGTAGGGTATGATAGCTGACATATACAGCGTATTCGCCTTCTGGCAAGGATGGGGTATATTTCATTTCGCCTTTGGCTTTGTTGCCCATTGCCTCGGTGGCATAGGTACCAAAAGTGAAAGGATTCTCGCCTTCTAATAGGGGTTTATCGGGTGTAGCCCAACCTGCGCCTTGTCCCATAGTCCATTGACCATTGCTCATGGCTTGTGGATTATCCACAATCTCCTCATGCGCTTGGGTGTCGCGTTCGCGTGGTTGTACAACGACGGCACCTGCGTTCTCGAGCATAGGAACGAGGAAAGGCATGGTGTAGGAGGTGGTATAGAGGTCCTCTACAGTAGTCCATACCTTGGCGCGTTGCCAACGCCAGGACTCGGTAGGTTGGTGGAAATACTGTCCGTGGCTTCCCCAGAGGGCAATATGCTTGCCGTCCAAACCTTGTTTAGCCGCGTATGGGCGTGAGGTGTTGGTTACCCACTGGGTAGTAGCGGGTAGGGTATAGCGTGCGTTCTTAGCACGGTGGCGATAGAGTGATGTCACCAACTCGCCTATCTCGTAGCCATCGGTGTAGATAGTTACCCTACCTTGGTTGTTGCCCAATACCATTTGGCTGACCAACAAACGCAAGTTGCGCACATCGTTATCGCTGAGCGATACAACGCTCAGTGCCTTGTTGGTGTAAACGGTTACAAACTGATTTTTCACACGGATGTTGCTGACCCTTACTGATTCAGCGAATGCGCGCTCATGCACGAATGCGGTGAGGGTATCCGCCAATGCTTGTTTGTCGATAGCCATGGCTTGCAGACCTAAGCAGCATGCCACAAGAAGAGTGAAGATTTTGCTTTTCATATTGTATTGTATTTAGTTCTGTCAAAATAGCGTGCAAAGTTAGTGAAAAAAATGTATATACGCAAGCAAATATGACTAAAAAATTAAAAAGATATAATATATTTGCGTATGTCAAATATTTTTACTATCTTTGCGCACTATTTTGGGTAAAAATGCCAAAGTGGCTCGATTATGAAAGAATTGACATTACAAACAAAAGTGACTGCGTGTGCAGTAGAGGAGATGAATCCCTCTATGCGCGAACTCGTGGAGAAAGCCAAAGCAATGACACAAAAAGCCTACTGCCCCTATTCGCATTTTCATGTGGGAGCAGCCGCGCGATTGGCTGATGGTCAGATAATTACGGGTAGTAACCAGGAGAATGCAGCCTATCCCAGTGGATTGTGTGCCGAGCGTACTACGCTATTCGCTGCTAATGCTAACTATCCACAAACTCGTGTGGAGGCGTTGGCAATTGCGTGCTACACCAATGGGCATTTTACGAAAGATGCAGCCAGCCCTTGCGGTGCATGCCGACAAGTAATGTTGGAGACAGAACACCGATTTGGCAAACCAATGCAAGTGGTATTGTATGGGGAAGATATGTGCTATATTTTTGACTCAGCATCCGACTTGCTACCAATGAATTTTGTGGCTGAAAATTTGTTAGGGTGAGTTGGATAAAAAAAATAGATAGTTATTTGCTCAAGCATTTCCTTGGGTTGTTGGCGATGACGTTTATGATTTGCATTTTCATTCTGCTTATGCAGTTTGTGTGGATGCACATTAAGGATCTTGTGGGCAAAGGTGTGGAGGTCAGTGTGTTGGCAGAGTTCTTTATTTATGCTGTAGCATCGGTGGTACCACTGGCACTGCCTCTCGCTATATTGCTGGCATCACTGATGACTTTTGGTAATCTGGGTGAGAAGAGTGAACTCACTGCTATGAAGGCAGCAGGTGTCAGTCTGTTTCGTATCATGCGTCCACTTACGATATCAATCATGTTTATTTGTGGCGGTGCATTTCTCTTCTCTAATTATGTGCTGCCCGTGTCGCAAGTCAAACTATGGGCGCTGATTTTCTCGCTACGTCAGAAATCACCTGAATTGGAGATTCCACAGGGCGAATTCTATGATGGCATAGATGGCTATAACATCTATGTGCGCCACAAGAATCCGAAGATAGGCATGCTCTACGATATGATGATCTATGACTATTCGGAGGGCTTTCAGAACGCGATAGTCATGGTGGCAGATTCGGGGCAACTGTTCTTTACCGAGGATAAGAAGTACCTACTCCTGAGACTATATAGTGGCGAATCGTTTGAGAACCTTGACCGCCAGCAGAAACGTGCTACGAAATCGGAGAAGAATATCCCCTATCGTCGCGAGGCATTTGCGCAGAAACAACTATTAATAGACTTCGATATGGAATTTAACCGCTATGACGAAGACGTGTTAAGCGACCAGCATGTGTCGAAGAATGTGGGCGAACTGATTTATTCGATTGATTCGGTACAAGTCTTAGCGCATCAGCGAAGCGAAGAGCAGAGCGCGGTGATTGTGGAGAATCGCTATTTTGCTCGTGAGCGTAAGGCAGGGCGGATTTTGGAAGAAGAGGCAAGCGAAGCACCTAAAGATAAGGTATATGATGTAGATACCTTATTAGCCAGTTTGACGCCCGAAGAACGCTATCGCGCCGCTTCGACATCGCTGGAAAAGGCTAAGGCGCAACGTGATCAGGTGGATTATAACGCACTTATGTTAGATGATTACCAACGCTATATACGCAAGCACGAGATAGAACTGCATCGTAAGTTCACTTTGGCTTTTGCGTGCTTGGTGTTCTTCTTTATTGGTGCCCCCTTGGGAGCCATAACGCGCAAAGGCGGACTGGGTATGCCTGTGGTGATTTCGGTGGTCATGTTTATTGTGTATTATATCATTGACAATACGGGTTACAAGATGGCACGTGAGGCACTGTGGCCCTGCTGGGCGGGTATGTGGCTTAGTTCGATGGTGCTGCTGCCGATAGGTATATTCTTGACCTACAAGGCCGCTACCGATTCGACACTGTTTAACCCAGAGGCATGGATGAAGATATTTGGAAAACTGAAACGATTGATATATAAAATATGGATACTATCGAGAAAGCAATTGAAGACATTCGCGAAGGTAAATTCGTGATTGTCGTTGACGATAAAGATCGTGAGAATGAGGGCGATTTCATTATCGCTGCCGAAAAGATAACACCCGAGAAGGTGAACTTCATGCTCCAGCATGGACGTGGCGTACTATGTGTACCCCTACCAGAAACACGTTGTGCGGAATTGGATTTGGTGCATCAGGTGTCAAACAATACCTCGATGCTGGGTACGCCATTCACGGTGACTGTGGATAAACTGGAAGGTTGTACCACAGGCGTGAGTGCCGAAGATCGTGCAGCGACCATTCGTGCGTTGGCAGACCCTAATGCTAAGCCACAAGATTTTGGTCGTCCAGGACATATTAATCCATTGTATGCACAAGAGCGTGGTGTGCTTAAACGTGCAGGACATACTGAGGCCGCAGTGGACTTGGCGCGTTTGGCAGGATTGCAACCTGTGGCAGCATTGATTGAGATTATGAACGAGGACGGTACTATGGCGCGTATGCCACAGTTGGAAAAGGTAGCTGTTGAGTATGGGCTAAGTCTAATTTCGATTAAAGACTTGATAGCCTATCGTATGAAAAGCGATGAGGCAAAAGGCGAAGAGGCAATGAGACAAGGGATACTTGTGGAGCGCGGTGAGACGGTGAGTCTGCCTACTGAATATGGCGAGTTTATGCTCACCCCATTCCGTCAATTGAATAATGGATTGGAGCATATCGTATTGCAAAAAGGTGAATGGGCAGATGATGAACCTATCTTATGCCGTGTACATTCATCGTGTATGACGGGCGATATATTCGGCTCAAAACGTTGCGAATGTGGCGAACAACTGCACAAGGCTATGCAGATGGTGGAGAAAGAGGGCAAAGGTATTATTGTTTATCTCAATCAAGAGGGACGTGGCATAGGATTGATGAATAAGATACGCGCCTACAAACTGCAAGAGCAAGGCGAAGATACCGTAGAAGCCAATATCCATTTGGGTTTCCAACCTGATGAACGCGACTATGGCGTGGGGGCACAAATTCTGCAAATAATGGGTGCTAAGAAACTACGACTGATGACCAATAATCCTGTAAAGAGGGTGGGGTTGGAGAGTTTTGGCATAGAAATTGTGGAGAATATTCCAATAGAGATAGCTCCTAACCCCTACAACTTGCGCTATATGCAAACGAAAAAGGAGAAAATGTATCATAATCTAAACTTAGTGTAACATGAAACGAGTATTTTTATTTATCTTTTTGATGACAATGTGCATAGGGCAATTGTCAATTGTGAGAGCAGATCAAACTGTGACTGTTACTGCTACTAATGCAGATATATCTGAGGACCTTGACCTCAAGACTGTGGCAACGCTATTTGGACAAGCCAAAGACTTGGAGCAGTTTGAGCAAATGCTTAATAACCCTGACTCTGCTTTTTCTAACCTCGATTTGAACGGAGATGGCAATGTGGACTATCTGCGTGTGATAGAAACGGCAGATCAAAACCGTCACTTGATAGTTATTCAAGCAGTATTGGCAAAGGATATTTATCAGGATGTGGCTTCTATCTTTGTGGAGAAAGACCCAGAGTCGGAATCAGTAACGGTGCAAGTGATAGGCGATGAATATATATATGGTGCAGATTATATCATTGAGCCTGTGTATATCTACCGTCCTGTGATATATGATTGGTTTTGGGGACCATCGTGGGTATGCTGGCATTCGCCATTCTACTGGGACTATTGGCCTACATGGTGGCATCCATACCACTGTATAGCCCATCACTTGTACTGGGATCATATCTATTGGCATCACCACTACTATCCTATATGCACATATCGTACAGGTCATCACCATCATCCACACTATGCGCCTATGCGTGACCGTGTAAGTCGTTCTGACTATGCAACACGTCATCCCGAGCGTTCGTTTGCTTCGCGCAATGCATCGCGCAACTATAGCAATGCCCGCAGTTTTGACCGCAATCGCCAAACGGCAGTGCGTAGTGCTTCGCGTGTAGGAACAGATGATGGCGCATCAGCGACTCGCGTCTCTACGCGCAGTGCGGGTACAGCGTCGCGTACCTTTGGTAGCAGCAATGTGCGTACAGCGAGTGGTCGTGGAGAAAATACTGCTACACGTGCTGCGGCAACGCGCAGTACATCTGTGAGCAGAGGAACAAGCGCTTCGCGCGCTAATAGTGTATCCACAGCTACACGTTCGGCAGCCACACGCACCAGTAGTACAGTGGCTACACCTACGCGTAGTAGCAGTACGGCCGTGCGTTCGACTGCACCATCAGCGAGCCGTTCGAGTAGTCCAGCGACTATGCGTTCGAGTGGTAACGCGGGTATGCGTTCCAGCAGCAGTTCGGCTATTCGTTCATCGGGCAGCAGCTCAAGCATGCGTTCGTCGGGCGGTAGTTATTCATCGGGCAGTTCATCTATGCGTTCATCGGGAGGCAGTAGTTCATCTCGTGGCGATGGTAGTACGCGCCGATAATATACTAATGTAATTAAGGTGTAAAAAAAGAGTTGCCCATTCGTGGCAACTCTTTTTCTTTATTGGAAAGTCAGACGAGTTGAACTCGCCTGACAAGGTTGAACGATTACTCCTCTACAGCAGCTTGAGCAGCAGCCAAACGTGCGATTGGCACACGGAATGGAGAGCAAGATGCGTAGTTCATACCTACTTTAGCGCAGAACTTAACGGACGAAGGCTCACCACCATGCTCACCACAGATACCAGTGCGTAATCCTGGACGAACGGCGCGACCTTTCTCTACAGCCATTTGGATGAGTTGACCTACACCGTTTTGATCCAATACTTGGAATGGATCCACCTTCAAGATCTTTTGCTCGAGATATACAGGCAAGAAACTTGCAATATCGTCGCGGCTATAACCGAAGGTCATCTGTGTCAAGTCGTTGGTACCGAATGAGAAGTATTGAGCCTCAGTAGCGATGCGATCAGCGGTGAGGGCAGCACGTGGGATCTCAATCATAGTACCGATCTCGAATTCTACCTCTGTGCCATACTCAGCGAATACTTGTTTAGCTACTTTCTCAATGATCTCCTTTTGTTGATGGAACTCATAGAGGATACCAATGAGTGGAACCATGATCTCTGGCATTGGGTTCTTACCCTCAAGTTTAAGCTCGCAAGCAGCGCTCAAGATAGCGCGGGTTTGCATAGCGGTAATCTCAGGGAAGGTGATACCCAGACGGCAACCACGGTGACCGAGCATTGGGTTGTTCTCTGCGAGAGAGTCAACACGTTGCTTAATTTCTTGTACGCTTACGCCCATCTCTTGAGCCATAGTCTCTTGACCAGCAGCATCGTGTGGTACAAACTCGTGCAATGGAGGATCGAGGAGACGGATATTTACTGGATAGCCGTCCATAGCCTCAAGGATACCCTTGAAGTCAGCCTTTTGGTATGGCAACAACTTAGCCAATGCTTTCTCACGACCCTCAGCGTCCTTAGAAAGAATCATCTCGCGCATAGCTACGATCTTCTTATCTTCGAAGAACATGTGCTCTGTACGAGTCAAACCAATACCCTTAGCACCGAAGTCACGAGCTACTTGAGCGTCGTGTGGCGTATCCGCGTTGGTACGAACTTGGAGATGAGTGTACTTGTCACAGAGATCCATGAGCTCTTTGAAGTCGCCGCTCAATTCAGCTGCTTTCGTTGGGATTTGACCTGCATATACTTGACCTGTAGAACCGTTGATAGAGATATAATCGCCCTCTTTATAGGTAACGCCTTCGATAGTCAAGGTCTTAGCTTTGTAATCTACTACGATAGCACCTGCACCAGATACGCAGCACTTACCCATACCACGAGCAACTACAGCAGCGTGAGAGGTCATACCACCACGAGCGGTCAAGATACCCTCAGCAGCTGACATACCTGCCAAATCCTCTGGGCTGGTCTCGATACGAACCATCACTACTTTGTGACCGTCCTTAGCCCACTCTTGAGCGTCGTCAGCGTGGAATACGATTTGACCGCAAGCAGCACCTGGGCTGGCTGGCAAACCTTGGGTAATCACCTTAGCAGCCTTCAATGCCTTAGCATCAAATACTGGGTGGAGAAGCTCGTCTAGCTTTTGTGGCTCACAACGCTTAATGGCGGTCTTCTCATCGATAAGACCCTCTTTCACGAGGTCCATAGCGATTTTCACCATCGCAGTACCAGTACGCTTACCGTTACGTGTTTGGAGGAACCAGAGTTTACCCTCTTGTACGGTGAACTCCATATCTTGCATATCGCGGTAGTGGTTCTCAAGCTTAGTTTGGATAGCGTCGAGTTCTTTGTAGATCTCTGGCATAGCCTCCTCCATAGAAGGATACTTGCTTGCACGCTCTTCCTCGCTGATACCTTGGAGCGCAGCCCAACGGCGGCTACCCTCAAGGGTGATTTGTTGTGGAGTACGGATACCTGCTACCACGTCCTCACCTTGTGCGTTAACGAGGTACTCACCATTAAAGAGGTTCTCACCTGTCGCAGCATCACGGCTGAAGCATACACCCGTAGCAGAGGTCTCGCCCATGTTACCGAATACCATGGATTGAACGGTTACGGCTGTTCCCCACTCATCTGGAATTCCTTCCATCTTACGGTAGAGGATTGCACGCTCGTTCATCCAAGAGCGGAACACAGCGCAGATAGCACCCCAAAGTTGCTCTACAGGATCAGTTGGGAAGTCCTTACCTGTTTGATCCTTGATAGCTGTCTTAAAGCGAGCTACGAGGAGCTTCAACTCGTCCACAGTCAAATCCTTGTCAAGTTTGATGCCACGAATCTCTTTTACCTCTTCGATGATTGCCTCAAATGGGTCGATATCCTCTTTGTTGGCAGGCTTCATGCCCAACACTACGTCACCGTACATTTGTACAAAACGGCGGTAGCTATCGTACACGAACTTAGGATTGTTGGTCTTCTCTACCAATCCTGCAGCCACTTCGTCATTCAAACCAAGGTTGAGGATGGTATCCATCATACCTGGCATTGAAGCACGAGCACCAGAACGAACACTCACGAGGAGTGGATTCTTAGGATCGCCAAAGGTATTATTCATCAAACTTTCAATGTGAGCTACAGCTGCTTTCACTTCCTTGTCAAGAACCTCAACGATTTTCTCTTGACCTACTTCATAATACTCATTGCAAACATCCGTGGTGATAGTGAAACCTGGAGGTACTGGAACGCCCACAAGGTTCATCTCAGACAAGTTTGCTCCTTTACCGCCCAATGTCTCTCGCATTGATGCGTTACCCTCAGCCTTACCGTTACCGAAGGTGTAAACTCGTTTCTTGTTGTCCATTTCTTAAAAAATCTTTTATAGTGTTAATATTCTATTTTGCGTGATTTTTATTTCAGCCTGCAAAGGTACGATTTTTTTTTTAAATATGCAAATATTTTGCTTTAATTTGTTAAATAGTATGGAAAATAGTGTATATGTTTGGTGAAATCGTATTTTTTTTATACCTTTGCAGTCAAATTTGTTTGATTATAGTATATTGGTATGAAAGCGTTTGTTTTTCCAGGTCAAGGTGCCCAGTTTGTAGGCATGGGCAAGGATTTGTATGATAATTACCCTTTGGCGCGTGAGTTGATGTTGCACGCGAATGAATTGTTAGGGTTCTCGCTGACGGATGTTATGTTTGAGGGTTCGGATGCAGACCTTCGTCAAACGCGCGTGACGCAGCCTGCCATATTTCTCCATTCGGTGGTGGCATGTCGTTTGATGACTAAGCTGCGTCCAGATATGGTGGCTGGACATAGTTTGGGTGAGTTCTCGGCTTTGGTGATAGCTGGCGCGTTGGATATGGGTGATGGTTTGCGTCTTGTGAGTGAGCGCGCATTGGCTATGCAGGAGGCCTGTGGACTGCATCCTGGTGCGATGGCAGCTATATTGGGTTTGGCGGATGATAAGGTGGCAGAAGTGTGTGCAGGTGTGGAGGATGTGGTGGTCGCTGCCAACTATAATTGCCCTGGTCAGGTGGTCATTTCTGGTTCGCTCAGAGGGGTGGAGCAGGCGTGCAAAGCATTAAAGGAAGCAGGTGCTAAACGGGCATTAAAGTTGCCAGTGGGTGGTGCCTTCCATTCGCCATTGATGCAACCTGCGGCAGAGCGCTTGCAAAAAGCGATCATGGATACTGCGTTTTATGCGCCTAAATATTCGATATATCAAAACGTAACTGCGCGCGCAGAGAAAAATAAGGATGCGATTAAGCAACAACTGCTTCAGCAATTGACTTCGCCTGTTCGCTGGACGCAGAGTGTGCAGCAGATGATTGCAGATGGAGCAAAAGAGTTCTATGAGTTTGGACCAGGTGATGTGCTGAAAGGACTGATTCGTAAGATTAATTCTGATGTGACGGTGGGATAGTGATATGCCCTATATAGGTGTAGTGTATCTTTTTTTTTACAAAAAAACGCGAAAACATTTGCGTATCTCAAAAAAAAGCAGTACCTTTGCACGCTGATTTTGCAAAATTGTGGAGAAATGAGTGAGAATACGAAGCATGTCGTACAATTGGATAAGTTGGAAATAGGGGAACATCTGTTTGATTTACAACTGGATAACTCTTATTTTTCGACTATTGAGAACTCAGAATTGCTGGGTGGTACGATAGATGTGAAAGCACGTCTTAATCTTCGCAAGGAGGACTTTAGTGTGGATATGGATATTATGGGTCAAGTGCAAGTGACTTGTGATAGATGTTTGGACGCGATGGATGTAGAGGTGGATGTGTATGAGGAGGAATTGGAGTTTGAGGAAGATACGAAGCAAATTGACCTGGCATGGTTAGCATACGAATTGATCATAGTGAATCTCCCACTGGTGCATAGTCACCAAGAAGGTGGCTGCAATCCCGAAATGGATGCACTTCTCCAAAACCACCTCTGCCTCCAGTTGGATGATGAAAAATGATATACAAGGGTAAAGGATGAAGGATAGTCGTTCTGCGTGGCTAATTCGACAAAATGGACCTTGAAACAACTATTAAAATAACTAATAAAATAATAAAGAATTATGGCACATCCAAAAAGAAGACAATCGCACACCAGACAAGCGAAACGTCGTACTCATGACAAAGCTAAAATGCCAGCATTGGCACTTTGCCCTAACTGTGGCGCTCACTACATCTATCACACTATCTGCCCAACTTGCGGATACTATCGTGGTAAATTGGCTGTAGAGCAAGCTGCGGAAGCCTAAGTGTAGCGATTCTGCATGAGACGTCGAGAGACGAACATGCTACGTTTGAACACAGCAGATATAGGCTCTGAGCGCAACTCGGAGCCTATATTTTGAAAATCAACCAAGACCTTTGCGTGAAAAAAGAACTAACTAAACCAACATTATTTACTAATAGAATTATGTTTGATCCAAACAACCGCACCCCACGCCGTGGTGGCTACTCGCAAGATGCGAATCCGCGTGAGCATAATGGCGTACACTATTCAGCCGACGGAGCATCCATCCGTCCTCGCTTTAATGCACCTACAGAACGTCCTAATCGTGAGGGAGGAAGACAACGTCAACGATTTACACGCACGGCTGGAGCTGTACGCGTAGAGAAAGTAGAAAGACGTCCATCTTTCCATGCTGAAGGTGAAGCAACTGCTGAACGTCAATTCAGACCAAGAAAACAACATAACCCTGGTGTATATTCGCAACGCAAGCGCCAAGAGTATGTTAAGAATTACGAAGACCCAACTAAGCCAATCCGCTTGAATAAATATCTGGCTAATGCGGGTATCTGTTCGCGCCGCGAAGCTGATGACTTTATCCTTGCGGGTGTCATCACCGTGAATGGAGAAGTGGTGGACAATCTCGGTGCTAAGGTATTGCCTACCGATAAGGTGATGTTCCATAATCAGCCAGTTCGTCGCGAGCGTAAGGTATATATCCTGCTTAACAAGCCTAAGAATACTGTGACCACGACTGATGACCCACAAGAGCGTCACACCGTATTAGATATCGTGCGTAACGCGTGCGCGGAGCGCATTTATCCTGTTGGTCGATTGGACCGCAATACAACGGGTGTACTGCTTCTGACCAATGATGGTGACTTGGCGGCTAAACTCACACACCCTAAGTATGGAAAGAAGAAGATTTATGCTGTGACACTGGATCGTGATTTGGAGGAGGCTGATGAGACTATTTTGCGTGCTGGTGTGATGATAGAGGATGAGAAAGTAGCTCCTGATGCATTGGAGTTCCCACAAGAAGACCGCAAGCATATCGGTATTGAGATCCACTCTGGACAAAACCGCGTGGTGCGCCGTATGTTCGAGAAGGTGGGCTACAAGGTGACCAAGTTGGACCGTGTGTCTTTTGCAGGACTCACCAAGAAGAATGTGGCACGTGGCAAATATCGCTTCTTGACTCCTAAAGAGGTGTCGATGTTGCAGATGGGCGCATTCGAATAATTGATAAATCGTGTAAAGGCGCAAGACTATTGGTCTTACGCCTTTGCTTTTTTTGAAATATTATGTTTAATGACCTTAATGTCCTTAAAGTCCTTACTTTTAATTCTATGAAAAAACTTCTTTTCCTTGCAGCCACGATGCTGCTGACCATTGCTGTTTTTGCAGAAACTATTCCCGCAAATGATTCGCGTGTGACGTATGTGGGTCGTACACTTGTTGAGGGTACGGATGTGTCCTTTGACTGGACTGCTACCTATTTTCGTATTGCTTTTTCGGGTAAATCGCTGACTATGCGTGCTTCTGACACCAAATGGGATGCAGATGCGGATAAGGCTGCTACTCGCCACAACTACTACAATGTGTGGATTGATTCACCTACCAGTGCAGATCCTCATCGTATCATTGAAGTGGCTGGTAATGATACCGTTATAGAACTCATTGACCCTGACTATCTCAAGAAATCGCGTCGTGCGGTACATGAGGTGATTGTGCAAAAACGTACTGAGGGTGAGCAAGGCAAAACCACTATTCATGCCTTTGCTACCGATGCGAAGGGGCAGTTCTTCCCCGCAGAGAAACTCCGTGAGCGCCAATTGGAGTTCATCGGTGATAGCTATACCTGTGGCTATGGCATTGATGCAAAGAGTCGTAAAGAACGTTTTACTCCTGAAACGGAGAATGCTTCTCGTTCGTATGCAGGTATTGTATCACGCTATTTTGATGCTGATTATGTGGCTATTGCGCACTCTGGTATGGGTATTGCGCGCAACTATAACTCCAAGTTCAAAGGCTGGTGGATGCCAGACCGTTACCTCCAAACGTTTGATGAAGATTCTACTCAGGTAACTCGTTGGGATGCTACTAAGTCAGATTTTCATCCTGCTATGACTATTGTGTATTTGGGCGCAAACGACTTCTCAACTGCCTTGGCACCACGTTACGAGGACTTCCGCAAGCACTATTATCGTCTCTTCAAGTATATCAAGGCGAATTATGGGGAAGACCATCCGATATTGTGCGTAGCAACTAAGACACACGAATATCTCTTCAACTATGTGCGCGACTTGGTGAATAACTGCGATATGCCTAATGTACATTATTTGGGTTACTGCCCTGCACAGCACCTCCATACTGATGAGGATCTTGGTGCAGATGTACACCCTAATTACAACGGACAGCAAAAGAAGGCTTATTCCATTATCCCATATATTGCTACGATTACGGGTTGGGGTTTGCAGGATATGCCTGTTAAGTAGTAGTTTAGTGTTTAGAGGCAAGAGTTATGAAGAAAACGTTTTTACTTGCAGCCCTATTGCTGCTGACCTTTACTGCTTTTGCAGAAACTATCCCTGCCACTGACTCGCGTCTTACTTTCGTAGGTCGTGCGTTGGAGAGCAATGGTGCCCTCACTTTTGATTTCCCAGCCAGCTATTTCCGCGTGGCTTTCACGGGTAAATCTCTATCAATGCGTGTGACTGATAGCAAGCGCGATTTCTATGCCGTATGGTTGGATGCTCCTACCAGCGCAGAACCAACACGTATCGTAGAGGTTAAGGGCAATGATACGATTATCAACTTGATTCTACCTGCTGATGTGAAGAGATCCAAAATCAAAGAACATCAGGTAGTTATACAAAAACGCACCGAGGCAGGCTGTGGCAAGACTACTGTGTACGAGTTCATTACCGATGGTCGTTTCTTGCAAGCTCCTGCTTTCAAGGAACGTCAGATTGAGTTCATCGGCGATAGCTATACTTGCGGTTATGGTGTGGATGCTCCAAGCCGCACAGATCCTTTTACCGACGAGACGGAGAATGCATCTCGCACATACGCCAGTATCGTTTCTCGCTATTTCGATGCCGATTATATGGCCATTGCGCACTCGGGACGTGGTATCTGCCGTAATGCAGGTTCCAATATCCCATGGGAAGTCATGACCGATATTTATCAATATACTATTGACCGCGACTCTACCACGCGTTGGTCAGTAGAGCAATCGGCTTTCCGTCCTGACATTACTGTCATTTATCTGGGAACCAATGACTTCTCTTCCAATATGATGCCTGACTATAACAAGTTCCGCAAAGGGTATATGCGTCTTTTGAGTTATGTTAAGGAGAACTACGGCGAGGACCATCCAGTGCTTTGTGTGGCATCTAAGACCAACGACTATCAGTTCCGCTATGTGCGTGATGTAGTGCGCAACTGTGGACTGAAGAACGTGGAGTGGTTGGGCTATTGTCCTTCTCAGCACTCACATACCGATGAGGACATGGGTGCGGGTTGGCATCCTAACTACAATGGACAACAGAAATTGGCTTATTCTATTATCCCATATATCGCTACGATTACTGGTTGGGGATTACAGGATATGCCTGTTAAGTAACCATACACCAATTTTTATGAAAAAGATATTTTTCCTTGCAGCCATGATGCTGCTGACCTTTACTGCTTTTGCAGAAACTATCCCCGCAAATGATTCTCGCGTAACGTATGTGGGACGTACATTGGTAGAGGGTACAGATGTATCTTTCGACTGGACGGCTACCTATTTTCGCCTTTCTTTCTCGGGTAGGTCTTTAACCATGCGTGCAACCGATACGAAGTGGGATGCTACACCTGAGATGGCAGCTACACGCCACAATTATTATAATGTGTGGATAGATGCCCCCATGAGCGCTGAGCCTCATCGTATCATAGAGGTGGCAAGTGCCGATACTATCATTGAGCTGATAGACCCCGCTTATTTGAAGAAATCAAAGATTAAAGAGCATCAAGTCATTGTCCAAAAGCGCACCGAAGGTGAGCAGGGCAAAATGACTATCCACGAGTTCGCTACCGATGCGAAAGGTGTTTTTTATCAAGCAGAGCCTATTCGCAAGCGCCAGTTGGAGTTTATTGGTGCCAGTTATGACTGCGGTTTTGGTGTAGATGATACCAGTCGTTTGGCGAAGTTTACACCTGAGACGGAGAATGCCTCGCGTTCGTTCTGTGCTATCCTCTCTCGCTATTTTGATGCGGATTATGTGGTGATTGCGCACTCGGGTATGGGTGCTGCGCGTAACTATAATTCTAAGTTTGCAGGCTATCATATGCCTGATCGCTACCTACAGACTTTTGATATGGATTCTGCGCAGGCTACACGTTGGAATGCGGCTGAGTCGGACATTCGTCCTGCGATCACATGTATTTATTTGGGTGGAAACGACTTCTCTGTAGCCATGCAACCATCCTACGAGAAGTTCCGCGATGGCTATTATCGCCTGATTCGTTCCATTAAGGACTATTATGGTGAGGATCACCCTGTGCTTTGTGTGTCATCCAAGGCGCATAGCACTTTGTTGGATTACATGCGCGATATGGTGAAGTTCTGCCCAATGCCTAATGTGCATTTCATGGCATGCTGTCCTACCTTGCATCTCTCTACGGATGAGGACTTGGGCGCAAGCATGCACCCTAATTATATAGGTCATCAAAAGTTCTCCTATGCCTATATACCATATATCGCTACGATTACGGGTTGGGGATTGCAGGATAATCCTGTGAAGTAGGTTTAGTGGTATCACTTCCTGCCAAAGTCAGCAGGAATCTCACCCCAGTGTTCGGTATCCCATTTGTAGATAGGGGTAGTCCAAGTATTTTCGTGCAGCCATTTCTCGGCTGCACGAACTGCTATTAGCAGGTCTTGATTATGTGCAGTCCATTCTATCTTGGTCTTGCACTGCTTTTGTCTCACCCATGCTATGGCGGTCTTGCTATCCGAGTAGAGTGCCCAAGGCAGGTTTTTCTGCTTGAGGTATGCCAATCCCAAGACAATAGCCAAGAACTCGCCTATGTTGTTCGTTCCGCCTATGTATGGTCCACGGTGAAAAACCTGTGTGCTGGTGTCTGCTATCACTCCGCGAAACTCCATCTTACCTGGGTTGCCCGAGCAGGCAGCATCGACCGCCAGTGCTGGTAACTTCACGCCAAATTTGAGCATGTCATCAAAGGAGAGTGGAGTAGTAGGTGGAATTGTTGCGGAGGATGTGGCGCGAGGCGTAAAGGAGATATGCTTCTCATATCCATCGGCAAGGGCTTGCTCGGCATCAGCAAGCGTAGCAAAACCTTTGTATTTGGCAGCAACGCCCTTTACTTGAGCCTCGCACGCTGTCCATGAATCGTAGATACCAGACTCGCGCCCTTGCCAAACGACATAAAATTTTGCTTTTTGTTTTGCCATTCGAGAAAATTGTTGTACCTTTGTAGCCCCATCGGGAATCGAACCCGAATCTAAGGTTTAGGAAACCCGTATTCTATCCATTGAACTATGGAGCCCCATTGAATTTGGGTGCAAAGGTACAACATTTTTTTGATATATGAAAGAAATTCTTGATTTTTTGGCACAATTATCGTGCAATAACAACCGCGAATGGTTTAATGAGCATAAAGATTGGTATATCCGTTGCCATAAACAGGTAGAGGAGTTTACTGCCCAATGGTTGGAGCGTTTGGTGGAGATTGACCCAGAGTTGGCAGGTTTGCAGCCCAAGGATTGTATTTGGCGTATTTATCGTGATGTGCGTTTTTCGCACGATAAGCGTCCTTTTAAGGAGTGGTTTGGCATTTTTCCTGCGGTAAAAGGTGGCAGGAAGAGCGATCGTGGGGGGTATTATATTCATCTTGAACCTAATCGTTGTATGTTTGGTGGTGGTATTTGGTGTCCAAACAAGGACTTGCTTCATGCCTTGCGCAAAGAGATTTATGCTAATTATGACGAGGTAGAAAGCATTTTTGCTAATCCATTGACCAATAACTATTTCCAAGATTTTAGTACGGAGTATATGCTCAAGAAGGTGCCACAAGGTTTCCCTGCGGATTTCGTGCATGCTGACTGGCTCAAGCGCAAGGCATATACATTCTCTACGCCATTGACCGATGAGCAAGTGTGTGCGCCTGATTTCTTGGATTTGGTAACGGACATTTCGCGTGCAGCGAAACCGATAAATGACTTTTTGAATTATACGTTTGAGGTGAAGGAGTGCGACGGAACGCACTCCGAGTATTGCGCCCGAAGAGTCCCCACTCTGAGGAGATAGCGCAATACATAGAATGGCGCGACCCTCGCGGTCACGCAGCCGTATGGCTATAGGGTAGTGCCGTATAGGGTAGGCACGACCGCCCATATTCATAGTATCGACACATTTTTTTATGTGGTAGTGTGGTAGTGCAAAAAGTGCGTTTTCTTAAGATTTGGTTTCTTATTGTTTCGCCATACGGTGCATGATTTTACCGAGAGACAACCCTGAGAACTCCGAGAGAACTCCCCGAGACCGCCAAAACTGAAAAAGTGCGTTTTGTTAAGATTGCCCTATAACTCTAAACCCTAAACAGTAGGCGCAAAGCGCCGTCCACTAAACAAAAAATAGCGAACTTTTCGCTTTTTCTTGCATATATCATAAAAAAGTAGTAATTTTGCGGGTTGAAAATTAAAAATAATATGAGAAAGATACGATTATTACTAACACTCTTGTGTCTTTGGTTGGGGATGATACCCACATTCGGTCAGTCTGTGACGATAGTGGAGGAGATGAAGTTGGTGCCACATGCCTCTGTGATGGCGATGTATAAGAACGAGTTTGGCTCGTTTGAGACGCCTATTACGAGTCCCTCATTCCGTTATGCGGTTATACGTATGCACTTGGAGGGTAATGCCCAAGCCGTTCGTACAGCTAAAGAACGTGTGACGCTGTATATGGGTCAGCAGATGGGCGTAGAGTCACGTGTTACTACTTATTCCAATCAGATATTATTTTTGGTGCGTGCACCTCGCCATCCGATGATTTATATTGACTGTGGCGATGGTTGCGAGCGCGTACTGCTGAGCAATATGCAGCAGTTGGAGCCCAATTGTTTGTACGATTGCAGGGTAAGCTTTGTACCCGAGGAGGAAAGCGTTCCTCAAACAACTACCCAAGCCCCTAAACGCCAATTCTTTAAGTTTCGCGTTACACCTACCAATGCTGTGGTAACTGTTGTGGAAAATGGCGTGCAAGAGATCCTGCCCATGCGTGAGGGAGGCATAGCGAGCAAAATGCTCAATTATGGGACATACAGTTATAGTATTGCTGCGGATAAATACCACACGAAAGAGGGCACTTTTACCGTGTCAGCCACGCAAACCGAGATGACGGTGGATTTGCTTCCGCAGTTTGGTTGGCTGACAATCGCGGGGGATAATATCTCGCAAGGGGGCTATGTTTTTGCTACAAATACTGCTACTGGTGGTATGATACAATTGGGTACTATACCATTGAATAACAGAGAGATGAGTTCGGGCGTATATACGCTACGTGTTCAGAAAGAGAAATACAAAGACTATTCCATCACGATTACTATTGAGGATGGCAAGACTACAACTATCCGCCCCTCGTTGGAGGCGAACTTCGCGCAAGTGACTTTGACAACGAATGAGGGTGCTGATATTTACGTGGATGGCAATCGCTTAGGGACTACTCGTTGGACGGGTACATTGGAGTTAGGCGAGCATAGTGTAGAAGCGCGCCAAGCGAGCCACCATTCAGCATATACGAATGTGCGTATTACACCAAAAAGTGCAGGACAGACTATTACGCTCAATAATCCTTTGCCTATCTATGGTTCGCTGATTGTGGATGGTTCGCCTGCGGATGTAGCTGTGTATGTGGATGGAAAGAAAGTAGGCTCAAGTCCATTGTTTGTTAGCGAATTGCTGATAGGTACACACACAATCCGTTTGGAGAAAGACGGATACGACCGGCAAGAAAAATCGGTGCAGATAGCAGAAAACCAAGAGAGTATGTTGGACTTTACGCTGACAAAGACCGTTGCCAAAGCGCCAGTAGTTCCTGCCGCACCACAAGGCGGAGCAGTAGAAACTATCACCGTTAAAGGTGTGTCGTTTAATATGATTAAGGTGCAGGGTGGCACGTTCACAATGGGTGCTACTGCGGAGCAGGGAAGTGATGCGTATGACTGGGAAAAGCCAACGCATCAAGTGACGTTATTGGATTACTATATTGGTGAAACGGAGGTGACACAAGAGTTGTGGAAGGCCGTGATGGGTAGTAATCCAAGCTATTTCTCTGGTACGAATTTGCCTGTTGAAGGGGTTAGTTGGAATGATTGCCAGACTTTTATCACGAAACTTAATCAATTGACAGGCAAAAAATTCCGTTTGCCTACTGAAGCGGAGTGGGAGTATGCTGCTCGCGGTGGTCAGAAGAGTAAAGGGTATAAGTATGCAGGTAGCACTACATTGAGCGATGTGGCTTGGTATGGGGACAATAGCAGTTTCAAGACACACCCTGTGAAGCAAAAACAAGCGAATGAGTTGGGCTTGTATGATATGAGTGGTAATGTATATGAGTGGTGCCAAGATTGGCTTGGCCGTTACAGCAGCAATGCGCAGACTAACCCTACGGGTCAATCGTCGGGGTCCGACCGCGTGATTCGGGGCGGTAGCTGGTTCAACAGTGCTTCCGGCTGTCGCGTTGCCGACCGTTACAACAACTCTCCTGGCGGGCGCAGCGGCAGCCTTGGGTTCCGTGTTGTTCTTCTCCCATAGTTTATTGCAGTCCATTTTTGCCATAAGCTAATCAAAGCAATACAACGAGGCGGAGTGGGCAAGGGACGAAGCCCAAACAACGCCAAGAAAGTATTGCTTT
>JAZNMH010000006.1:0-90178 GCA_045579505.1 Paludibacteraceae bacterium
CCCACGGATACGATCTCTAGTTTTACTACAAAATTCGCACCGTATATCCCTATCTAGCGATTTCTATAAATCTTAATAATAGGATATTTTTCAAAATCGGGTACAAAAATAAAAGCGTGGAACCTTACCTTTGCTTATTCTCTCTATAGAGGTTCTGGTATACCCTTTCGCAAGAATAAGCATGCAACGCCCACGCCGAATATGAAAAGCCACCAAACAGAGCAGTCCACGTATGGACGCTCTGCGGCGGGATAATCCATATCCCAAAGGGCGTTTACTGCCTTCTTGTTTTGGGCGATTATGAAATTTACCAGATTCCTATAGACCAAAACAAGCACTAATAAACGCATTTTATAATATGTCTGCAAACTTTCGTTTGCGACTGCAAAATTACTACATTTTTTTGAATTGTGCAAGAGTAGTGTAAAAAAAATGCCACTTATGTCCGAAAATACAACTGGCTATTTTGTCGCAATCTTAACAAAACGCACTTTTTTCGTTTGGGCGGTCTCGGGGAGTTCTCTCGGAGTTCTCAGGGTCGTCTCTCGGTGAAATTGGGCAACGGATAAAGAAACGAAAAGAGAAAGAATCTTAATAATTGCTACTTTTTACAAAAAATCCCCACTCTCTTCTGAGTGGGGATTTTGTTTAGTGAACGCGCTACTAACACCCCAAAACGCTATGAGAGCGTTTTCGGGAACCCCGTAAGTGCACTACTGTTTAATGTTTAGAGAAAAGAAAATCGCCACTTATGTCCAAAACACAAATGGCGAAGGTTTGATAGGTTGATTTGTAATACTATTTTGTCAGTGCACTTTTGCTATTTCTTCTTTCCTGCTTTCCACAACTGGTAACTATTCAGCAGGTTTTGCCACAGGATATATGCTGCGGGAGCAATGGCGGCTAAGGGGTGTAGGAACATCTGTGCCATCCAGATACCTAATGCGGTGTTTTTCTGTCCGAAGGCTTGTCCCGCAGTGATACGGCTTTTTTCCGATAATGTATAATTAACTGCTGATGGATTAATTAGAATGTCCTGAAAATCAGCACCATGACTATCTGCGGGGAAACGGTATCCTATCCATCTGCCCAAAGCAAACTGCAACATACAAGCCACCAACGCGCCCCCACACATCACACCAATCATCCATCCCTCATATACCACGTTCAGCAGTGTGTCTGTGATTCTTGCCATCAATACCACCAAGAGCAATATCCACAGATAGAACGGCATGCTCGCCCAAGTCCTATTCAGTGTAAAACGGCGTACTATGCCTTTGCGTCGATGATAGCCCTCATACACTAATCGCACCCCCCAAGCGCACAAGAATGGCAAGATGAGTAATGGGGTTACGCGGCACAATATCTGCCACATAGCCGAGAAGAAGGCAATATCGGTTGAGGGATTGAGCACGGGAAATAGTCCAGGTACGACCAATGCGGTGAGCAGATTACTCAGCAGGGTGAATGTGGTTAGATTTTGTATGCTCCCGCCTAATTTGCCTGCTATTATCGGCGCCGCCGTCGCAGTAGGCATAATCAAGCACAACACTAATCCTTGCAGCACTACACCAATATCCAATTGCCAATCGCCAATCGCCAATAACCAATATCCAATCGCCAGTCCCCCCAGTACCAATGCCAACTGTACTGCCAATACGATAAAGTGCCAACGGCGCAGGCGTAGGTCAAGAGGGTTGATCTTGCAGAACGTGAAGAACAACATTAGGAATATCAGCGGACTGGTCAGCCAACCTAAGTGGCGAAACCAACGCCAACCAAATACGCCAATTACCATAGCAATAATCAAAGCATAGCGATCTATGAAGCGACGAAATGAATTCATGCTGCAAAATTACTAAAAAATTTGCATATATCAAAAAAAAGTTGTAATTTTGCAACCACTTTGAATAACTTTGAATAATTTAGACCCATGAAACGAATCATTTCTTTGGCAATATGCCTATCTCTTGCCTTTTGCCTTTCGCCTTTTGCCTTATCGCCTCTCCACGCGTGCACTTCTTTTATTATTAGTGGCAGTGCTACTCCTTCGGGCAAGCCGATGATGTTCAAGCACCGCGACACGGGCGAACTGAATAATCGCATTGCATATTTTCAGGGAGAGAAGTATGCGTTTATTGGGCTGATGAACTCGCCTATGTTGGATGGTGAAGTGTGGTCGGGGATGAATGAAGCAGGGTTCTGTATTATGAATACTGCCTCGTATAACCTTCGTGAGGATACGCTTGATTGTCAGATGGATAGAGAGGGCGAACTGATGTACCATGCTTTGGCTAATTGTGCCACGATTGCTGACTTCGAGGCATGGCTTCAGACCTATCCACAGCCTTGGGGGGTAGAGGCTAACTTTGGTATCATTGATGCGCAGGGTGGTGCTGCTTATTACGAGATGAACAACTCCCGTTATATTAAATACGATGTGAATGAAGAACCCGACGGCTACCGTGTTGTAACGAATTTCAGTTTTGCGGGGCGTTATGAGGATTATGAAGGTTGGGAGCGTTACCAAACGGCTTGTGCGATAATGAAGGAGAATTTCTCTCGTGAGAAGGAAATGACGGCTTTGGATGCGATGAATTTGTTCTCTCGCCAATACCGCCATGAGGTGTTAGACTTGAACTTCAACAAGGATAATGCCCCTGAATATACAGTAGATCAGGACTTTATCCCTCGCCGTATCACATCAGCAGTGGTGTGCTTTGAGGGTGTTCCTTCAAAATTCAAAATTCAAAATTCAAAATTCAACATTCAACCTATCATGTGGACGGCATTGGGCTATCCTGCATGTGCTGTGGCTATACCTTTGTTGGTGAATCCTGACCACTTGCCTGCCTATATGAAAGCACGCAACGAGCATGCTAAGGAGGGCAAGCAACTCAACTGTGAGATGTGCGACAAGTCATTGAAAATCAAGAACGAGTGGGCTTTCCCGTTGCATATTAGTAATGGTAATAAGTATGTGAGTACGCAGAATATATTGCGTGGTGCAGAGGGCAGGCCTGCGTTGTTGGACTGTACGCGTGAGGTAGAGCAGAAGATAGAGAAGGACTTTCGTCCGTTGTATGAGCAATGGGTATCGGGTGCTATGTCCGACCAAGCCTTCTTCCGTCTTTATGACCAGATTGCCAAACAATGGATAAAAAAATACGATGCAGTCTTTGCACCGTATCTTTAACTCCTTCACTCATTCACTCATTCATTCACTCCTTCACTCGTTACTTCCTCACAGGATCGCAGGTGAGTTCGATACCGAGTTTGCGGAAGATTTTTCTATCTACTTCGGAGAGCATTACTGTGGAGTGTACTTGACAGCCTGCTAATTGGGGTAGTGCTTCGAGTGTCTTGTGGCAGTTCTCATCGTGTAAGGAGAGGACAGATAGTGCTACCAACACTTCATCAGTATGCAATCGAGGATTGCGACCTCGTAGGTAACTGATTTTGGTGTGTTGGATTGGCTCAATCATCTCCTGTGGAATGAGTTTTACATCGTGGTCAATGCCTGCGAGATACTTTGTCGCATTCAGCAAGAGTGCTGCACTCGAACCGAGTAGGGGAGAGGCTTCGGCGGTGATGATGGTACCGTCGTGCAACTCAATCGCACCTACTGCTATATTATTGTTGCGCTCTTTGCGTTCGTTGGCTGCCACGGTGGTGTGTCTGTCAGCGGTGCTGATACCTACTTGTTTGAACAATCGGGCGATACGATTAACTACCGATTCGCTGATATCGCCATTAGCAAAATCGTTGAGTGCGTGGTAGTATCGACGGATAATCTCCTGCTTGCTGGCATAGCAACATGCCTCATCATCTTCGATGCAGAAGCCCACCATGTTCACACCCATATCGGTAGGCGACTTGTAGGGGTTGTGTCCGTAAATACCTGTGAATAAGGCATCTAATACAGGGAATATCTCTGTATCGCGATTGTAACTAACGGCTGTCTTGCCGTATGCCTCCAGATGGTATGGGTCAATCATATTGACATCGTTGAGGTCGGCTGTGGCTGCCTCGTATGCCATATTAATAGGGTGCTTGAGGGGTAGGTTCCAGACGGGGAAAGTCTCGAACTTAGCGTATCCTGCTTGATTACCGCGTACATGCTCGTTGTAGAGTTGCGAGAGGCAAACTGCCATTTTACCACTACCAGGACCAGGAGCCGTAACTACTACGAGTGGGCGAGTTGTCTCAATGTAATCGTTCTTGCCAAAGCCTTCTTCTGAGTCTATGAGTGCCACGTTATGTGGATAGCCATCTATCGTATAGTGATAATAGGTAGTGATACCCAGTCGTTCTAATCGCTGACGGTACATCTGTGCGGATGTTTGACCACTGTAGTGAGTAATTACCACCGAATTGACCATAAAACCTCGACCGATAAACTCATCGCGCAAACGCAGTACATCCACGTCATAGGTAATGCCTAAGTCTTGACGTACTTTGTTTTTCTCGATGTCGGAAGCGGATATGACAATCACAATCTCCAGTGTATCACGCAGTTGCGTAAGCATAGTGAGTTTACTATCGGGTTGAAAACCGGGTAATACTCTACTGGCATGAAAATCATCAAAGAGTTTGCCTCCAAGTTCGAGGTAGAGTTTGTTGCCAAACTGTGCAATGCGTTCTTTGATATGCTCCGACTGACGGAGAATGTACTTTTCGTTATTAAAAGGAGTCATCTTGCTTTCTCCAAAAATTATAGTATATTATAGAAAATTACTCAAAATTTTATATAATTTTACTGTTTAATATTGGATAATTTTGAGTTAATTTTTTATAATTTTTGTATTTAAATTATTCTCTGGGTTTGCCCCATCAAAGCAGTAGGTGCAGACTTTGCATTTTGGTAATCCGATAGCCTGTATCAAATCTTCGATGCGTGTGTATTTGAGTGACTTCAGTGCAAAGCGATCACGCAACGCTCGCATGAGTCGTTGATACTCAGGCGAATCGGTTGTCGCATATGCCTTTATACGTGCGGGGTCTTGTGCAGCGTCCTCGCCTTCTAATTCTGCAATGATACGGCGTGTGATGAGTTCCATATCTGACTTCGATGTGGTGAAGTTGGTGAATGGACAGCCATACATGATAGGTGGACACGCAATACGCATATGCACATCCTTGGCACCTGCTTCTATCAGACAACGGGTGTTGTCGCGGAGTTGTGTGCCACGCACGATGGAATCGTCGCAGAAGAGAACACTCTTGCCACGTAGGATAGAGTAGTTGTGAATGAGTTTCATTTTAGCAACGAGGTCGCGTGTAGCTTGTTGCGATGGGGTGAAAGAACGTGGCCATGTAGGTGTATATTTGGTGATAGCACGTTGGTATGGAACACCCGATGTGTGCGAATAACCAATTGCCATAGCAATACCTGAATCAGGAATACCGCAGACAATATCGGCTTTCACATCATCGCTATTACCCATAGCATGACCGCATGCGTAGCGCACTTGTTCTACATTGCGACCCTCGTAATCGGAGGTGGGGAAACCGTAATACACCCAAAGGAAAGAGCATATCTGCATCTTGTCGTTGGGTTTGCGCAATTGCTCCATGTGGTCAGCATATACACGAACAATCTCACCAGGGCCCATGAAGTACTCCGTCTCAAAGCCGAGATTGAAGAAAGATGAGGACTCGCTGGCAATAGCGTAGGCGTTGTCTCTTTTACCTAATACAATAGGTGTGCGTCCCCATGAGTCGCGAGCAGCGATGATACCATCTTCGGTGAGAATAAGTATGCTGCATGAACCTTTGATTTGCTTGTACACATTCTCGATGCCATCCACGAAATCTTTGCCTTGTACGATGAGCAAACCTACTAATTCTGTGGGGTTTACGCGTCCGCTACTAAACTCCGTGAGGTGCATGTTTTGATTCAACAAATGGTTGACTAATTCATCCATATTGTTGATCTTGCCGATGGTGCTGATAGCAAACCGACCAAGGTGTGAGTTGATGAGCAGAGGTTGGGCATCGGTGTCGGAGATGATACCAATGCCAGCGTTGCCACTAAACTCGTGCAATTCATCTTCGAACTTAGTTCGGAAGTGCGAGTTTTGTATGTTGTGAATGCTTCGTTTGAAGCCCCTTTCTGTGTCGTACGTTGCCATACCCGCTCGGCGTGTACCGAGGTGGGAGTGGTAGTCGGTGCCGTAGAAGACATCGGTGATACAGGAGGTTTGTGATATAGTCCCGAAGAACCCTGCCATACTTATTTTGTTAAATAGTTAGTCAAGTTGTTCTCAATGCGTGCTGCAATATCCTCTGTCTCAGCATCAAGGACGAGTTTTTCGCCTGTGATGCCTTCGTAGAGTTCGATATAGCGGGCGGTGATACCTGCTACTACCTCATCGGTCATCTCTGGTACTTGTTGTCCGTCCTTACCTTGGAAACCGTTGTCCATCAGCCACTCACGAACAAACTCTTTGGACAGTTGCTTTTGTGGCTCACCTGCCTCAAAACGCTCCTCATAGCCTTCTGCGTAGAAGTAGCGGCTGGAGTCTGGAGTATGCACCTCGTCCATAAGAAGAATTTGATCGCCATGTTTACCAAACTCGTATTTGGTGTCCACGAGGATAAGTCCTTGTTTAGCGGCGATTTCTTGTCCGCGAGCGAAGAGAGCAAGGGTGTATTTCTCCAATTGCTCGTACTCTGCCTCTGGGATAAGTCCTTGAGCGATAATCTCTTCGCGAGAGATATCCTCATCGTGTGCACCGATCTCAGCTTTGGTGGTAGGAGTGATGATTGGGGTAGGGAACTTCTCGTTCTCGCGCATGCCCTCTGGCAGTTTTACGCCGCAGATCTCACGCACGCCGCTCTTGTAAGCACGCCATGCAGAGCCGCAGAGGTAACCGCGTACAATCATCTCTACTGGATAACCCTCGCAACGTACACCTACAGTAACCATAGGGTCGGGAGTGGCTTGCTTCCAGTTAGGAACGATGTCCGCTGTTGCATCGAGGAACTTTGCTGCGATTTGGTTAAGGATTTGACCTTTGAATGGAATACCCTTTGGCAGGATTACATCAAAGGCAGAAATACGGTCGGTGGCTACCATAGCGAGGCAGTCCTCACCGATAAAATATACATCACGCACTTTGCCGTGGTACACATTGGTCTGACCAGGAAAGTTAAAATTGGTTGCTGTTAATGCTTGCATAAAAACAAATATTTATTTGTAATAAAAATTATTATTCGCTCCAAAAATTGTAGTATATTATAGAAAATTAACAAAAATTATTTTCCTTGAGATTTTGAATAATATACTATAATTTTGAGTAATTTTTGGAGCGCAATATTACTTGTACTCATCCCATGATTGGATGGCGAGGTCGTTGATATCTACAGTGCAGAAAGCATTGATGAATGCTGCTGCGAGGCGTGCATTGGTGAGCAATGGCACATTGAGGTCAATAGCCGCACGACGAACATGGTAGCAGACATCTTGTTGAGGGTCTGTAACAATATCCTTTGGTACGCTTACCACGAACTCTATCACACCTTCGCGCATGAGGTCAATAGCTTGCGGAGTGCCCTCCTCGGATGGTTGGTAAACCGTGGTGTTAGGAATACCTGCCTCAGTAAGGAAGGCACTGGTGCCCAGAGTAGCGTAGATATTGTATCCCTTGGCGATGAGCTGACGAGCAGAGTCAAGCATCTGTGCTTTCTGCTTAGGCGAACCGATAGAGAAGAGTACATTCTTCTTAGGTACACGCATACCCACAGATAACATAGATGTCAGCAATGCGGAGTTAGCATCTTCGCCCAAGCAACCAACTTCGCCCGTGGAAGTCATGTCCACACCAATGACTGGATCTGCTTTTTGCAGACGGTTGAAGGAGAACTGCGATGCCTTCACACCCACATAATCGAAGTCGAAGAAGTTCTTGCTTGGTTTCTCTACTGGAAGACCGAGCATAATACGTGTGGCTATGTCGATAAAGTTGATCTTCAATACTTTACTTACGAATGGGAACGAGCGTGATGCACGGAGGTTACATTCGATTACCTTGATTTCGTTCTCGCGAGCGAGGTACTGGATATTGAATGGACCAGAGATATGCAATTCGCGTGCAATCTGACCAGAGATCTTCTTGATACGGCGCACGGTTTCTACGTAAAGCTTCTGTGCTGGGAACTGAATAGTTGCATCACCTGAGTGTACACCTGCAAACTCTACGTGCTCGGAGATAGCGTATGCGATGATCTCGCCATCTTTAGCCACAGCGTCCATCTCAATCTCTTTGGTATTGAGCATGAACTTAGAGATCACTACTGGGTGTTTCTTGCTCACAGTAGCCGCCATCTTGAGGAAGCGCTCAAGCTCCTCTTGGTTGAAGCACACATTCATCGCTGCACCAGAGAGCACATATGAAGGACGCACCAATACAGGGAAACCCACTTTGTCGATAAAGACCTTTACATCGTCCATTGAGGTTAGTGCACTCCATTCGGGTTGGTCCACTCCAATACGGTCGAGCATCGCAGAGAACTTATCGCGGTCCTCGGCGTTGTCGATACTGCGAGCAGTTGTACCTAGGATAGGCATGTGCTGTGCATCGAGCTTCAATGCGAGGTTATTAGGGATCTGACCACCAGTAGATACGATTACACCGTGTGGGTTCTCCAATTCCAGAATATCCATCACGCGCTCGAAGGTGAGTTCGTCAAAGTAAAGGCGGTCGCACATATCGTAGTCGGTGGATACGGTCTCTGGATTGTAGTTGATCATCACAGAGCGATAGCCGTTCTCGCGGATAGTCTTCAGTGCTTGTACACCGCACCAGTCAAACTCTACCGATGAACCAATGCGGTATGCACCCGAACCGAGTACTACGACAGACTTGCGGTCGTTGAGATAGGTAATATCGTTGGCTGTACCCGAATACGTGAGGTAGAGGTAGTTGGTTTGTGCAGGGAACTCTGCAGCAAGCGTATCAATCTGTTTTACAACGGGTTTAATGCCCAATGATAAACGGTATTTGCGTGCCATGAGTACTGCAAAATCCATATCCATCTGCTCGCCCAGTCCCACGGCTTTCGCGATTTGGAAGTCTGAGAATCCTTGGATCTTGGCTTTGCGCATAAGCTCTGCATCTATGGCTTGCAGGTTAGGCAATGCCTTCAGTTCGGCATCGGTCTTGCAAATGTTTTGCAACTTCTCCAAGAACCAACGGTCAATCTTGGTCAGCTCGTGCAAGCGGTCAATCGTATATCCCTCGTGCAATGCTTGCGAGAGGAAGAAAATACGCTTGTCGGTAGGAGCAGCCAACGCATGGTCAAGGTCTTCCACGTGCAAGGTCTTGTTCTCTGCAAAACCGTGCATGCCTTGTCCAATCATACGAAGGCCTTTTTGTATAGTATCTTCAAAGGTGCGACCGATAGCCATCACCTCGCCTACGGACTTCATGCTCGAACCAATCTCGCGGTCCACGCCACGGAACTTACCGAGGTCCCAACGTGGCAGTTTTGCCACGATATAGTCCAGCGTTGGCTCGAAGAAGGCAGGGGTATTTTTGGTAACGGAGTTTTTGAGTTCAAAGAGTCCGTAGCCAAGGGCAATCTTCGCTGCTACGAAAGCGAGTGGATAGCCCGTTGCTTTTGATGCCAATGCAGAAGAGCGTGACAAACGAGCATTCACCTCAATCACGCGGTAATCCTCGCTGTTAGGGTCAAGTGCATATTGTACGTTACACTCGCCCACGATACCTACGTGGCGTACGATTTTGATAGCCAATGCACGCAGTTTAGCTGCTTCAGATTTAGTCAATGTCTGCGTAGGAGCAATCACGATACTTTCGCCCGTGTGAATACCCAGAGGGTCGAAGTTCTCCATGTTGCAGACGGTGATGCAGTTGTCGTATTTATCGCGAACTACCTCATACTCAATCTCTTTCCAACCTTTGAGGGACTTCTCTACGAGCACTTGTGGCGAGAAGGAGAAGGCCTTTTCAGCCAGTTTGTTGAGTTCATCTTCGTTGTCGCAGAAACCTGAACCCAGTCCGCCGAGTGCGTATGCTGCACGAAGGATAACAGGGTAGCCCAACTCTTTGGCTGCAGCACGTGCTGCCTCAATGGTCTCGCATGCTTCGCTTTGTATGGTCTTAACATTGATTTCATCGAGTTTCTCTACAAATAGTTCGCGGTCTTCAGTGTCCATAATGGCTTGCACAGGCGTACCCAACACTTGCACATTGTATTTCGCTAATACGCCGCTCTTGTAGAGCTCTACACCGCAGTTGAGCGCGGTTTGTCCGCCAAAGGCGAGGAGTACGCCATCTGGACGCTCTTTAGCAATCACGCGCTCCACAAAGAATGGATTAACAGGCAAGAAGTAGATTTTATCTGCCACACCTTCGCTGGTTTGTACCGTAGCGATATTGGGGTTGATGAGCACGGTGTAGATACCTTCTTCGCGCAGGGCCTTGAGGGCTTGTGAGCCAGAGTAGTCGAACTCACCTGCTTCACCGATCTTCAATGCTCCACTACCGAGCACCAATACTTTTTTGATATCTTTTGTCTCCATTGCCGTTATTTGTTAAGAAGTTCGAAGAAATTGTTGAATACGAACTCTGAGTCCACTGGACCGCAGTTCATTTCTGGAATAAACTGCACCGCCATCCATGGCTTCGCTGCGTGGCGAATACCCTCGTTGGTTTGGTCGTTCATGTTCACGAACCATTCCTTCCACTCAGCGGGTAGGGTAGTGCCGTCCACCACATAGCCGTGGTTCTGCGCCGTGATATAGCAACGCTGACCGCCCGCCAGTTGTACGGGTTGGGTAGCACCATGGTGACCGTATTTGTGTTTCAGCACCTTTGCTCCTGCTGCCAGAGCAATGAGCAGGTTGCCTAAATCCAAGCCAAGCAATGGTTTATTTTCGCCTTTAGCAAGGAAAGTCTTGATATGTTCGATGGTTGCAGTACATTCCTCTGGATTACCAGGACCATTGCTAATGATGACTGCATCTGCCTCCAATTGGTTGAAGTCGTAATCCCATGGCACGCGTGTCACCTCCACGCCGCGAGAGAGTAGGTAGCGGATAATACTTTCTTTCACGCCGCAGTCCACGAGTACCACTTTCTTGCCTGTGCCTGCGTTGTAGGTCACTACCTCTTTGCTGCTCACCTCGGCTACCAGATTGCCTTCTTTGGCTACTGGAGTAGTATTATCGCCTTCGAAGATAAGGGTGGCTTGCATGCTACCTTTCTCACGAAGGTGTTTGGTCAGTTCGCGGGTATCTACGCCAGTAATAGCAGGAATCTGCTCGCGCATAAGCCATTCGCCCAAACTCTCTTTGGCATTCCAATGTGAGAACTCTGGGCTATACTCGGTCATGATGATAGCCGCAGGGTGAATCTTGTGGCTGTCCATAAACTCGGACAAACCATTCTCCAAACTGCTGCATGCTGGCACGCCGTAGTTGCCCACCAATGGATAGGTCATCACCACAATCTGACCCTCGAAACCTGAGTCGGTCAGCACCTCTGGATAACCAATCATAGTGGTGTTGAATACCACCTCTCCTGCTACATTCTTCTCGTAGCCAACGGATGTTCCTTGAAAACAAGTACCATCAGAGAGTTTTAAAGTCACTTTTCGTTGAGACATATATTTGTATTTATTGCTTTTTTTATTGTCAAAAATCGGTATATTTCCGAAGGGATACCGAACCCTTACCGAAGGATTGTTTCGCTACGATCTGGACCTACTGATACTACATCAATGCTTACGCCAGTCTCTTGCTCGATATATGCGATATACTCTTTCAACTCTTTTGGCAACTCCTCATAGCTGCGGCAAACTGATACATCGCATTTCCATCCTGGGAACTCCTTGTAGATAGGTTTGATATTGTCGGAGTCTGCCTCAAATGGGAAGTAGTCAATCTTCTCGCCATTCAGCTCATAGCCCACACAAACCTTAATGGTCTCAAAGTCGTTGAGTACATCGGATTTCATCATGATCAGCGATGTCGCACCGTTCATCATTACGGTGTATTTGAGTGCCACGAGGTCGAGCCAACCACAACGACGTGGACGACCAGTAGTTGCGCCAAACTCATGACCAATTTTACGAAGCATCTCGCCTGTCTCATCAAACAACTCGGTTGGGAATGGACCTTCGCCTACGCGTGTGCAGTATGCTTTGAAGATACCATATACCTCGCCGATATGTTGAGGAGCTACGCCCAAACCCGTGCATGCGCCTGCGCAGAGGGTGTTGCTGGAGGTTACGAATGGGTAAGTGCCGAAGTCGATGTCGAGCAATGATCCTTGTGCACCTTCTGCCAAGATACCTTTATCTACGCGAAGCATTTGGTTCACCATAATCTCGTTATCCATGATAGGGAACTGCTTCATCTCCTCAATAGCATGGAGCCATGCGCTGTCATCTGGCAACTCAATGCCGCCCAATTGCTCTTGGTGAGCAGCACGAAGAGCATTGTAGCGTTCCAAGAAGTCAGGGCGCAGGATATCGCCTACGCGAAGACCATTGCGCGCAATCTTATCGGTGTAGGTAGGACCAATACCTTTGCCTGTGGTACCTACTTTCTTATCGCCTTTCTTCTTCTCCGAAGCGGCATCCAACATACGGTGGGTAGGGAGAATGAGGTTGGCACGTTTAGCAATTTGCAAACGGCTCTTTACATCCACACCCATTGCCTCGATAGCGTGAATCTCCTCCATGAGGATGATAGGGTCAATCACCACGCCATTACCAATGATATTGGTGGTGCCATCGCGGAAGATTCCTGATGGTACGGTGTGGAGCACAAAACTCTTATCACCGAAATACAAACTATGACCAGCGTTTGGTCCACCTTGGAAGCGTGCTACTGCTTCATAACGAGGGGTCAATACATCAACGATTTTGCCTTTGCCTTCATCGCCCCATTGCATGCCTAATACGACATCTACTTTTTTCATATAATCTGTGCCTTTAAACTTTACACTTTAAACTTTCCACTAAATTCCCACCTGCTCGAAGATATAATCCACATTCTTCATGTAGTAATCCAAACTGAAGCAAGCGTCAATTTCCTCGTTGGTGAGGTGTGCGGTTACGCCTTCGGTCAGTTTGAGGTTCTCTTGCATCTCGCCGCCTTCCATCAGCGTTTTCATTGCCACAGGTTGTACGAGGTCGTATGCTTGTTCGCGTACAAAGCCCTTCTCAATCAGCGCGTTCATCACGCGTTGCGCGAAGATTGCGCCGTGGGTCAGACCGATATTGTGCAGCATGTTCTCTGGATATACCACGAGGTTGTCGAGGATACCCTCAAAGCGCGCCAACATATAATCGAGCAACATCGTTGCATCGGGCAATACGATACGCTCGGTGGAGCTGTGAGAGATATCACGCTCGTGCCAAAGGGCGATGTTCTCGCTGGCGATGCACATATATCCACGCATTACGCGCGCGCACCCGCATATATTTTCAGAGGAGATAGGATTGCGTTTGTGTGGCATAGCCGACGAACCTTTTTGTCCTTTCTTGAATGCCTCTTCCACTTCGCGCACCTCTTGGCGTTGCATATTGCGCACCTCCAGTGCCATCTGCTCTAAGGTACCTGCAATCACAGCCAAAGTAGCCAAATAGAACGCATGGCGGTCGCGACCCAACACTTGTGTTGCGATAGCCGCAGACTCGATGCCCAAGTGCTCGCATACATAAGTTTGGATAGCTGGTGGGATATTCGCGTAGTTACCTACCGCGCCTGAGAGTTTACCTGCCTCCACGCCTTTAGCTGCCATCTCAAAACGCTCGATATTGCGGCGCATCTCCTCGTACCAGAGTGCCCATTTCAAGCCGAAGCTGCTCACATCGGCGTGCATACCGTGGGTACGACCAATCACAGGGGTGTACTTAAACTCATTTGCACGGCGTTTTAATACTTCAAGAAAGGAGTGTAAATCTTTGCGCAGAATCTCATTGGCTTGTTTGAGCAAATAGCCATTGGCTGTATCTACCACATCAGTAGAGGTCAATCCATAGTGTACCCATTTGCGCTCCTCACCTAAACTCTCGCTCACGGCGCGTGTGAATGCCACTACGTCGTGACGGGTGATCTCCTCAATCTCGTGAATACGGTTTACATCAAAAGTGGCTTTTTCGCGAAGCAACTTCACATCTTCTGCGGGCACTACGCCCAAGGTGCTCCATGCTTCGGCTGCTAAAATCTCTACTTCGAGATAAGCACGAAACTTATTCTCTTCTGTCCAAATGTTGCGCATGACTGCGCGGCTGTAACGTTCGATCATATTGTATGTAAGTCTTTATTTTCTACTTTGATTTTATTGAAGGCTTCAATAGCTTTGGCTACCGCTTTTTCGGTATTCTCATCAGTTGCGAGGATCACGCCATAACGACGGTGTCCGTGTACTTCTGGTTTGCCAAAGAAACGCACTTGTACACCTGGCATTGCCAATGCTTCTTCCACTCCGCTGAAGACTACCTCAGTAGCATCGCCTTCTACCACGATGGCTTTGGATGCACTCGCACCGAAGAAACGCACCTCAGGGATTGGTAATCCGAGTACGGCACGCGCATGCAGCGCAAACTCCGACAAGTCTTGCGAGATCATGGTTACCATACCTGTGTCGTGTGGGCGAGGACTCACTTCCGAGAAGATAACATGGTCGCCCTCGACAAACATCTCCACGCCGAAGATGCCATATCCGCCTAACGCGTCAGTAACCTTCTTTGCAATGTCCTCTGCTTGTACCAATGCAGCATCCGTCATTGCTTGTGGTTGCCATGACTCGCGGTAGTCGCCATCTACTTGGTGGTGTCCGATTGGCTTAAGGAAGGTTGTACCACCTGCATGACGCACGGTCAGTAAGGTAATCTCATAATCAAAATGTACAAAGCCCTCTACAATCACGCGGCCTGCACCTGCGCGACCACCCATCTGCGATTCTGTCCAAGCAGGTTCTACATCTGCTTCGGTTTTTACGGTCGATTGACCATGCCCCGATGACGACATGATGGGCTTCACTACGCATGGGATACCAATCTCCTCGATGGCTTGCAGGTATTCTTCGTGTGTGTCTGCAAACTTATATCTTGCAGTAGGCAAACCCAACTCTTCGGCTGCCATGCGACGGATGGTCTCTCGGTTCATAGTTAAAAAAGCCGCGTTAGCCGTAGGGATAACGCGGTAACCTTCTTTTTCTAATTCGACGAGAGTAGGGGTAGCAATAGCTTCTACTTCAGGGATAATCAACGATGGTTGCTCAGTTTCAATCACTTGGCGGAGTTTTGTGCCGTCCAACATGTTGAACACATGACAGCGATGCGCCACTTGCATAGCCGGAGCATTGGCGTACTTATCGCACGCAATCACTTCCACGCCATAGCGCTGGAGTTCTAAGGCAACTTCTTTGCCCAATTCGCCACTGCCGAGCAGGAGTGCCTTAGTGGCTACAGAGGTAAGGGGAGTTCCGAAATTCATGTAAATATAGTGATATATTGTTGTCCTTATTTCGGGTTGCAAAGGTACTACTTTTTTTTGAAATATGCAAATCGTTTTTTATAATTTTTTCAAACAATTTTTAGATTGCCTTCTTTACTTGTCAGTTCTATGATAGGAAGTGTAGTTTATTGGACTTTTAGTGATGCTTCAATACCGCTTGATTACAGCAATCCCGTCATATATAACGGGAGATAGGTGATTTTATCCGTTAGTTACGAAGTAATAGTAAAACTTGTTGATGATTGCACATTTTCAATTGGTTTTTGAAGTGCATTTTGCACATTTTCAATCCACTTATCGTGCAAAGATACGGAAAATCTTTGAAATGTACAAATAGTTTTTTTTTATTTTTTCAAACAATTTTTGGCTATTTCGATACAAAAATGTGGTTCTATAGCCAAAAATCTTTCCTATTTACATCTTTTTCTTTGGTTTTTTCGGTGGCTTTCAGTTTTCCATTTTCACTTGTCACCTTTCCGTTTTCCGTTTTCCGTTTTTCGGTGTGCCTCTATATAATATAGTATTGCCGTATCTTCGGTATTTAGGTGATTTTGTGCCGAAGATTGGTGATTTTTGAGAGTAAAATGGTATATACTGCACGCGGAAGCATCTGTATTACAAGAACTTCCGCGTGAATGTGTTTTTTTGAAAAAAAGTTTGTGGTGCCGAAGATTGTGCCGAATGGATGATGCACTAATATAAAAAACTGAATAGCCAAAGAAGTATACGATTAATATCTCCCACAGATGTATTTTATATTGTGCATACTATCATATGAGTAGTGATATGTATAACAAATAAATGCATACACCTATAAATAGGAGACAACCAAGAATTTTGATTATTAATAAAACAAAGTAATCTAGAGCACTAACTTCTCCAGAGGTAAATACTAATGCGAGAAAGATAACGATGCCCCCAATAATCCATGTCATAATGTAGTAACTTTTAATGGTTAAATATTTTTTGAAATTCGCTGCAAAGGTACTACATTAAACTGCTAAAAGTTGTCAGCATATAAAGAAAAACACATATTTAGGCACATTTTGTATAAACGCATTTTTTATGGTTTATTGACCCGAATATTTGTATAATCTATAAGAATTAATTTATTCCCTACTTGTTCGAATTTTACATAAGCTTTTCGTTTTCCTTTATGTTCATACACATTTAATACAACACCGTCACCATAAATTGGATGAGTGATTTTGCTCCATTTCTTTATTTCAATCTCATTTTTATTTTCCTTTATCTTCTCTACAGGATGTTCTGCTATATTGTTTTCCATAGGTAACCCCGTCTCAAAATCAATTTCAGCCCCGTCTCCATATCGTCCGATAACGTTGATGACTTCATTTTTTAGTGTACGAGATCTACTTTTGAATTGTACTTTACATGTATTATCACTATTAACTTGTAATATTTTTCCAAAACCAAATACTTCATGTTCAATGAAATCATTCACCATGAAAGTTTCTTCATCACTTTTATACTCTTCGTGTTTTGTTGCGTTATTAAATGCTTTAATGAGTTTGTCTGTCTCACTCCAAAGTGATTCATTCATTTTCCCCTTTGTTACAAACAAAGTACGTTCGATCTCTCGTAAAAAGCGAGAGGGATATTTGTCACTATTCGATGCAAAATCATATCCTTCTGATTCGCTTAAATACAATATGTTTTCTGCTCGTGTAACTGCAACATACATTAATCTTCTTTCTTCTTCCAAACCTCTTGCCCTTCCGTATCGAATCGAACGATATGAAGGTAACCCACCATCAAATAGTTGAATCACAAAAACGCACGGAAACTCCAAACCTTTTGCTTGATGAATTGTCATCAACTTAACGGCATCTAGAGACATGTCAGTATCTGTGTTTGTATACAAAGCAATGTCTTGTAAAAAAGTTCCCAAATCAATATCTTCATTTATGTTTGCTTCTTCGTAATATTTAATAGACATTTTTAATTCTTCCAAATTATGTAATCGTTCTTCATCTGCATCTAATCTTAGTGAATCAAGATAGTTACTATCTTTGAGTATCATATCTAATAAATCAGAGATAGATAATGAATATTGTTTATTTCTTGCTTCTTGAATTAAATCTACAAATTGAATAGCACTCTCCTTTTTTATAAGATCATAATCTACCATTTGCTTTAATGCATCATATAATAGCATGTTATGGTCCGTTGCATAATCTTGTATAGTTGCTATGAATACATCTCCTAATTTGCGAGATGGGGTGTTGATAATTCTCAAAAAAGATATATCATCTCCCTTTTCAACCAATCTCAGGTAAGCCAATGCATCTTTAATCTCTTTTCGTTCATAAAAACGTATCCCACCATAAATCTTATATGGAATATGTTTTTTTATAAGTTCTTGTTCTACACATCTAGTCATGTGTGACGCTCTATATAAAATACAAATATCACGATAGTTTACTCCCAACTTATGAGCAGCAACAATCTCTTTCACCACCCATTGCATTTCTTCCACTTCATTCCTACCATGAAAGTGAATAATTTGCTTTCCGGTAGGACGTAATGAAAACAAATCTTTGTCTAGTCGATTAATATTGTTTTTAATAATGCAATTGGCTATATTCAATATATCAGGTGTTGAACGATAATTTTGATCAAGTATAATCGTTTTGTCATTTTCAAAAGCTAAAAAGGATTCTATTTTAGCTCCACGCCATTCATAAATAAGTTGGTCTGGATCTCCAACAATAAATAAATTATTGTGTTTAGCAGCTAGCAATTCTATCAAATCCCATTGCCTGTCGCTACAGTCTTGTGCTTCATCAAGCAATATATACTCCAATTGATCTTGCCAATATTGACACACTTCATCATAATTTTTCAAAATATATAAGGCAAAATATATTATGTCATCGAAATCAAGAGAGAAATTCTTTAATTGCTTTTCGAGATAAATTGTGAATATTTTATAATTAACACTATTTTCTTTATCCAAATCCTCTAAGTTGGATATTATATTCTTCTCAAATCCTTTTATTGTACAAGGTAATAAATTTTTAAGAATGTAATCTTCACCTCCTTTTAAGTGTGTAACAATATCTAAAATGTTTTTTGCAGAGTATTTTTCCCGATCAAGTTCTAATTCTTTTAAAATTTGCTTTGCAGTAGATTTTCAATCTTCTTCATCAAGAATTGTAAAACTCTTCGGGTATCCTAAGCGATAGATATCTCTTCTTAATATTTTAACACAGAATCCATGTATTGTACAGATAAAATCATTAACATCACCATCTGGAAGATATTTTGCAATTCTTTTTCGCATTTCATTCGCCGCCTTATTGGTAAAAGTTAAACATAAAATATGGGCTGGACTTATGCCCAGTTTATCTACTAAATAACAAAAACGACTAGTTAAGGTTTTAGTTTTACCAGAACCTGCACCAGCTACGACTCGAATTCTTCCCTCTGTAGCTTTGACCGCTTCTAACTGTTGGGGATTAAGTCCTTCTATATAATTTTCCATAAAGTTGTTTTGTTTTTCTTGATGTATTGATTACACGTTTTTTGTTGTGGATTTCGGGTACAAAAATAAAAGCGTGAACTTTCGTTCGCTTCAATTTGATGACTTGAGGTCTTCGACTACCTATAATACTTCAAATCTACGCACGGAAAACTCACGCTGGTAACGCGAGCGTGCATAAACCGTACTTGAAGTATTAGTGATTTCTTGAAGTTGTCGAAGTTTCAAGTCATCAAGTTTGGGCTTATAACGCTATATTAAATATGTCGTGCATCGCCTTTACGATGCTGGTTGTTCATAGGCAAAATTTGTTAGTTTGTATAAATATAATTACTTCAAATATTAATTGGATCAGAATTTCTTGCACAAATATATGCATACACTAGTTGCTGAATATCTTTGACTATATTTATCACTTCAGAACTAGAATAATATAATGGGTAGATAGTTAATTCTTTATTTAAAATACCGACATGTTTAATAAACTTCTCTAGTAAATTGTCGCTTAATTTGGGAAAGACTTCATTTTTAGAACAAATCTGCAGTGCTTTAATATGTTGTTCGAATGTTTTTTTATGTTTAGGATAAAGACTATTATAAATAGACTGCGCAAAGTAGTAATATTGTTTATCTTCTAAAATTTGTTTTACGCTGATTCCTTCTTTAATATCATAGAACTGCATTATTTGTGAGAAATTAGAACTTGCAGATAAAGATGCACAAAATTTTTGCAATCGTTTACTATCTTTTTTAACCAAATTTTTTTCCAAATACGAGAATGGAATGAGATTTTCCACCTCATGAACGGGTATTTTATAAAGATAAATATTAGGTCTCTCGTTATTATATATTTTGGCAATAGATGAATATGTATTTCCATCTTTGCAACCAGGATATTTTTGGTCGGAGTCGACAAAAATTAGCGAAATGCAATTATTATCAGTTACTAAATTTTGTACTTTCCTAAATAATTCATTACCTCCTCCATAATCAGGTATATAATTTAACGAGAAGAGTTGATCTGGTGGTAAGCTTGCTGCTAATAAATAGTAATAAAAATATGCATCATTAATATTTTCTCCTATTATCTTTGTTGGAGTCATAGATATCGTTTTCTGGAAAAAAGATATATTGATCTCCTTATTCTCAGCGATAGCTTCCTCTAATACAACTTTTATTCGAATCACAACATCATATTCATATGAATTATGACTTTTCAAATATCTTAGAGCAGCAAGAGCCCTATCATCTTTTATTTTTTTAGCAAAGTTATCACACACTTCATCTGAAGCCATTAATAGATGGCTTCCTTCGTAATATCCAATTAAAATATTAGACATCGAATCAATCACCATTCTCTCTTGGTGATTGGAATAATTAATTAATGTATCGGTTAATTCTAGTAACATGTTAATCTAAAAAACCAATTGGCCATTCTAGAATTCTACCATTTTCGTCGTATTTAGTTTGTTTGATAGTTGTAATACCATCATTTTTATTAAATAAGTTAATACAAATATCGTCAGAGGATATCGTTGGTTCCTTGGTTGACGGATTCTTTGTACCATTACGAACATATCGTCCTATACGATTAATAATAATCGAACTATGAGTTTCTATGATTATTTTTAAATTCCCCTTTTTCTTCTTAGAAAGTTGTAGTGCTTCAACTAATAAAGTAGCTACATTTCCTTGCATTTTGGGATGTAAATGAACTTCTGGTTGTTCTATGGAGATAATGTTGGCAAATTCGCATTTGGTAGTTTGATGTGCTTTATCCCACAAGATAGTTGCTATGGGTAGAATTTGGGTTAATCCATATCCCATATCAACAATATTATAAACTTCGCCTATTGTGTCAGTTATTAAAATTTCTTTATTAGGAGAATCTGTTTTTGATATAGAAGCAGAAATGCCTATTGTCCGTCGTAAAAAATTTGAATACTCTTGAAATTTGTCGTCATCTAGGGATAAAATATATTCCATCACATTTGTTCCTGCTGGATCTATAGTATCAACTGAAAGATATTTATTACGAATATATCTACCTATTGAATACCGAATAGGAGTAATATAATTGGTTTCTCTAAAAGTTGTTGATATATATCTGTCAATGTATCTCAATGCATATTCTACATTGTTGAGAATAATGATTTCGTATAATTCTCTTGCTATATCACTTTCTTTCTTTAGAACAGAAGATAATGTTTTCCCTATAGAATGGCGCTTTGATGTTGCATGTTTGTACCAAGCATTAAAATCCAATGATTTACATGAAAATAATTTCATAAAATCAGATGCTTTGATTTTAGCATCTAATATATCTGGTATTAATTGATTCAATATTGAATTTATTCTATCTTGACGACCTAAAGAATTTTGTTCAATATACTCCAAATCAGGAAGGATACCCTTTACTGAATAATTCCATTTTACGCGTGGAAAAGCAAATTGTTGTTCATTTATTAATAATGTAAGTTCTTCTTGTCCAACATCTAAAATGCTGAAACTATTTTGTGGCGTATTTAATCTAACTTCTTTGTAAAAACTTTTTCCGTGATGGGAGCCTATTCGTAATAATACCGAATAATCAGAAGCATTAAATATACCAAGATTCGTTAAATTAACAAACAAACAATCTGCACATTCTGCAGAAGTCTTTTTGCAAAGTGGTTTCCATGTGAAGTGAAAATCTATAGTATCTGTTTCCACGGAAGCTTTTCTATTTAGTGCAACAGCAAAGTCACCGAAGTCATATGAATCATCAAACCATGATATTGGGCCTCGTAACTCATGGTTAACAGTGTTTTTAAGCATAGGGAAAATTCTTATAAATGAACTTTTTCCTGAAGAATTTTCTCCAAGGAGAATATTTAGTTTGTTAAGTTGAATATCCCCCGAATCATTAAAACAACGAAGATTCCTAATTCTAATAGATTTCATAACTGTATAAATTTAGTATTCTGTTAATCTCATTTTGAAAATATCACCTTATGACGTTATATTCAAAGAAACATTTGATTATGACCTTATCTGGCACTCAATTGTTGCAATACATTGCCAATTGTTTCGCAACGAATGATAGGAGTGTCTGTGTTCGTGCGTTGGCGTGGGAGGAAACGTCCCAACTTAACGGAAGAGAGCATTTTCTCTACAAAAGGCTCTACATTAATCAAATCCACACTCATATTGCCATGAGTGAGGTTATACAACTCGTCGGCAGCAGAGCGAGAGATTTGCATTACACCACTCATATCCAACAAATAAGAATCAGCAGCATTCAATGATGCAGCTAATCGTTCTACCATTTGGCGAGTGTGGAGTTCTGCTCCAAACTTCTCTTGTATGTTAATAATCTGTTTCATAGTCAACTTGTATATGTGTATAAATTAAAGTTATTAGGTACTTGGTCAGGAATGCGCACAATAATCATTGTTCCTTTGAAATCAATCTCAGAAGGCAAAGACAGAATTTTTTTTGTATCTTGCGAATAAAGCAAGAGGGCGTTGCCTGATAGTACTGCAAATTCTCCGCCTAATCCCTTAACCACCATGCGCATATTGGATGAAATACCATAACCTCGATTCTCTGTATCTGGCAGGTTCTTAACTGAATAACCATTTTGAGCAAGATTGAGCGCTTCTGCATCGCTATCACCTAAACGATCTAAATGCTTTTGTGCTGCTATATAGCTACCATAAATAGTAATGCCTAAATCTGCGATGGCAATATCTATGCAATGTTGTTCTGCGTTGTGGTGCAGATAGGCGTAGCCTTTGTCCGTTTGCGCGTGCTGTTGGATATTGCAAATTAGTTCATCTAACAAGTAGGTTAGTGGACTATTGAGGGGCTTGACTTGCTCTGGAGAACATGTCTGTAAGTTCTTTTTTAGTTGGTTGATTGCCACAGATGCGGACTCATCGTCTAAAGCAAACTGGCAGATATTCTCTAATGGCTGTTGGCAATAAATGGAAATAATCGCCTGTAGGATAGGGGATTGCGTAGCCAACGGAGCAGCATCAGTGGTAATGGCTGCAAAGAACGCAGATAATGTGTCCTCGAATGATACTATTTTAGGTGTGGTGCAAGGCATTGATTCGAAATAAATGCTTATTCGGGTGCAAAGTTACACTTTTTTTTTGAGATGTGCAAGAGAAGAGCGATTTTTTTGCGTTTTTTGACTCGGCGAACTACCGCCGAGTACTAGACAGGTGGCGGATTGTCTCGCAGGGATGTGCGCGTTGTGTCACGGTAATCATACGGTGAAGTTACGGCGATCATTCGGTGATCATACGGTGAGGTCACGATGAGGTCACGATGAAGTCACGATGAGGTCTCGATGGAGATTGGTGGCAAATAGGTGGTAGATAAAGGGCAATTTACTATTGCTTGCGGGCAAGAGAGATTTCGTGCTTGATGAAATCGTATAATCGGGATGGTACTGGTGGTTTGCCATTGGCATCGGGCATACGCTGGTGTTTGCTTGCTTTGCGCAATGCTTGCAGATGCTTCTCGTGCCAAAGTGCTTTTTGTTCTGGATCACGCAAAATAGCACAAGCCTCCTCGTTGATACTGCGGAAGTTTTGTACGACAGCATGCTCCGCCATCTCTTTCTTCTTGGCTTTGGAATACTCTGGTTTGCGGCAATACGCTGCCCAACCCGTTCTGCCAGGGATAGGGCGAAGATAGTGGTCCTTGTCAATTGAGCCACCGATACTCTCTAAAAATGATGCTACGTGTACAATCATAGTTGTGGATTTGGTAAAAGTGAGTATTAGATTATGGATAGAGTGTAGAATGGGTATCCTACACTCTATCAAATGATTAAGGGATAACCCCCTGGGGTTTAATTATTTGTTATTCATGCGGTTGAGGAAGCACTCAATGGTGTTGCGCATGAGCATGGTGATAGTCATAGGACCTACACCGCCTGGGACAGGAGTGATAGCACCTGCTACGGGCAGCACTGCATCGTAGTCCACATCGCCTACGAGTTTGCCGTCCTCGGTGCGGTTGATACCCACATCAATCACAGCTGCGCCTGGTTTGACATACTCGGCAGTCACCATCTTCGCACGACCTACGGCAGCCACCAAGATATCCGCTTCGCGGCACACGGCAGCCAAGTCCTTGGTGCGGCTGTGCGCAATAGTCACAGTAGCATTGCGGTCAAGCAGGAGTTTGGCAACGGGCTTACCCACGATATTGCTGCGACCGATGACTACGGCTTTCTTGCCTGCCATCTCCACGCCCGCTTGGTCGAGGAGTTCGATGATACCTTTGGGGGTACAAGGAAGGATGCAATGTTGGTTGAGCCAGAGGCGTGCCACGTTCTCTGGGTGGAAACCGTCCACATCTTTCTCGGCAGAGATAGCTGCGATGACCTTGTCCTCAGAGATATGCTTTGGCAATGGCAATTGCACGAGGATACCGTCCACGAGTGGGTCGTTGTTGAGTTTGTCAATCTCAGCGAGGAGTGTTGCTTCTGAGCAGTCTTCAGACAGTTCTACGAGGTGGCCGTCGAAGCCACAATACTCAGTAGCTTTGATCTTACCGCGCACGTATGAGCGGCTGGCTGGGTTGTTGCCAACAATTATTACCATAAGGCATGGGCGGCGACCATATTGCTCCGCCAATGCATCTACTTCAATCTTCATCGCATCCTTGAGGGATTGCGAGATCATTTTACCATCTATTATCATAATTTTAGTTCGTTTTACTCACGTTATTGGTTCGCTTCGCTCACGAAAGTGGGTCGCTTCGCTCACGAAAATGACTCGCTTCGCTCATGTACGCTTTAGCCATTTTCGCACCACAGGTGCCATTTTCGCTTTAGCCATCTACATCGCTATGGCGACCACTTATCGTGCCTTTGACACTCAAAGTGCCCAGTGGGCGATGTCTTTGCGGTAGAAGAGGTTGTCGCAGTGGATCTTCTCTATCTCCTTATATACTTTCTCGCGCGCGGTGGCGATGTCCTTGCCCGTAGCAATACACATCATCACACGACCGCCATTGGTCTTCAGCACACCATTGTCGTTCTTTGTTCCCATGTGGAAGATAGGACCATCAAACTGCTCTGTGCCTTCAATCACCGCACCTTTGGCATAACTGCCAGGATAACCCTTTGAGGCAAGTACCACACCAATAGTGGCTTCGTTGCGCCATTGCAAGGGGCTATTGGCGATTGGCGATTGGCTATTGGCGCCTGTAGCGATGCCATAGAACACATCATAGGCATCTGACTCAAGGAGCGGAAGAACCACCTCAGTCTCTGGGTCGCCAAAACGAGCGTTGAACTCAATCACCTTAATGCCTTGTGCGGTCTTCATCAGTCCGCCATAGAGTACGCCTGTGAGTGGCAAGCCCTCTTGGCACATGCCTTTGGCAACGGCCTCTAGGACATATTTGCGGGCAAAGGCCTCATCTTCTGCGGTAACGAAGGGTAGGGGAGTATATGCACCCATACCGCCCGTGTTAGGACCTTCGTCGTTGTCATAAGCGCGCTTGTGGTCTTGCGAGAGAGGCATTGGATAGACATTCTCGCCATTCACAAAGCACATGAAGGAGAACTCTGGGCCTTCCAAAAACTCCTCTATCACCACTTTGCCTTTGCCAAACGCTTCATTGCAGAGCATATCTTGCAGCGCAGCATCCGCTTCTTCGAGGGTGTTGGCAATCACCACACCCTTGCCTGCTGCCAGTCCGTCGTACTTCAATACGATAGGCAGACTGCCTGCTTTCACGTATGCCAATGCCTTTGCATAGTCGCTAAACGACTGATATGCAGCCGTTGGCACATTGTATTTCTGCATGATAATCTTGGCAAACTCTTTGCTCGACTCTATTTGTGTAGCCGCTTTGGTATGACCAAAGATAGGCATACCTTCCGCACGGAAAGCATCTACCACACCTGCTGCCAATGCAGCCTCTGGTCCAACTACGGTGAGGTCCACTTCCGTCTCTTTGGCAAAGAGGAGCAAGCCTTCTACATCGGTGTCTTTAATGGCTACGCACTCAGCGAGCTGAGCGATACCTGCATTACCTGGAGCGCAATAAATCTTCTCCACCTGTGGGCTGCGAGAGAGGGCATACACGATAGCATGCTCTCTTCCGCCTCCACCTATAACTAATACTTTTTTACCCATAAATTAATGTTTGAAGTGGCGTGTGCCAGTCATGAGCATGCAGATGCCGAGTTCATCGGCTTTGACAATGCAGTCGTTGTCGCGGATACTGCCACCAGGTTGAACGATAGCGGTTACACCATATTGAGCTGCCAAAGCCACAGTATCATCAAATGGCAAGAAACCATCTGATGCGAGGATAAGACCTTCGGTTACACCTGCTGCGTGCGCTTGCTTCATAGCAATCTCAGCACTACCTACGCGGTTCATTTGACCAGCACCTACGCCCAGCGTTTGACCGTTCTTCACTACCACGATAGCATTGGATTTCACGTGCTTAACGATATTCCAGCCAAATTGCATGTCTGCCAATGTTGCAGCATCTGGTTGCACCTTGGTAGCGCACATATCGGCTGTGATAGTCTCGATTTGGGTGTCGAGGTGTTGCACAAGCAGACCGCCGTTTACGCTCACATATTGGTCGATAGCCTCGCTGCTTAGGGTCATATCCACTTGGATAACGCGGAGGTTCTTCTTGGTGGCGAAGATCTCCATTGCCTCATCTGTGAAGTCAGGAGCGATGACGATCTCGAGGAAGATAGGCTTCATGCCCAAAGCAATCTCCTTGGTGATGGTGCGGTTGCAAATTACAATACCGCCGTAGATGCTCACGGTGTCTGCCTCGTATGCTTTTTGCCATGCCTCTTCTATGGTCTCTGCCACAGCAGCACCACAAGGGTTCATGTGCTTGAGGGCTACGCAGAAAGGTTGTTGGAAGTCGCGTGCGATATTGAGCGCTGCGTTGGCGTCTTGGATATTGTTGTAAGACATCTCCTTGCCTTGGAGTTGTTTGCCACTGGCGAGTGAGAATGGGATAGCCTTGGTGGATGCATAGAACTTAGCCGATTGGTGAGGGTTCTCGCCATAGCGAAGACCTTGTTTGAGGTCGAACTCGAGGAAGAGTTTCTCATTGAGGTCTGCTTTCTCGCGCATGTAAGTAGCTATGCAGCAGTCGTATTGCGCGGTGTGGGTGTATGCCTTAGCAGAGAGTTGCAGGCGAGTCTCGAGAGTGGTGTTGCCAGTGGCGTTAATCTCAGCGAGGATAGTGTCGTAGTCCGCAGGATCGCAAACGACAGTCACATCGTTGAAGTTCTTCGCTGCAGAGCGCAACATAGATGGGCCACCTATATCAATCTTCTCGATGGCTTCTGCCATAGTAGTACCCTCTTTGGCGATGGTCTCGCGGAATGGATAGAGGTTCACGCACACGAGATCGATGAACTCGATACCGTTCTCCTGCAATGCTTGGAGGTGAGATGGCTCATCGCGGCGAGCGAGAAGACCGCCGTGCACCTTTGGGTGGAGGGTCTTAACGCGACCGTCACAGATCTCTGGGAAACCTGTTACATCGCTAATGCCGATAGTTTTAACACCTGAATCTTCGAGGAGTTTTTGTGTACCGCCTGTGGCGATAATCTCCCAACCTGCTGCTTGCAGGCCCTTTACAAAATCAACTAATCCTGTTTTGTCGCTTACGCTGACAAGAGCTCTTTTTGCCATACCTTAAAAAATAGACTTTATTATATTGCTAAATTATTTCGTTTTCTCCTTCTATGACTTTGCCGATGATTTGGGCTTTGTCGCCGTGCTGAGCGAGGATAGCGATGGCTTTCTCTGCATCAGCAGCAGGCATAGCAATCACCATACCGATACCCATGTTGAAGATGTTGAACATCTCGCGATGAGGGATATTACCCCACTTTTCGAGGCATTGGAACACTGGCAGAATCTCCCATGAACCCTCAGTCACGCTGAAGCCCTGACCATCCTTCAAGATACGAGGAATATTCTCATCAAAGCCACCGCCTGTGATATGTGCTACACCGTGTACATCGCAGTTGCGGATAACCTCCAGCACTTGCTTCACATATATGCGAGTTGGAGTCAGCAACACTTCGCCGAGTGGTTTCTCGGCATTGAGTTCTGGATAAACGGTGTGAAGGTCAAGCCCTGCATCGCTAACCACCTTGCGCACGAGACTGAAACCGTTGCTATGTACGCCAGATGAAGAGATACCCACAAGCACATCGCCTACAGCCACCTTGCTGCCATCAATGAGTTGGGATTTTTCTACCACACCAGTAGTATAACCAGCAATGTCGTATTCGCCATCACCGTACATACCAGGCATCTCGGCGGTCTCGCCACCTACGAGGGCGCAACCTGCTTGGCGGCAACCTTCTGCCACACCTGCCACGATAGCTTCTACCTTCTCAGGAATATTGTGACCGATAGCCACATAATCGAGGAAGATAAGTGGTTCTGCGCCTTGTGCGAGCACATCGTTCACGCACATAGCCACTGCATCAATACCGATGGTATCGTGCTTGTCCATGGCGAAAGCGAGTTTGAGTTTGGTTCCTACGCCATCGGTACCACTAACGAGCACTGGTTCTTTGATGTGGAGTGCCGAGAGGTCGAACATTCCACCAAACGAACCGATATTGCCCATTGAGCCAAAGCGGTTGGTACTTTTTACGTGTGATTTAATACGACTTACTACTTCGTATCCGGCTTCGAGGTTCACGCCGGCTGCCTCATAATGTTGTGCCATTATATTTGGTTTTTATTAGTTTAGCAGTTTATTAGTTTCATTGTTTTAGGCTGCAAAGGTACGAAAATATTTGCAACCAACAAAATTTACCTATACAATTTAATCTTTTTGTGGTGCCTCTTGTTGTGCCTCCTGTTGCGGGGTGGTTTGTTGTTGGGTTTCCTGTTGCTGCTTAGTTTGCTGTTGGAAATACGCAGGCGGACCATATAGCACCATAATCCTATCGCTTTGCATAGGTATATCTTTTTGGCTTTTGCAGCCACACAATAGGGCTATCAATGCACCTAATATCAAATTAATCTTTTTTCTCATTTTCCGATACAGAATTTACCAAAAATATTGTTCAAGACCTCTTGCGAGGTGATTTGTCCTGTTATTTCGCCAAGTGCAGTTAGGCAGTCTTGCAGGTCCATACTAAGGAACTCGCCACTGATTTGCATCAACAATCCCTCTTTTACGCGCTGGATAGCTGATTGTGCTCGTTGTAGAGCTTCGTAGTGGCGTGTGTTGCTGATAGTCACGGCATTACGCATATTGCATTGTTCTTCAGCATAAGCCACAAGTTGCTGTTTGAGTGCATGGATATTGCCCTTTTTGGCAGATATACCTATTGCACCGTCGCATGGTGTGAACGATGGCACCAAATCCACTTTGTTGTACACCTGTATCACCATTTTATCGTTGATGTTTTCCAATAGTGATAAGGTGTTTTGAGGCATGGTTGCGTCTTGCAGATGAATGATTATTGCAGCTCGTTGTGCAGCTTTTCGGCTGCGCTCAATACCCATGTTCTCTATTGTGTCATTCGTCACGCGCATGCCCGCAGTATCTATAAAACGGAATAGCATGCCGCCCAACACCAACGTATCCTCCACTGTATCGCGCGTAGTACCTTGTATATCGCTCACGATGGCGCGCTCTTCGCCGAGCAGGGCATTGAGTAGGGTCGATTTGCCGACATTAGGTGCGCCAATAATCGCCACGGGAACGCCTTGTTTGATGGCATTGCCTGTCTTGAATGAGGCAACCAACGCACCGATAGTGCTATCAATCTCGTTGGCAAGTTCGTTGAGTTGTGTGCGGTCAGCGAACTCCAATTCCTCGTGATCGGCGAAATCCAGTTCCAGTTCGATGAGCGAAGTGAAGGTCAGCAACCGTTCGCGCAAGGCTGCCAATTCGTTGGATATACCACCTCGCAACTGACTGAGTGCCAGATCTTTTTCGGCTTTCGTTTGTGCAGCAATTAGGTCGGCTACTGCTTCGGCTTCGGTCAAATCCATTTTGCCGTTGAGGAAAGCGCGTTGCGTAAATTCGCCTGCTTTAGCCAATTGGCAACCTGCATCCACCAGCCATTGCAGCAGTGTTTGTTGGATATACATGCTGCCGTGGCATGCTATCTCCACCACATCCTCGCCTGTGAACGAATGAGGCGCACGGAAGACGCTGACTAATACTTGGTCGAGAATCTCCTGCTCATTGTTCTCCCTTCCCTTTAGGGAGGGGATGGGGGTAGGCTTTTTAATCTCCCCAAAATGCACCGTATATGCTTTTGCTTCCGTCAGCGACTTCCGCCCACGAAATAGCGTGTCCACCATCTGTATGGCAGACTCTCCGCTCACACGTACAACGGCTATTCCTCCGCTGCCGTAAGGGGTTGATATGGCGCAAATGGTGCTCATTTCTTCAGTCTAATCCATTGCCATTCGTTCGTATGACGTGTTTCGGTGTGTTGCAGTCCTACTGCTTCTGCTGCTTGCGCCAAATACGCAATATCTTCTGCATAGAATCCGCTCAGCCACAGTTCGCCACCTTGTTGCAAGGACTTCGCGTATGCAGGCATGTGCTCTATCAAAATATTGCGGTGTATGTTCGCCAGTATCAAGTCAAATGCGCCATCGGGTGGGGTACTGCCCAAACGCACATCTAACGCCACGTTGTTGGCTTCGGCATTTTCGATACTATTCGCTACGCTCTTATCATCAATATCTACCGCCACCACACTCGTTGCACCACATTTCTTGGCCATGATGCCCAGCACACCCGTGCCACAACCCATGTCCAATACATGACGTTCTCGCGCAAAAAATCCCTGCTCTTGTGCCTCCAATAGTGCCTCAATCATCATGCTGGTTGTCTCATGATGCCCCGCACCAAAAGCGCAATGGGGCGTAATGCGCACACCCATAGGTAGTTCCACTATCTCGTGCTCTGCCTCCCATGTGGCATTCCAATTGATGTCCTCACATGGCTCTATACCAAGCATTTCGACTCCTTCTGTATCTGCTATCAGGGCATTCAATTGTGCTTTGTTGGCATCCAACACGCTGCTTTGAATATAGGCATCTTCCCCATCAAACACCTCAAAACCAATATCGCACAAGTCTTGCTCCAGCAAGTCCTGTTGCCATTCTTCCGAAAAGGAATATGCCAGATGTACCACGGAATACTGCATTGCTTTCAAATAAATTTCCTGCAAAGATACTGCTTTTTTCTGATATACACAAAAAAAATATAAATTGTACATGGTAAATTTTGTAAATTGTAAATATTTTTGTACTTTTGCGTGAATTTTGTAAAATAGTAAATTGTCAAATCGTAAATAATATGAACTATCAACAGACCATCGACTATCTCTACGCTTCGCAGCCTGCTTTTCATTTGGTGGGTGCTTCGGCGTACAAACCTGGGTTGGATAACACCTATCGCCTCATGGCGCACCTTGGCAATCCGTACGAACAACTGCGTGCGGTGCATGTGGCGGGTACCAATGGCAAGGGTTCGACCTCTCATCTTATTGCTGCTGCGTTGCAGGCACAGGGGTACAAAGTGGGATTGTTCACCTCGCCACATTTGGTGGATTTTCGCGAGCGTATTCGTGTTTCGGGCGAGATGATTTCTCAGGAGAAAGTAGTGCAGTTTGTCGCGGATAATCATGCTTTTTTGGAGGAAGTGCGCCCTTCGTTTTTCGAAACGACCATGGCGATGGCTTTTTGGTATTTTGTTGAGCAGCAGGTGGATATAGCGGTGGTGGAGGTAGGTCTTGGTGGTCGTTTGGATAGTACGAATATTCTTACTCCGTTGCTCTCCGTGATTACGAATATCGGTATTGACCATACCGAGTTTTTGGGCGATACACTTGCGCAGATTGCCGAGGAGAAGGCAGGAATCATCAAGCCAAATATACCCTGCGTGGTTGGCGAGACACATCCCGAAACACAAGAGGTCTTTCTCTCTCGTGCGCGTGTGTGCAATATATTAGGTGATGGGTTAGAGACTACCGATTGCCGTTTGTGGTTTGCTGACCAATGTGGTTATATGCGCAAACGTCGTATGAAGGAAGTGCCTGCATGTCAGTTGAAGGGCAGTTATCAAGAGAAGAATCAGCAGACTGCTTTTGTGGCATTGCAGATATTGCGCAATATTTGTGGCGTAGAATTGTCCAAGGAGGCTATTGCCAAGGGTTTTGCTGAGGTGTGTACGCTAACGGGCTTACGTGGTCGATGGGAAATACTTTCGCAGAAGCCATTAACCATTTGTGATACAGGGCATAACGGTCATGGCATCCGCTATGTAGCAGAGCAGTTATCTGGCCTCCTCGCCTCCTCGCCTCATCGCCTACACATCATCCTCGGCATGGTGAACGATAAGGATATTGACACGGTTTTGGGGTTGTTGCCAGAGAATGCGGTGTATTATTTCACGCAACCAGCCACCTCGCGTGCTTTGCCTGCTGAAGAACTGCTTCGCCGTTGGCAACAACTCCATCCAATCGCCAATCCCCAATCCCCAATTGCCAATCGCCAATCCCCAATCTCCGCCTTCTCCACCGTTCGTGAGGCGCTCACCGCGGCACACGAGGCAGCCACCGCAGAAGACATTATCTTCATCGGAGGCAGCAATTATGTAGTCGGCGAAGTATTGCAGTTATATACTTGATACAATTGACTTCTTCTTCCTCTTCGCTATTTGTCTCTTTTGGATGTAAATGGCGTTTTTTATAGCATTTTCCTTATAAATCTTAGGTGATTCTTAGGTTATTCATAGGTGATTTATAGGTTATTTAGCAAACTTTGCTATGTGATAAGCTTGTAATGCCCCCCCCCCCATTTTTTGGATACATTAGGTGATCTAAAGAACAGAAAAATGCAGCAAAATATACATATAATTTGCATGATTCAAAAAAATGTTGTAATTTTGCAGTCGATTCCTACGCTGGAGGAAATATGTCCTGCGAAAAGCGTTTCGCAATGGGTCTTTCATAAGGTAGGTTTCTGACATATTGAAATTATCGTTTGAGCCACTTTGTGGCGAGATAAGAAATAGCGTTTATTGCGCTTTGTGTTTGACAAAACGAAAACTTCGCAACTTTTCATTTGGATAAGTCAAAATCAAAGTAACAGTAAATGCCTATGGGTATGATTATATCCATACTACATCTCGTTCAGATGTAGTGTGTTTTCATACCAGCGTAGGTTTCCTGTTGTTTATTTTACTTATCCGGCAATGCGAAGGCCTCGTTTTGTGAATAAGCAACACGAGGTCTGCGCTTTTTGTGTGTCTATGTGTCAATAGCCAATAAATAAACAACAAATATTAACTCTTAAAATCAAACAATTATGAGAAAATTATTTACTCTTTTCGTGGCACTCCTCGCCACCACCACCCTCTGGGCGTATGATTTCCAATCGGGTGATTTGTACTATAACATTACAAGCATTATTGAACCTTACACCGTAGAGGTCACATCTCAATCAGATTCATCCCCATATAACGAAGGTGTGGTTATTACTACTGTTACCATTCCTGAAACCATCACCCATAACGGCAAAATCTACAACGTAACGAGCATTGGAAATCATGCTTTTTATGAATGTTCCTCGCTGATCGCTATCACTATCCCCAATAGCGTAACAAGCATTGGAGATCAGGCTTTCTGGCAATGCTCCTCCCTTACTTCTATTACCATCCCCCACAGTGTAACAAGCATTGGAAATACAGCTTTCCTAGAGTGCTCCTCCCTTACCTCTATCACCCTCCCTAATAGCGTAACGAAGATTGGTAATGTTGCTTTCGCGTACTGCTCTTCGCTTACTTCTATAATAGTAGAGAGTGGCAATGCAAAATATGATAGTCGTGATAACTGCAATGCTATTATAGAAACGGAATCCAATACACTTATTACAGGTTGTAAAAATACTACTATCCCCAATAGCGTAACAAACATTGGAAATTATGCTTTCTCTGGACGCTCCTCGCTGACCTCTATCACTATTCCCTATAGCGTAATACGTATTGGGAATTACGCTTTCTACGGATGCTCTTCGTTGACCTCTATCACTATCCCTAATAGTGTAACAAATATTGGAATTTCTGCATTCTTTGGATGCTCTTCGCTGACCTCTATCACTATCCCTAATAACATTACAACTATTGGAGGGGGAACTTTTAGTGATTGCTCTTCTTTGACCTCTATCACTATCCCTAATAGCGTAACAAGTATTGGAGAAAAGGCTTTCTGGCAATGCTCTTCGCTGACCTCTATCACTATTCCCTATAGCGTAACAAATATTGGAAATTCTGCATTCTCTAGATGCGATTCGCTTGATACGGTTTATGTCGAATCTATTATACCGCCAACATTAGGAGTAAATGCTTTTACAGATGCTCCTACATCAATCTGCTACATCCCTTGTCGTACAGAAGAAATATACAAGGCATCTGATTGGACTCAATATATGAAAATGTTCTCTGTATATGCTTTTGATTTAACTTCAGGCTATTGTGGCGAACAACTATATTGGAACTATGGTAATACTAAATTGACCATCACAGGCAATGGTACTATGTTTGATGATATTGCAGAATGTTCACCTTGGACATGGTTGTTAGATTCTATCAAAACCATAGAATTTGAAGAAGGTGTCACACATATTGCTGATTATGCTTTCAATGGCTGTGTTGCATTACGCGAACTCTATATGCCATCATCAATACAATCAATTGGTGAATATGCTTTTGGTGGTACTCTTCGGTTGTATGAGGTCACTTGCCTGGCACAAGATCCTCCTATTGCCTATGAGTCCTCTTTCACTAACTACGATGCGTATTTCCACGCATATTGCGATGCACAACGTTATTACAGTGTTGACCCTATGTGGAAAAAATTTCATAATGTGGAATGTATAGTGAATGAAAATACCGTCACAAACAATGTGACTATTACTCCTTCGGATTGCGAAGCTACGGTGGTTTGGTTGTCAAATGATGCTGCAGCAGCATATTCTTTGGTAATCACCAAAAATGGTACGACCTTCTGTACACTCCGTTTCAATAAATATGGTCAATTAACGAATATCGCCTTTGCACCATCTCGCACTCACAATAGCAAACAACAATCCGCAGAAACTACAGAAACGGGTTATAGCTTCACCATCACAGGATTGGATGCAGGTACAAGATATGATTATCAATTCTCTGTCTTGAATGATTCCAATGAGAGTATTGATGAGTACTTTGGCGATTTTACTACTCATTCTGCAACGGCAGTAGACAATATCTCTTCTGCTACTACCAATTGCCAAAAACTCCTCCGCGACGGTCAACTCCTTATCCTTCGCGATGGAGTAGAGTACACCATTATGGGACAGAAGTTGTAATCCCTGTCTTTACACATTACACCTTACTCTTTACACAAAAATCGCCCTCGCGGCGATTTTTGTTTGCATATATCAAAAAAAAGAATTACCTTTGCAGCGAAATTCATAAAAACACATTGAATTGCTGAAAAAATAATACACATGATACTATGGAAGGTGTTGAGAAACAAATAATTGCCAGTTTGTCAAAACGCGGAAGGGGTACAGTATTCTTTCCCGATTCTTTTGCTGACTTAGGGACAGCAAATAGAATACACAAAGCAATGGAGATCTTAATCAAGCAAGAAAAGATTATTCGTGTAGCAAGAGGTATATATTGTTATCCAAAGATTGACAAAAAATTTGGATTAGGTGTATTGTTTCCTCCTATTGATGATATTGTGAAAGCTATTGCCAAAAGAGATCATGCCAGAGTTGTTCCTACGGGCATTTGGGCACAAAATAAATTAGGACTCTCTACCCAAGTACCATTAAACTTTGTTTATCTAACTGATGGTACTTCGCGTAAATTAGAAGTACTTAATGGCTGTTTGGTAACATTCAAACACACCTCACTGAAAAACCTCTCCTTCACCAATTATCTGGCGATGTTGATAAATGTAGCACTACGTGATTTGGGACAGGAGAACGTAACGGAAGAACATATCAAACGGATTCATCAACTATTGCAATACGAAAAGCAATCCGACATAGAGCGCGATTATGGACGTATGACAGGATGGATTAGGGAAATAGTAAAAGGAGCATATGAATAATTATTTCACATTATCAAAATTAGAACAAAGGCAAATCCTTGAGCAAACAACATTGCGTATAAATTTGCCAGTACAAGCCATAGAAAAAGATATATGGGTGACAACAATCTTACAGATCGTATTCTCATTGCCAGTTGCAGAACATTTAATATTCAAAGGTGGCACGTCACTCAGCAAAGCGTGGGGATTAATCAATCGCTTTTCAGAAGATATAGACTTGGCAGTCGGAAGAGCACTATTTGATTTAGATGGTGATTTAACCAAGAAGGGAATCAAAAAATTGCGCAAACGCTCATCTACATTTGTTCGGGATGAATTGTCCATAATGCTACAAGAAGCAATCCAACAATACGGATTAGCTGATAAGTGTACGCTGACTGTAGAACCTGACGGAGAGGGAGATAGTACATACCCCGAACCTCGCAAAATATTTATTGCATACGAAAGTGCATTTGAAGAGCAATTGGATTATCTGCGCCCAGTAGTAATGTTGGAGGTTGGAGCGCGTTCGTTAGTAGAACCGTATGAGAAAATACAAGTGCATAGTATGATAGAGAAAGTTTTTCCTACTATCACAACAACTTATGTTAATAGTTCCATCTCCACTGCCATTCCCGCCAAGACAATGGTAGAAAAGATGTTCCTCTTGCACGAGCTGTTTAGCGTGCCTGGGCACGGTATGCAGGCAGACCGCAAGAGCCGACACTTGTACGATTTATACCAAATGATGCAGCAACCTTTTGCTGCTGAAGCCATTGCAGCTGATGCGTTGTGGGAAACTATCCGCCATCATCGTGAGGTATTCACTTCGGTACAAGGAGTTGATTATTCAGGGGATATACGCACACGTATTTGTTTACTGCCTCGCGAAGATATTGCTGCTATATGGCAGAAGGACTACGAAGTCATGCGCAGTTCAATGATTCATGGTTCTGCTCCTACTTGGATAAAATTGATAGAACAAATTACCATACTACAAGATACCGTCCGCAATAGATGATAAGGCGATGAAGCGAAATGTTTTTTAGCACCCACCTATGAACATCTTAGTGGTAACGAAGTGGTTTCGATAGATCTTCGGCAAATAGTGGAAACTCGCGATTCGATTAATTAACCAGCTCTTTGACCCTTATTATTGTCAATCCATCACGCAGTGGCAATATCACTTTCTCCAGTCGCTCATCTTGTGCCACTTTGTCATTAAACGCACGCAGGGCAACGGTCTGCTTGTCTTTGTCGTAGGCAGATTCGATTATATGCCCGTCCCACAGAGTGTTATCTGCCAAAATCCAGCCACCTGCGCGCATCAAAGGCAATACCAAATCCAGATAATCGCAATACTCCTTCTTATCCGCGTCAATGAAGACGAGGTCAAACACCCCCGCGCCTTTCGCCTCTCGCCTTTCGCCTCTCGCCTTATCGCCTAATCGCCTCATCGCCTCTTTGGCATCGCCAATCACCAACTCAATCTTCTTGCCCAAGGGTGATAGTGCCAAGTTGCGGCGGATGCTGTCCTCCATTTCATCGTTGTGCTCAATGGTGATGAGCCTGCCGTCCTCGGTCAGTCCCTCCGCCAAGCATAGGGCAGAGTAGCCTGTGAACGTACCCAACTCCAATATGCGTTTGGGGCGAATCATCTGGCTGAGCATGCTCAGTACACGTCCTTGCACATGTCCCGACAGCATACGAGGATTGATGACCTCAAGGTGTGTGCTGCGGGTAATCTGTTGCAGCACGGGGCTTTCTGGCGAACTATGTTGCTCTATATATTCGGGTAATGTCATATACTTTTTCTAATTTGTGTGCAAAAGTAGTGAAAAATTTGTATATATGCAAAAAAAATACTACCTTTGCACCGAAAAGTAATAAATTAAGATGAAAAATGCAATGATTGTATTGGCGATGGCAACCATAATGATTGCTTGTCAGCCAGCAGAGGATGAAGTATTCTTCACGGAGGAAGGCTTCGAGGAGGTGGCTTTGCAAAGCGAAATAACAAGTGTGCAACCTATGACAGGTTTGGTGTTATGGCCATCGTATAATTCGACAGGTAAGTATGCTCCAGTTATTACGTTGGAGTTTCAGTACTGCTTGCCGTGCCGTGTAGTGACGGGTAAGGTAGATGGCGTGTTGCAATACGATTGGAGTTACTTGGAGGATATTTTGGACAAGATGGCCAGTCGTAATCACCAAGCCATCTTACGTTTCCGCTACGAATATCCCAGTAATAAGGATGTGGATAGCGAGGTGCCAGGTGCTACAGCGGTGCCACAGTACATCAAGGATATGCCCGATTACAACGAGACATTCAAGCAGAATGCAGGTGGCGATGGCCCTACCTACTATGCCGATTGGACAAATGCGGAGTTGCAATGGTTCACCAAGCAGTTCTATACCGATTTCGCTGCGCGTTACAACAACGACCCACGTATTGCATTCATAGAGTTAGGTTTTGGTCACTGGTCGGAATACCACATCTACGGTACACCTCTAAAGTTAGGCACTAACTTCCCATCAAAGGAATATCAAAAGGAGTTCTTGCTGCATGTGGATAATGTGCTGGATATACCTTGGGCTATCAGCATAGATGCTGCGGACAATGGTTATACCCCTATCGTGGCGGATAAAGATTTGATGGCATTGAACTTCGGTCTTTTCGATGACTCGTTTATGCACGAACACCACGAAATCAAACAGGGCGATGGCTACAACGAGCGTTGCTGGAACTCGATAGGCGAAGATAAACGTTGGCAGGTAGGTGTATGCGGTGGCGAGGTGAGCTACTATACACGCAACGACCAACGCAATTTCTTGAACCCAGAAGGTATGTATGGTTGGACTTGGGAGGCAGCATCAGCCAAGTATCATATCACCTTTATGATCTCGAATGATGCCCCAGGAGGCATATATGGTACAGTGGAGCGTTTCCGCGAGGCGGGTATAGCAGTAGGATATAGCCTGCGCGTATTGCGCTGTGCTACCAATGGCAGCGAAACACGTTTGAGCATTACCAACGATGGTGTAGCTCCGCTCTACCGAGATGCTTATTTCGCTATTGGTGATACTAAGTCAGAAGTATCATTGAAGGGACTTTTGCCTCAAGACACCCTGCGCATCAGTATTCCTGCTGGGTTGTCTGCTCCAGAGGAGTTGAACGTTGTTTGTCCACATATCTTGCCATCTCAGAAGATTGAATTCGCTGCGGATATAGTGCTCAATTCGAAATGATAATTAACAATAAGATGAATAAAATCATATAACCAACAATGGAAAAAGTAATTAGTGGCATTCGCCCAACAGGCAATTTGCACCTTGGTAATTATTTTGGTGCAGTCAAGAGTTTTGTGAAGATGCAAGAGGAGTACAATTGTATGTTCTTCATTGCTGACTGGCACTCCCTCACCACGCACCCAACCCCAGAAAACATACGTACTTCTGTCCGCACCATCCTGGCTGAATATTTGGCATGTGGTATTGACCCACAGAAGGCACCTATTTATGTGCAGAGCGATGTGAAACAGGTATTGGAGTTGTACCTCTATCTGAATATGAATGCATATTTGGGTGAGTTGGAGCGTGTTACCTCCTTCAAGGAGAAAGCGCGCAAGCAGCCCGACAACGTGAACGCAGGTCTGCTGACTTATCCATCGCTGATGGCTGCTGATATCCTTGTGCACAAGGCAGACAAGGTGCCTGTGGGCAAGGACCAAGAGCAAAACATGGAGATGGCTCGCCTCTTTGCGCGTCGCTTCAATCGTATCTATAACACGGAGTATTTTAAGGAGCCAGAGTCCTTCCACTTCAATGCTAAGGCAGTGAAAGTACCAGGCTTAGATGGTAGCGGCAAGATGGGTAAGAGCGAAGGCAATGCTATTTATCTCTGCGATGATGAGGCAACCATTAAGAAGAAAGTGATGCGTGCTGTTACCGATGCAGGACCTACCATGCTCAATCAGGTGAAACCAGAGCCTATTGAGAACCTCTTCACGCTCATGCAACTCGTTTCTACGCCAGATACCTATGACTATTTCAACGACCAATACAACAACATGGCTATCCGCTATGGCGATATGAAGAAGCAACTCGCTGCGGATATCAATGCTTTCTGTGCGCCTATTCGTGAGCGTATTATTGAGTTCCAAAGCAACGAGGAGTATCTTCTGAAGGTGGCTCGTGAGGGCGCAGAGGCTGCTGCTGCCAGTGCGGAGAAGACTATTCGCGAGGTACGCGAGATTATTGGCTTCCGCAATTAATCGCCAGTTTGGCACGACTTTTGCAAGGACGTTATTGACAACCTAAATAATGTCATTAACGTCCTTAACTAAAAAATGAAATGCAGCATTATCATATTAACCATTGGGCTATTAGCGATAGGGCTTTCTGCTCAAATTGTAAATAGTAAATTGTCAAATAGTAAATATCTTGATGATTCCTACTATTGGCCTTTGGTGGACACTATCGTACCTACTGAACCTGTGTATGATCGCAATGCGCGCGAGTTTATTTTCTTGGAGGATACTGTCCAACGTCCCGACACCGTGCGTATGCGCATAATAGAAAAATGAAACGCCTCTTGCTCATATTACTCCTTGCCTATAGCCTATCGCCAATAGCCTATTGCCAAGACGTGCAGCGTTTCTCTGAGCGCCAAGTCATGGGTACGGCGCGCTATGTGGGCATGGGAGGCGCAATGACGGCTATCGGTGGCGACCCTTCGGCGGTGGTGGATAACCCAGCGGGATTAGGTCTATACCGTCGTGGCGAGATAGCATTAACCCTTGACGAAACAATAGACAAGACTACACAACTCTACACACCCCTACACAACGCTACACCGTCCTACACCCGCTCGCGTTTTGCCATGCCACACTTGTCAGCCGTATGGGCGTGGGGCAGACCGGATAGGCAGCGCGGATTGATTTTCAGTAATCTGATGTTCTCTATCAATCGCCTTGCTAATTTCAATCGTGATGTGCAGGTCGAGGGGCAGGATTTGGGTATGGTGCAAACGATTTGCAATATCACGAATGACCAGGGTGGGGTAGCGGAGAAGTATCTGCAAAATAAACCTTGGGATGATGTGGAGATAGGTTGGCTGAGTATTTTGGGATACGAAGCATATCTTATCAATCCTATTGAGGATAACCAATGGCAACCTGCTGTGAACCTCGTAGATGGTTCGTTGTCGGTGTCGGAAACGGGTAGTGCAGAACAATACACCCTCTCATGGGCGGGTAATATCAGTAATCAGTGGTACGTGGGTGTAAGTTTGAATGTGCCTACATTGTCTTATACCAAGCGCACTACGCATTATGAAACCGACCGCATCAATTCGGCAGAACTCAAATCCTTGTATCATCTGTCGGGTGTGGGCGTGAGTGGTACGGTAGGATTGATTTACCGACCTATCCAAGCGTTGCGCATAGGTGCTTCGTTCCAGACGCCTACCGTGATGGGAATGACCATGCAGACGGAGGGCGATATGTATAGTAAAATAGGTGAACAGAAATATAGTGTCTTGACACCTGAGAGTGGTGCAGTTAGTACCGAATTAACTTCTCCGTTGCGCACCAGTGTCAGTGTAGCAGGTCAGATTGGCAATGAGGGACTGATTGCGCTTCAGTACGACTATGCGCACGCTGCGGAAATGGAGGATGTGCACACGCTGCGCTTGGGGGCAGAAGCACAAATCACTCGTGGGTTGTTCATCAATGCGGGCTATGTCTATGAGTCCTCGTTCTTGCAGGAAGACCCTATTTGGATGTTAGGCTACAATGAGATACGCACGGATATGGACTATCGTTATACGCCACAAACGCAATATGCCAGTGTCGGATTGGGTTATCGCAGCAATGTGGTAGTAGCGCAGTTGGCGTACCAATACCGTTGGCAAACGCTACACCAGTATGCCTCTGAGGTGCAACTTACTCCTTTAGAGGTCATCACACGTACCCACCGTATCGTAGCCACTTTGGCATGGCGTTTTTAGGCGATGAGGCGATAGGCAAAAGGCAAGAAATAGCGGTGAAGCCGCATATTACCAGCCTTTAACCTTTAACCTCTAACCTCTATACTTTGGCACAGAATTTGTAAAGAAGTATAACGTGATCTTACATATATTGTTGCATTGCTCAGAGACCGGAAAACTCAACACATATATCTTTTTCCGAGAAAGGTGCTCTTTCCAATGGCGTGCTAATACTCTACGCCGAGATCGACCCGCAAGGTCGTAGCGATGAGGTAGTTAGATTACAACGGACCTGTACCCCTCAAATCCTGTTTTTAGGAGTTTTCTCGAGTTAAGTAGCAATGCAGCATTTTTTTATCCCTACCTTTAACCTCTAACCTTTAGCCTTTAACCTAAAAAATTTGCATATATCGCAAATTTTTACTACCTTTGCGCTCAAATTCAAATCTATTATATCATGGATATCCGTTCGTACATTGCAGAGAACCGTTCCCGCTTCTTGGAAGAGTGGGCAAGTCTGATTCGTATTCCCAGTATTAGTTGCCAACCTGCGCACAAGGCAGACATGCTCCGTTGTGCCGAACGTTGGCGTGAACTTTTGCTTGCAGCAGGCGCACAGCATGCCGAGATAATGCCTTCGCAGGGCAATCCCTTCGTGTATGCCGAGTACTCGCCTATGGAGGTTAAAGGTGAAAGGTTAGAGGTTAAAGGCAAGAATATACCCACCGTCCTCGTCTATTCCCACTACGATGTGATGCCTGTCGAACCTTTGGAACTTTGGCAATCCAATCCATGGGAGCCAGAGATACGCGATGGTCGCCTCTATGCGCGTGGAGCAGATGATGATAAGGGGCAAGCCATGATTCAGGTGAAGGCATTTGAGTATCTGGTAAAGCATGGACTGATGAACTGCCATGTTAAGTTTATCTTCGAGGGCGAAGAGGAGATTGGTAGTCCCAGTCTGGAGGCGTTTCTTGAGGAGCACCGCGACCTGCTCGCGTGCGATATTATTCTCGTGAGCGACACTTCTATGATTGGCAAAGACACGCCATCTATCACTACGGGCTTGCGCGGCTTGGCATATTGGGAGATGGAGGTTACTGGTCCTAATCGTGATTTGCATAGCGGACACTTCGGTGGTGCGGTGAAGAACCCCATCAATGCCCTCACTGAGATGCTCGCTCAGGTGGTGGATGACAAGGGTCGCATCACTATCCCTCATTTCTACGATGATGTGCTGCCTATTCCTCAAGCCGAGCGCGATATGATTGCTCAGATTCCTTTTTCAGAGAAAGCATATTGCGAGGCGATTGATGTGGATACTACGTTTGGCGAGGAAGGGTATTCTACCTTAGAGCGCAACTCATGCCGTCCATCGTTTGATATCTGCGGTATATGGGGTGGTTATACGGGCGAGGGTAGCAAGACCGTGTTGCCAAGCAAGGCGTATGCTAAGGTTAGTTGCCGATTGGTGGCGAACCAAGACCACGAGAAGGTGAGCCAAGCGTTTATTGACTATATACAAGGTATCGCGCCTGCGGGTGTGCGCGTGAAGGTAACACCTATGCACGGAGGACAGGGATATGTTTGTCCAATTGATATTCCTGCATATAAGGCTGCGGAGCATGGCTTTGAGGTAGCGTTTGGCAAACGACCATTGGCTGCTCGCCGTGGCGGTAGTATCCCTATCATTAGCAGTTTCGAGCAGATTTTGGGTGTGAAGACTATTTTGATGGGCTTTGGGTTGGAGAAGAATGCTATCCACTCGCCCAATGAGTCCATGGATTTGGAAGTGTGGGAAAACGGCATCGTAGCCGTCACTGAGTTTTATCGTGCCTTTACACTTTAAACTATACACTTTACACTATATATAAGCAATGAACATTGTTATTATCGGTCAGGGCAATGTAGCCACCAATTTGGATTACGCTTTTCGCAAAAAGGGTGTAGCATGTCAGATGGTCAGTAGTCGTGAGGGATTAGACCATTTGCCTGCTGCCAATGTATATATTTATGCAGTCCGTGATGAGGCATTGACCAGTGTGGTGAAGCAAGTTGTCGGCGTAGGTAAATCCTTGCATCTTCACACTTCGGGTACAATGCCTATCACGGTTTTTGGTGCTGATAAGCCGCATGCGGGTGTGTTCTATCCCTTCCAGACGTTCAGCAAGGCGCGTGTGATAGAGGACTTTTCTACGGTGCCTGTGTTCTTTGAGGCGCGTGGGATTGATGATATTAGTGCGGTGTATTCGTTGGCATTGAGTATTACCAGCCATGTGTATGAAACTACGCAGCACGACCGCGAGCGCTTGCATGTGGCGGGGGTGTATGCTTGCAATTTCACGAATCTAATGTACACGATGGCTGCGGAACTGTTGCAGAACACGCATATTCCTTTCAAGGCATTGTTGCCATTGATTGATGAGACAGCCCTGAAGATTCATATGCTTTCTCCGCGCGATGCGCAGACAGGCCCCGCCCGCCGTGGAGATACGAATGTGATGAATCATCACCTCTCTTTGCTCAACGACGAACAACGCCAGGTCTATCAACTACTATCAAAAGAAATCCGCAAACGCTAATATTATTAGTTGGGTGGAAGGATGAAGCGGTCTATATAGCGGCGTAGGGTGGAGCGGTTGGTGTGCAGATGGCGAACCATATCACATTGCCTAACACCTTCCTCCAATGCTTGGCGGATATATGCGTCGTGGCGACGGAGGCGAAAGCAATCGGGGTTGGTCGGTGAGCCTTTGGCTCTACCTAATTGTTTACCCTCTGCCTTGATGCGAGCCAGTGCTTCCTTGGTACGCTGTGAGATGAGGTTGCGCTCAATCTCGGCTGAAAGGCCAAAAGCAAATGCCAATACCTTGCTCTGTATATCGTCGCCCAAGCGATAGCTATCCTTGATGGTCCAAACGAAGCACTCCTTGGACATACAAATACTCAGAATCTCCATGATCATATAGAGATTACGTCCCAAACGCGACAACTCGCTACAAATGATAATGTCTCCCTTGGTTGTCTTGCGTAACAGACGCCCCAGTCGGCGTTTGTTGTAATTCTTAGTACCAGAAATGGTTTCTTCTATCCATCCATCGATGTGTAGACCCTCTTGTGTGCAGAAGTGTTGAATCTCAAATCGCTGGTTCTCGACCGTCTGCTTGTCGGAACTTACGCGAATATAACCATAAACCATACGCGTTTTTTAGCCTAAAGTTACACAAAAAAAGAGAATAAAACAAATAAAATACTATTTACTTGCGTATATTCAATTTTTTTCGTAATTTTGCAGCCTAATTTATGATGCGGAAACTGTCATTAAATAGAATACAAGTATGGAGCATAGGACTTGTCCTATGTCTGATGAGTTGTAATACGACTAAGTTTGTACCCCAAGGCGAGTATTTGCTCAACAAGGCGAATATCAAGGTGGAGGATACCAAGGAAGTAGCAGTTAGTGATCTGAAGAACTACCTGCAACAAAAGCAAAACACTGAGATATTGGGGTTCTTGAAGTTGCAATTGGGTATATACAACACCGCTTCGCTCGATACTGCTAAATGGACGAGCAAGACCGCAAGACGCATAGGCGAAGCTCCCGTCATCTATGCCCCCGAACTGACAGATAGAAGTATGGTGCAACTTAGAAAGGCCATGCAGAACAAGGGATACTTCACAGCAAAAGTGGATACTACCATGACGGTTAAAGACCGTAAAGTGAATATTACCTACCGCGTCACTGCAGGTGAACCCTATATAATTCGTCGCTATAGAGTGGATTTTGAGCACGATGAACTCAAACAGATAGCCCAAGACCAGCGTAGGCTGATTGGTGAAGGTATGCAGTTTGATGTGGATATGCTCAATCATGAGCGCCAACGCATAGCCATAGCCATGCGCCGCAATGGTTGCTACTACTTTGACGAAGACATGATACAGTTTATAGCAGACACAACCCGCTTGAAGAAACAGGTGGATGTGACTGTCAAACTGAGTGACTATGTTACGCAACTCTCACCTGAAGAGCAGGCGCAAGTGTTCCGACATTACAAGATTGCCCATGTGCATTTTCATATAGACTATGAGATAGGTCGTGCGCCAGAGGGAGAGCGTATGCGTGCCTCCATGAGAGGAGACTATGAGTTTACATGGGTGGGGGATAAACTGCTGCGTGAGAACGTGCTAATACGCAATTGCCCCATTCAACCTAGAGATAATTACAACGAGGTACGTGTAGAGCGTGCCTATAGTAATCTGAACCAATTGGCTCCCATCAAGTATGTGGATATCAGTTTTGACCCTATCTCGGAGGACGAACTGGACTGCCATATTGTATTGTCGCGCAGCAAACTCAATAGTATTTCCGTGGAGGCAGAGGGTACCTATTCTGCAGGCGACTGGGGTATAGCTGTGGGTGCAGGATATGCCAATCGTAACCTATTCAAAGGCGCTGAGGAATTTACTATAGATGGTCGTACCAGCTACGAATGGCGACAGAACGGCGGACGTGCCATAGAAGCCAAAGCCAGTACGGGACTCAAATTTCCTAATTCCTTGGCCATAGACCTGAACTATAACTACCAGAATCGTCCTGAGGAGTACGCTCGTTCTATCTTTGGTGCGAGCTTACAATATCAACTGGGTCAACGCTCCACACGCTTGCAGCATCAGTTCCGCTTTGCGGACATCAGTTATGTCTATCTGCCGTGGATTAGCGATGCGTTTCGTGATCAGTTTTTACAATCGACCAATATCCTCAAATACTCCTATGAGAACCACTTTATCGTGGGGTGGGGCTATTCGGGCAACTACTCATCGTTCTTATCGCGCCAACCTTATCGCTCCTATACCAATGTTCATTATAACATAGAGACGGCAGGTAACTTGATGCTCGGTTTGGCGGAGGCGTTTCGTTTCCCTACAGATAGCGAGGGCAAGTACACCTTGTTTGGTACACGCTTCGCGCAGTTTGCCAAGGCCGATGTGTCGTTTACATATAATCAGATATTTAACCCCTCGCACCGCTTGGTCTATCATGCAGATTTGGGTTTGGCGGTGCCATACGCTAATTCACAGGCAGTGCCATTTGAGAAACGTTATTTCGCTGGTGGCGCGAATAGCGTGCGTGGCTGGACTGCACGTAGTCTGGGACCAGGTGGCTACCGTGGAAATGGTAGTATAATTGACTTTAATAACCAATCGGGTGATATTCGTCTGAATTTGAGCGTAGAGTATCGTGCTAAAGTGTGGTCGATTATCGAACTGGCGGCCTTTGTGGATGCGGGAAACATATGGACTATCTTTGACTACGAAACGCAGCCCAATGGTCAGTTCCATTGGAATGAGTTCTATAAGCAGATAGCGTTGGCATACGGTGTAGGTGTACGATTGGATTTCTCGATATTTGTGTTCCGCGTGGACTTTGGCGTGAAATTGTATGATCCCAGTCGTATGTATGGCGAACTCTATGGTACTCAGTGGCGTACCATACCCAATGGACTCAACTGGCAGGAGGATATGTCATTTCATTTTGCCATAGGATACCCGTTTTAAGATTCTGGAGTGGGAAGAGGGAGTCAGTTATAAATGCTTCCGGAATCCGGAAACCAGAATCCAGAATCTGAGAAAGAATGTTAAAAGCATGTTACATAGAAGGTGTAGTGGAGGCGGGTTGCGATGAGGCAGGGCGCGGACCATTGGCAGGCAGTGTGTTTGCAGCGGCGGTGATATTAGACCCCAGTCTGCTGGAGATAGATGAGCACCGCGAGTGGCTATCAATGCTCAATGATAGCAAACAACTCACTGATAGACAGCGTCTTTATTTGCGACCATTCATTGAACGATATGCCAGTACATGGGCGGTCGTGGAAGTGACAGCCGAAGAGATAGACCGCATCAATATTCTCAACGCCTCTATCGTTGGCATGCAGCGAGCATTGGATAAACTGAATGTAACACCTCAACACATTATCGTGGATGGCAATAAATGGAAACCATATATCCCCGCAGGACAGGTGATGGAGATACCTGCCCAGACGGTGGTCAAAGGTGATGGCAAGTACCTGAGCATAGCGGCAGCCAGCGTACTCGCCAAGACCTATCGTGATGAATATATGTTGCGACTGCATGATCAGTTTCCACAGTATCATTGGGATACGAACATGGGCTATCCTACTAAGGCACACTATGACGCTATTAAGCAGTACGGTATAACGCCCTACCACCGCAAAACCTTTAAATTATATAAGCAGTAGAAATCTAATAATTGAATAGCAATGAAGTTCCTCCTCGCCCCCCTATCATGGCTTTATGCCTTTGGCGTATGGGTACGTAATGTCCTATATGATGACCGCGTTCTGCCATCTCATAAGGTAGATGTACCCACTATAGCGATTGGTAACCTGGCTATTGGTGGTACCGGCAAGACCCCTATGACTGAGTATCTGATTCGTTTGTTATCGCCCAGCTACAAGGTAGCTGTATTGTCGCGCGGATATGGCAGAAAGACCAGTGGCTTTCGTATAGCCAATGCGCAGGACACTGCCAAGACCATAGGTGATGAACCAATGCTTATCCATACGCATTACTCTAATATACCTGTTGCAGTTTGTGCCGATAGAGTGCAAGGTGTTAAGCAATTGCAACAACAAATTCCAGACCTACAATGCGTTATTTTGGATGATGCTTATCAGCATCGCAAGCTGCGTGCAGGCTTCTATATCTTGCTCACTTCCTATGATAACTTATATGTCAATGACCACATGTTGCCACGTGGTACTTTGCGCGATTTGCCTGCGGAAAGTGCTCGTGCCAATGCAGTGGTTGTTACCAAATGCCCGAAGACTATGCAGCCCATTGACCGCCGTATCGTGAGCAATAGTCTGCGTTTGGCATCGTATCAGCATTTGTACTATTCCTCCATCGGTTATGCGCCTCTGCGTATATCATCCACCCCTCTGCTTGTGGCAGGTATAGCCAATCCTGCACCCCTACTACATCACCTGCAACAGCAGTATCCTGATACCGAATTGCTGGCGTTTGCTGATCACCGCAATTTTACGAAGGCAGATATAAAGCTTATCTTGAACAGGGCAGAGCAGTATAAACATGTGGTGACGACTGAAAAAGACTATATGCGTATGCAGCAAACACCTTTGGTTAATGCTCTTGGCAAGAAATTGCATGTACTACCGATACAGACAGACTTGGGCATTGACCAAGACGCCTTTGATAGACAGATACTGTTGTACGTGAGCGAAAGCAATCGTAAAAAAATAAACAATACTACACCATTCTAAACAATACTACATCACTCTACACCACATTTTATGAATATAATCTCTCTTCTCCGTCGTTTCATACCGCCATATCGTTGGCAAGTGGCAGCAAACCTCTTCTTCAATATGCTGTCAACGATATTGTCGCTCTTCTCATTTGCGACTATTATACCTGTGTTGCAGATCCTGTTTGGATTGTCTGATGCAGAGGCGGTGTATATGCCATGGTCGAGTGCGGAGAGTATGCAGGAGACTATTGATTTGCTGAAGAATAATCTATACTATTTTCTCCAAACGCAGATAGAGGTGCGTGGAGCACAATCTGTATTGTTGCTTCTGGGTGCATGTTTGGTGTTGCTCACGGGACTCAAGTGCCTTACGGCGTGGTTGGCGAACTACTTTATGGTACCTATCCGTACGGGTGTACTGCGCGACCTGCGTGCGCAACTCTATAAGAAAGTGGTGAGTCTGCCTATTGGCTTCTTTACGGAGGAACGCAAGGGTGATGTCATGTCGCGTATGACCAATGATGTGAATGAGGTGGAGGCGAGTATCATGTCCACATTGGATATGTTATTCAAAGATCCTATCATGATTCTTGTATATCTCATCACGCTTTTTACTATTTCATGGCAGTTGACACTGTTTGTGTTGGTGCTGCTGCCTATAGCGGGTATGCTGATTGGACGCATAGGTCGTTCGCTGAAACGAGCATCTACAAAAGGGCAGGAGCAGAATGCCGAGATACTGACACAGATAGATGAGACCTTGGGCGGCTTGCGCGTAGTGAAAGCGTTTAATGCAGAGGGCAAACTGATAGAGCGCTTTATGCATCTTATCAATGCTACCCGAGCTACCTTCAACCGTATCAACCGCCGTTATTATTTGGCGCATCCTGTATCGGAGTTCTTCGGTACTGCTCTTATCGCTATACTGCTTTGGTTTGGTGGAACGCTGATATTGGGCGAACATTCCTCCATAGATGCGGCTACCTTCATCTACTATCTGGTGATATTCTATTCGATTATCAATCCTGCTAAAGATCTGAGCAAGGCGACCTATGGCATACGCCGCGGTATGGCATCGCTGGAGCGAATAGATAAAATTCTCAATACAGAAAGCAATATTCGTAATGCAGAGAATCCAATACAAATATCCGATTTTCAGTCGGTTATTCGCTATGAGAATGTGAGTTTTGCATATCAGGCAGACCGCCCTGTACTGAAGCACATAAATCTGGATATTCGTAAAAGTCAGACGGTGGCATTGGTCGGTCAATCGGGTAGTGGTAAGACTACCATGGCGGATTTGTTGCCTCGTTTCTATGATACGACAGCAGGTCGAATAACGATTGATGGTGTGGATATACGAGAGTTGAAGACTTTTGACTTGCGTGCCTTGATGGGCAATGTGAATCAAGAGGCGATTCTCTTCAACGACACTTTCTATAACAATATTACTTTTGGCGTAGCAACAGCCACCTTGGAGGAGGTGCGTCAAGCAGCGCGTATAGCGAATGCGGATGACTTTATCATGGCAACGCCAGAGCAGTATCAGACAAGGATTGGTGACCGCGGTTCGCGTCTGAGTGGTGGACAAAGACAACGTATATCTATAGCACGTGCGATATTGAAGAACCCTCCTATATTGATTTTGGATGAGGCGACATCTGCGCTGGATACGGAGTCGGAGAAACTGGTGCAAGAGGCTCTGGAGAACCTGATGAAGGATCGTACTACGCTGGTGGTAGCGCATCGCTTGAGCACGATACGCAATGCTGACCTCATTTGTGTGCTGCATGAGGGTCAAATAGTAGAGCAAGGAACTCATGATGAGCTCCTTGCTAAGAATGGTTATTATCGTCGTCTAATAGAGATGCAGCAGGCGGATTAACCCCCAAAGAGTGTGTTTCGTATAGTCATTATCCCATAGCTCCATTGACAGAGATAACCTGTCCTGATACGTAGGAGGATAGGTCAGAAGCAAGGAAGAGAGCTACTTTAGCTACTTCCTCTGTTTCGCCACAACGGCGCATAGGAATCATCTTGACCATTTCTGCGCGTGTTTCTTCGGGCAAGGCCAATGTCATGTCGGTGAGGATGAAACCTGGAGCAATAGCGTTAGCACGGATATTGCGGCTACCGAGTTCCTTGCTCAGTGACTTGATGAAACCGATGATGCCCGCCTTGGAGGCAGCATAGTTGGATTGTCCTACATTGCCACCAATACCTACGACAGAGGACATGGCAATGATGCTACCGCTGCGTTGGCGCATCATCTGTGGTGTCGCTGCGTGGCAATAGTTAAAGACGGACTTGAGGTTGATATCGAGCACATCGTCCCACTGCTTCTCGTTCATGCGCATGAGTAAGGTATCGCGTGTGATACCTGCATTGCAGACCAGTATATCTAATTTGCCGAAGGTGGCTACTACTTGTTCCACCACGGCATGGGCGGCATCGTAGTTAGCGGCATTACTCTCTATGAAGAGAGCCTTAACGCCTAATTGCTGTAGTTCGTGCGTGAGTGAATCAGCATTGTCATCGTGACATATATCGGTAAAAGCAATATGGCATCCATGCTGAGCAAAGTAGCGGGCGATGGTGCGTCCTATACCGCGTGAAGCACCTGTAATGAGGGCGGTTTTATCTTTTAGCATAGTTATCGTTTTTTATCTAGTTGTGCTAGTTGGGCTAGTAGTACTAGTTGGGCTAGTAGTTATTTCAAGTATTTGTCGAGCCAAGCGAAGAAGGTGCGTTGCCAGAGAATGCCGTTTTGTGGCTTGAGTACCCAGTGGTTTTCGTCAGGGAAAATTAATAGTTGTGCTGGTACGCCACGCATCTTTGCCGCATCAAAGGCTGCCATGCTCTGGTTAGCCAGAATACGGTAGTCCTTCTCGCCATGGATACAGAGGATAGGGGTATCCCATTCGCCAACAAAGAGGTGAGGCGAATTAGCAAAGGTGCGCTGTGCAATCTTGTTTTTCTTATCCCAATACGCACCGCCCATATCCCAGTTAGCGAACCATTTCTCCTCTGTCTCAAGGTACTGCATCTCCATATTGAATATACCATCGTGTGCGATGAAGGCTTTGAAGCGCTTTTCGTGATGACCAGCCAGCCAATAGACGCTGAAGCCACCAAACGATGCACCCACACAACCCAGACGCTCTTTGTCTGTGTATGGCTCATTGGCAACAAACTCATCAATGGCAGCGAGATAATCCTTCATACACTGTCCTCCGTAGTCGCCACTGATTTGTTCGTTCCAATCGTTGCCGAAACCAGGCAATCCGCGACGGTTAGGTGCTACGATGATATAGTCGTTGGCTGCCATCATCATGAAGTTCCAACGGAAACTCCAGAATTGACTAACGGGTGATTGTGGACCACCCTCGCAGTAGAGCAGAGTAGGGTACTTCTTGTTTGGGTCGAAGTGAGGCGGATATATGATCCATGTGAGCATCTGCTTGCCATCGGTGGTCTTCTGCCAACGAGGAACGACTGTACCCATGGTGATTTGTGAGTAGATATTTTCGTTCTCATGGGTTAGTTGCACTATGTCAGCTTCGGCGATTGGCAATGAATCATTGGCTGTGGTGAAACGGTAGATCTCGTTAGCCTCGCGCATGGAGTGACGCAAACAGTAGTAGGTGTTGCCTACGTTGGCAGCAGGTACATAGTCGTATTGACCCGATGTTAGGCAGGTGCGCTCGCCTTGGAGGTTAATCTTATAAAGCATAGCAGTTGCATGCCATACAGCACTGAAGACGAGGGTGTTATTGTCTTTCCAGTAATAGCTGTCCACATTGGTGTTGAGCCCCTTGCTGAGGAATGTCTGCTCGCCTGTAGCGATATGGCAGATCATAAGGCGGTTCTCGTCGCTCTCGTAACCATCACGCTCCATGGACTGCCATGCTATATACTGACCATCTGGTGAATAACTGGGGTTGGTATCATAGCCCTTATTATTCTCAGTGAGGTTGGTGTGTGTGCCTGTGGCGAGGTCGTAGAGGTAGATGTCGGAATTGGTGGAAACAGCATAATCCAAGCCGCTCTTCTTGCGACATGTATAGGCTATGGTTTTGCCATCGGGACTCCATGCCAGTTGCTCAATGCCGCCGAAAGGTTTCATAGGTGACTCATAGGGTGTTCCCTCAAGCAGGTCAATGATGTTGCTCACAACGAGTGACTTACCATCATTGTGTATGTCTGCTACGAATGGGTGGGGGGCTGTCTCTGTCCACTCGTCCCAATGCTTGTACATGAGGTCATCCACTACGCGTCCCGATGCCAATGGTAGATCGGGGTGTTTATCTTTGGTGCTGGCTACAGTGTTGACTTGAGCAATAAGGATAATCTTATCGCCTTTAGGAGAGAGTAGGAAACCATCAATATCGTGGTCGAAGCCATTTAAGGCGATAAGGCGATGAGATGATGAGGCGAGAGGCGCAGGATTAAGGTAGAGCTTACCTGCATTGAGGTATGCCATTTGCTGTCCCCACCATGCTGGCTCATAGCCTACCCATTCATGTTGAGTAACTAACTGATTGTCTTTCTCATTAGCGATGCGAATCCACGAGGTGGAGCGGTTCTCCTCAACGCTGTAATAACTAACGGTATAGGCAATCTGATTGGTTTCTGCGTTAGGCAATACGGAGTTAATGCGTCCCATTGCCCAGAGAGCTTCAGGGGTGAGGCGTCCACCCTCGATGGTGATGTCAGGCTTTGTGATAGGGGCTTTGGTGGTATCCTCTTTGACTTGGCAAGAGGAGGATAGTAGGGCAAGTGTAGCCATGAATAGGAATTTACGCATAGGATTAGTCAACGTGCAATAAGGATTTCACAAACTCTTCTCTATCAAAGACTTGTAGGTCTTTCATCTGTTCGCCAAGACCGATATAGCGTACAGGAATCTTGAACTGGTCGCTGATACCGATGACCACGCCACCTTTGGCTGTTCCGTCCAACTTGGTGATAGCTAATGAACTCACTTGTGTAGCTTTGGTAAACTGTTTCGCTTGTTCAAAGGCGTTTTGACCCGTGCTGCCATCTAAGACGAGCATGACATCGTGTGGGGCATCGGGTACCACTTTCTGCATCACATTCTTGATTTTGGTGAGTTCGTTCATCAGGTTTATCTTGTTGTGCAGGCGTCCTGCTGTGTCAATGAGTACGACATCTGCATCATTCGCTTTGGCACTTGATAGTGTGTCAAATGCTACGCTGGCAGGATCTGAACCCTGTTGTTGCTTGATGACAGGCACGCCTACGCGCTCGCCCCAAATGCAGAGTTGCTCTACGGCAGCGGCGCGGAAGGTGTCGGCTGCACCGAGATAGACCTTCTTACCCGCTTGTTTGTATTGGTGCGCGAGTTTGCCTATGGTAGTGGTTTTGCCTACACCATTGACACCTACTACCATGATGACGTATGGCTTGCAAGGGAGTTGGTCAGCGAAGTCCAATACTTGGGTAGAGTTGTTCTCTGCCAGGAGGGATGCTACTTCATCTACGAGAATACGATTGAGTTCGGCAGTACCCATATACTTATCGCGTTTGACGCGCTCCTGTATGCGCTCGATGATACGGAGAGTGGTCTCAACGCCTACATCGGAGGTAATGAGTGCCTCTTCAAGGTTGTCGAGGACATCGTCATCGATGGTGGTCTTACCTGCGATGGCACGACCAATCTTGCTGAGCACGGACTCTTTGGTTTTCTCTAATCCCTTGTCAAGTGTTTCTTTTTTCTCTTTGCCGAATAATCCAAAAAATGCCATATTATTTATCCAGTTTTTCGTAGATTGAGTTTTTGCTTTTGTATTCAGGAACAATCTCCTTCATGAGTTGTACGGTAGGGAAGATCTTGCCTTCTTGTGCCGAGTGAATCAGTTGTTCTATGGCTACATTAACTTCGTCGAAATCATACTCTCTCACTTTGGCTACCATGATTTTTTCGTTAGTAGTTGGGATGGTGAGTTCCTTTTGGTTGAGCAGTTCTTCGTATAGTTTCTCGCCTGGGCGTAGACCAGTATAGATTATCTCTATATCTTTGCCAGGCACGTAACCTGCGAGGCGAATCATGTTTTTCGCCAGGTCGGAGATCTTGACGGGTTGTCCCATGTCGAATACAAATATCTCGCCTCCGTTGCCCAACGTGGCAGCTTCGAGCACCAGACTGCTGGCTTCTGGTATGGTCATGAAGTAGCGTATGATGTCAGGGTGGGTGACCGTGATTGGACCTCCTTGTGCAATTTGCTTCTTGAAGAATGGTACTACCGAACCGTTGCTACCCAGCACATTGCCAAAGCGTGTGGTGATAAACTTGGTACAGTTTGCATGCTCCTTAGCCAGTTTGAGGAAGAGGGACTGCACATAGATTTCGGCTATGCGTTTAGAGGCACCCATGATGTTCGTTGGATTGACTGCTTTGTCTGTAGACACCATGATGAAGCGTTGCACGCCATACTTCACGGACAGGTCGGCTATGTTCTTTGTGCCCATTACGTTAGTGAGGATGGCTTGAGTGGGGAAGTCCTCCATGAGAGGTACATGTTTGTAAGCAGCGGCATGGAAGACGACATCGGGTTGATACTCTTTGAATATCGGTTCAAGCATGGTGAGATTGCGTACATCGGCTATCACATGGATGAACTTAATGGTAGGGAAGAGTGGTTTGATCTCCATCATTAAGTCGTGCAAAGGCGATTCTGCCATCTCCAAAAGAATAACACCGCTGGGGTTATGAGTGGCTACTTGTCTGACAATCTCGCTACCGATGCTACCTGCGGCACCAGTGATTATCACCACTTTATTGGAGAGGATATTGCGCACGTTTTCCATATTGATATGGATAGTAGGACGCTCCAATAGGTCTTCTACCTTGATAGATTCGATTGCACCAATACGTTGGGCGATATTTTTATCCTCATTTTGTGGATCGTAGTTACTGAAGTATGGGGTAGTGAGAATGCGAATGTTATTTTCGATGAAAATGCTCAAGTCTATTAAGGGATTGATATTTTTCATTTTGAGAGGCGAAACAATAATGCTTTTGACGTCCTTCTCTTTCATTATCTCGATTAGCTTCTTATCTCGATGATACACATCTAAACCTAATAGATTGTGTTGGTAGTTATCTCTATGATCCGTAATAAATCCGCAGGGGCGATACTGACTTTCCATATTGGATTGCAACATTTTGGCAATGGATAGTCCTGCTGATTGTGTGCCGTATATGAATACTTTTTGCACAGTTGTCTTATGATGTGAGATGTATTCAAATACTGTTTTGATGGTTACTCGCCATGCGAAGAGCAGCGTGATGCCGACGAATATGTAAATTAGCAATACCGTATTGAGGAAAGGTGTTTGCAGTATCGATTGCTTTACGACAATGTTAGCAATGATGAGCAATGCGCCAGTGATTATTACGGATAACGACACCTTGATGACATCCACAAAGGTAGAGTATCGTAGTATGCCCGAGTAGGTGTGGAAAACCCAGAAGAAGAGCAACTGTATCACCACTAAGACGATAGCTTGTGCCCATATAGGTAGAAGCAGGTAATTAGTATCATATTTCAGTAGATTGCTACCAATGATATAACTAACTACAAATGCCACAAATACAATGAGCAAATCCAATAGTAGCACACCCCAACGAGGTAAATAATCCATATTCACCCAGTGTGACAATATATCCGATTGTCTAAGTTCTTTCAGTTGTTTCATAACTAAACTTATATTCAAAGTAATGCTTGTTTAATGCTATCAATTATGTATGTCACATCTTCATCCTTTACCATTGGACCTGATGGGAGGCATAATCCTTGCTTAAAGATGGATTCACTTACACCATTTGTATATGCGACATCATTTTGATATACAGGTTGTTTATGCATAGGCTTCCATAGTGGACGGGACTCAATTCCTCGATCATCTAAAAATATTCGCATAGCCTCTACATTGTTATTAGGTTGGCAGTCAGTTGTTAGTGATTTTACTTGATGAACGGTACCTGCTGCCCCACCAATAGCTCCTTCTGCTTGTTGGTGATAGGCTTTATCTTCTCCCTGTACATGCACTGCCGGATCTATAAGAATAGTACTTAACCAGAAGTTGCTGTCATACTTATCGTTAGGAGAATCGTGATAAGTTATACCATCTATTTCTGCAAAAGCCTTGCGATAAAGGTCTGCAATATGTTTATGATGATCAATATGCTCTTGAGCAACCGTCATTTGTCCTCGACCTATGCCTGCGCAGATGTTTGATAGACGATAGTTGTAGCCAATAGTTTCATGTTGGTAATAAGGATATCCCTCTCGTGCTTGTGTAGCTAACCACATAATGCGCTCCTTGTCGGATGGTTGTTTGCAAATTAGTGCTCCACCACCAGAAGTGGTAATCATCTTATTGCCATTAAAAGAAAAAACACCGTAGTTGCCAAATGTTCCCAACATTTGCCCCGCATACTTACTTCCAAATCCTTCAGCAGCATCTTCAATTACAGGGATACCATATTTTTCTGCGATAGCTATGATTCGTGCTGCATCATATGGCATGCCATATAGTGCTACAGGGATAATAGCTTTAGGATATTTGCCTGTTAGTTGCTTGCGTTCTATGATGGCCTTTTCCAATAAATCAGGATCCATATTCCATGTGTGTGGCTCAGAATCAATCAAAATTGGCTTTGCTCCCAAATATTTAATTGGGTTACTACTTGCACAGAATGTAAATGATTGTACACATACCTCATCGCCAGTTTGGACACCGCAAGCAATCAACGCCAAATGAATGGCTGCTGTACCTGAAGATAGGGCAACTACTTGTCTATCTTCTACTATAAATGATTGCAAATCCGCCTCAAAACCATTAACATTGGGACCTAATGGAACAACCCAATTGGTATCGAAGGCTTCTTGTATGTATTTCTGTTCTAATCCTTCGTCCGACATATGCGCCAAACGTAGGTATATTCTTTTTCGTTCGTTGTTCATAGAAATTTTAATTTATTAATTTATTAAGACATAATTTCATTAATTAGTTCCATCGAAAGTAGGTGCTGTAGCTTGTCCTTCTGTGGATATATCTTTGCGATGTAGTACATTATTGATGGTCATAAAAATTATCTTCAAATCTAATGAGAAAGAAAGATGATCAACATACCATACATCATACTCAAATTTTTTGGTGTGGGTAATGGCGTTTCGTCCATTTACTTGTGCCCAACCAGTAATACCTGGACGTACTTCGTGGCGACGCATTTGCGTTGGTGTGTAAATGGGGAGGTACTTCACTAATAATGGACGAGGGCCTATCAAAGCCATATCGCCTTTGAGCACGTTGATGAGTTGTGGTAATTCGTCCAATGATGTGGAGCGAATAATTCGTCCGACACGTGTAAGGCGTTGAGCATCTGGTAGAAGATTGCCGTTTGAGTCGCGTTCGTCGGTCATGGTCTTGAATTTTATGACGCGAAAGATTTTTGCATCTTTTCCAGGTCGCTCTTGCATAAAAAATGCACCTGCACCTTTGTTAGCGAAATGCAACCAAATCGCAACAACCAACAATATCGGGCTCAAACATAACAATGCAATCAATGCTATGCTAGCATCTATGAATCGTTTGAAGAAATGTCTATACATCTTGTATCTTTCCGTTGTAAACGTGTATATTTGTTTTTATTACTTTGGCAGGATTACCTACTGCGATGCAATTGTTAGGAATATCTTTTGTTACTACAGAACCGCTTCCTATAACTACTTCGTTGCCAATTTTTACGCCAGGCATCACTATGGCGTTTACTCCAATCACGCAATCTTGTCCAATATACGTGTCTATTTTTAGACTACGGCAATGGTCGTGTGCCATTACAAAAGCGCCATTTAGTATCCAAGTTCTATCGCCAATATGTACACCTGTAGGATTGACGCTTTTGTCTAAATGTGCTTTGTGTGCAATACGAACGCCTTTACCTAAATCCATTTTATAAATTTTGCGTAAAAATGTAGGATAGGCATTCGTTAGCAAAGTCCACAATGTTACACGGAGGTTCATAGTGTAATACCTTCTTTGGCAAGTATTTCTTTACCAGCATTGTAGCTAGTGCAAGCCATAATGTCCTCTGGGTCAAGCATAAGATCGAATGTCTCTTCGAGAAGAGTGATGATGTTAAGTTGGTGAACAGAGTCCCATTCGCTAACGGTTTCTTTACTGTAGTTATCGCCCAATTGCTCTACTGATGTACCAAATACTTCGGTAAAAATAGCGTTGTATTTCTCTAAGTTTGTCATATTATTGAATATTTAGTTTGCTATATAGTTTTTTTCCTGCTTCATTCTTTGGAATTGATGCAATAATGCGAATCTCAAAAGATGTAGCTACGATATGCGTTTTTTGTACGAGGATATCTTTTACCTGGCTTTGTAAGTTAGCATTGGTAATATATACGAGCATTTTTTCATCGGTTCCTACGCATGCACATTCTATGCCACACTCGGTTTGGACTATTTGCTCGCACTCATCCAAACCGACACGCATGCCAAAAAGTTTAAGGAAACGTCCCATGCGACCTACTATATAATAACATCCGTCTTCATCAAAATAGGCAAGGTCTCCCGTTCGGATGTATCCATTGTTCTCATCGCCAAGTGTTAGGTCTGTTAGTTTGCGAGCATAACCCATAGTAACATTCTTACCACAGTAGCACATCTCGCCTTCGGTTTGTGGAGTGGTAATAGGATTACCTTCTGTATCTATCAGTGATAGTTCGCCGTTTGGCACTGCAATACCTATACTACCAATCTTTTCAACTGCCCATTTTGCTGGTAGGTATGCCATACGTGCGGTGCATTCAGATTGTCCATAGGTGGCTATCCAGCGTTTACCATTGTCTTGGCAAAATTGGGCAAATTTGCGGTTGAGGTCAGTAGGCATTTTTCCTCCACCTTGTGTGAGTAGTTCCATATCAGGCAAATCCATTCGGAAGAAACGCATGAGATTGAGCACTTGGAAACTATAAGGTACGCCTGTGAATGAGGTAGCATGTTGTTCTTTGAGGAACTTCCAGAAGTTTGGGTCAGTCATGCTAAGTCCAGTGATAAGGATAGTAGCCCCGACACGTAAGTGGCTAAAAACTATAGATAATCCCATGGTGTAGTACAAGGGAAGTACCATCAATGGGCGGTCTGTTTGTTTGAGTTCAAAGAAGGTGGAAATGTTTAATCCTGCTGCCTCAATATTCTCGTATTTATGACGGACAAGTTTGGGACTACCTGTGCTACCTGATGTGGGAAGTAGATGAGATAGATCAACATGAAGAGGGCTGAGCGTATCTGAAACCTTGGTCAGTGTGTAGTCATATTGCGTGTCAATAGTTTGCCCTTCTACTGATAAGTGGGTAGGTGCACAGATATAAGTTGGTTGATAGGTATCAAGGAGTTGTTGGTAAAGTCCATCTTCTGTTTTGATATTGAGAATCAGCGGTACAAGTAGGCGACTATCCAGCATACTCATTATCCAAGCAATACCTCCGATATTGTTTTCTACTAATAGGAAGCACAATGCGCGTTTTGCTATGTGTTGTGTAAGTTGCTGTGATAAGGTAGTAATATCAGCATAGCGCAACATATTGCCATTGGAGTCGATGGCGGCAATGTGTTGTTGATTAATATGTTGTAATCCTAAAATCATTATATGGAAGCGCAACCATCTACGCCAAGAATTTGTCCGGAAATATAGTTTGCTCTATCAGAAGCAAGGAACGCGCATGCGTGTGCAATATCTTCGGGGGTACCCAATCTACCTAAAGCGATACGTTGAATGCGCGTATCAATCTTATCACCATCGCTTTCGTAAAGTTCTGTGAATCGCTCCGTCTTGACAATGCCAGGAGCAACTGCGTTTACGCGAATATTTTGTACTGCAAGTTCCTTGGCTGCGGATTTTGTCATAGAGATGATAGCACCTTTGGTAGCAGAGTAAGCTACTTGTCCTGGTGAGCCAAGTACTGCTGTTACGGATGCTATGTTCACAATGCTTCCACCTCCATTACGTGCCATTAGACGGCTGCAGAATTGGATGAGTTCTAATACGGCAATAACATTCACGAGGAACATTCGCTCGGTTTCTTCACGCACAATCATACCGATTTTGCGGTTATAGACGATGCCAGCATTGTTCACGAGACAGTCTATGTGTCCTTCGCTTTTGTATATCTGCATGAGCGCAGCCTTCACATCTACGGCATTGGTGATATCCACTACGATGGGGTGTATATGCTCGTTATCAGCAGCAAATGCTTGCCTATCGCAGGCATATACAATAGCACCGTCAGCAGCGAACTGCTCGGCAATCTGCTTGCCAATGCCTTGTGCAGCGCCCGTAATGATACAAACTTTATTCTCAAGTAATGTACTCATAATCAACTTAATCTTCTTGCAGGGTTACCAAATACAGTCCAATTGTCTTCAACATTGCGTGTCACGAAACTGCATGCGCCAATGTGTGTATGATTGCCGATATGCACTTCATGATTGATAACTGCCGCAGAGTGAATCATATTTTCGTTACCAATGGTGATACCGCCAATGAGCATTGTGTGCGAGTCGATACGATTCCAATCACCGATGACAACGTCATGACCGATAATCATATTGGATTGAATGAAATTATAATCACCAATTTTTGCATCCGCAGCGATAGTGGTAAATGCGCCGACCATACAGCCTTTTCCTAATTGCACGTTTGTACCGATTCGGGCTGTTTGGTGAATCATAGTGAGGAACTCGCCTCCGCGTTGGATGATAGACTCCATGCACGCTTTACGTGAATTGCCACCAATGGAGCAGATGAAGATATCGTCTGCTTGTGGCTTGTAGTCAGCAATAGTTCCTAAAATAGGCGGATAGCCTATGAATGTGTCTAGCGAATGGATATTGTCATCGATATACCCCTTAATGTCATAATTTGTTAGGTAACCAACACTTTCGCGGGCCATGTCATACATTACGCGTCCCATGCCGCCAGCTCCTATGATAATCAAATTTTTCATATGGTTTTACTAATTAGCCTTCTATATAACTTTAAAGTTATTTCTCTATTTGTTTTCGATAACGCGAAAAATTTGCGCAAAGATACTACTTTTTTTTCAATTGTGCAAATTATTGGTTTTCTTTTGTGTTTTTGATGGCTTGTTCAAAAACACGTGTCAATTGTTTTGCTATCACTTCGGATGAAAAACGTTCCTGACAATCTTGGGCGATGCTCTCTCGATGATATTGGTCGAGGTGATTGGTCATGTATATGATTGACGAAGCCAATGTTTCCACGTCGTCCACGGGAAATAACAATCCGTTCTTCTCGTCGATACATTCGCGTATTCCTCCACATATAGAAGCTATCGTAGGAAGACCACAAGCAAGTGCCTCTAATACAGAAACAGAGAAGTTTTCGCCTCGTGATGGAAATACGAAGATATCGCTTTGTTGCAATAATTGTACGATTTCAGTTTTGTTCTTTTGTCCTATGAGTTGAATGTTCCCTTGTAAGTTGAGGTTGTTGATTTGTTGTTGCAATGCTTTTTTTTCTTCTCCTCCACCGATGATGATTACTTTCCATTTTGGTGGGAGTTGATGGCGTATTTTGTCAAATGCCTGAATGAGCAAATCAAATCCTTTGCCATAAACTAATCGTCCTGTAGATACGAAGGTCAATGGGCGATTGTCATATGTGAGAGGGGTATAGTAGAACTCTTTGCTTACCATGTTATGAACAACTGAAATTGGTGTAGGTACTTGGAAATCTAATATACTTATCTTCAGTGGTTCTGATACTGCTAATAGTTGATTCACATAAGGGTATGTGTTTTCTACCAGTCTCCTAATCGCCTTGGGAATGGGGCGGATGTTGAGTGCACTCCAATGTTCCATAGCGACTAATGGGAGTGCATATTTATTGCGCAGATGAACTGCCATTTGTGTGCACATGAGGTAATGTGAATAGATGATGTCTGGAGTTCCGTATGTGTTGACTGCGCGTTTGTAAACACGTTCTAACTGCCATGCGTAAAAATAGTCTTTGATGCGTTTTGGTAGGAAGAAGAGGAGTGAATAAGGGAATAGAAAGATATTATACGCAGGCAAATGATTGTCTTTTATGTGCTGGATACCTAATTTTCGCCAATAGAAACGAAAACGCGTTTCTACACTCAGTATGACAACCTTATGCCCTAATTGGTATAAGGCTTCTGCTTGGTCCTTTTCGAAGCATCCCCAAGTTGGATCCTTAGGGGAAGGGTATCCTCTTGCTATGACAAATATTTTCATTGTTTAATAATTTTCTTTTGTAATGCATCAAGATAACTATGACCATATTTTAGGTCGGGTTCTACATAATTGCCTTCCGCCCATTCGTTCCACGACATGAGGAATACAATCTTGTGTTCCATTGTCTTTTTTTCTACTAATTCAAGCACTTGATCTATCTGCTCTTCAAATACCTCAGGTGTACTATTGGTGTATATGCGCGCCTTTTTTCCGCTTCGGGCTGTTCTGTCCCAGTTGGGCATTAGGGTAGGATATACATTTTCTTGCTTGTCCTCTTCAGTATACAACCATTTGTTTATTTTTCTCTGATCGCATTTTGAAATGGGGTAGTATTTGAACATACGAATACAAATACCTCTCCAAATGATATCCCATAATGAGCGGCAATATAAATCTGCTCGATGGAATCCACGACTATTGATGGCGCTAAATCCTTGATTGAGGATGTTAGCATAGCATGAGGCTGTATGATTAGGTATGTGTTTTAAGATAACATCTTTAAGTGTTACTTTGTGGCTTAATATATTTTGTTGTAGTCCTACAAAGTGTATGCCTGCTAATCCATTTTCTTGTGCTAACGATTGCCACAAATTGATGAATTGCTGTGTATTGGGGATATCGAGAGGACTCCATATTAAGAACAAAGGTTTACCATCCACAGTGATATAGCGTTTATCCTTGAATGCGGGTAATACATCATAGAAGTGATATCTATATTCATCTTCGTTATAGACCATTTGCATGAGTGTCATTTCTTTTTGTTGGCGTGTGCCTGCCTCCCAATGTTTGTTGGTCCAACTGTGATTAGCCCATCCTAAACAGAATGGGAAATCGGGTTTGCCACTTCGTAAAACCTCTTGGAAAGGACGCTGTAACAGTTTTTTGTCGTGACTAAACCAATAGTGCCAATAGCAGAAACCTTCAATGCCTGCTTCGTGTGCCATTTGTGCTTGCTGTTCTCGTATTTCTGGTAGACGTAAATCATAAAATCCCAAATCCGCAGGGATACGAGGTTGGTAGTGTCCACGAAAGAGTGGCTTAGCTTTGGCTACATTAGTCCACTCGGTAAATCCTTTTCCCCACCACTTGTCATTTTCTGGAATAGGGTGGAATTGTGGAAGATAGAATGCTATGACGCGTGCTTTTAGTTTCCTTTGTGAGTTCATATCTAACTTATTTTAGTTGTTTAATAATTTTTGCGGGGGATCCTGCTGCTACGCAATATGACGGAATGTTCTTTGTAACTACGCTATTGGCTGCAATTATAGATCCTTTTCCTATATGTACATTTGGCATAATCATTACTCCTTCGCCTATCCAAACATTGTCTTCAATGATTACAGGACCTGCACTTACTAACTCTCGCTTAGTTGGAGCTAAGTCTAATACTTCTGCATTAGATGCTCCATGTGCATTGTCTGTGATTAAGACTCGTGGTCCCGTTAATACATTATTACCAATTACAATCTTATTGATGGCTGTAATATGTGATTGAGCCCCAATCATACAATTCTCACCGATAAAAATTTCAGGTAAAAATGCTTGTTTGGTATTTGGGTATTGTGCATATGCTGTCAGTCGTCCGTAATCTCCGATATGAGAATTACTTCCGATGTGAATATAGTGCTCTCCTATATAGGTTGTGTTTACTCCTAAAGTACAACTATTTCCTAATGCTTTGAAATAGCGAGATTTATACCCGACAAATACATATATTTTGACTCTTTGCCACTTTTCTCGTATCTTTTGCGGGCATATGAATGATAGTAATTTACCTATTAATATGAAAAAACGTTTCATTTTAAAGTGATTTTTTTGTAGAATTCATATATATGTTTTGCGTGTTGTTCTGTAGAATATAATGCAGTAGCTGTTTTTTGACCACGAAGTATCATAGGCACAAAGGTGTCAAAAGGTGTGCTTGTAACATTAATCATATGTTGTATCAATAACTTGCGTGTAGTATATCGTAAACCAATTTCCTCTCCTGTTATTTCCAAACCGATATCAAATTGTTCTTTGGTTCCAGCAGTGTCGTTTCCAATAACAAGACAACCAGCAAACATGGCTTCTGCTGTAACCCTTCCAAATCCCTCAGAAATTGAAGGCACAATGATTGCTATTGCTTCTCTGTATAGAGATAGTATATCGTTTCTCATCCCCAAAAATACAATATGGTCTTGAATGTTGTATTGTGAGATTTTATTTTGTATCAATTTCATATACTGATTAGTCCCGCTGCCAGCAATATGTAGGGGGAGTGGTGAATCTATTTCTTTGCAATAATCAGCATAAGCATCAATAAGAGGAAGAATGCCTTTAGCTTCTTCTAATCTTCCCGCAAATAAAAAATATCTTTGTTTGTGTTTTTGGTAGAACAATTCTTTTTGTGAGAAGATACCGTTATATATAACTGCGGAATTAGACCACATATCTAATTCATGGTGTTGTTGTATATCTTTAGTTATGCAAATTGTATATGAATTAGGACGTTTATAGCGACTCAATTGAATCTTTTTAGAAGGAAAATAGTGGAAATTAAAGTCCTTGTCAGCATATTCACGAATGTGCCAGATATGTGGAATATGTAACAAACGGGCAACATAATATCCAATGGCTGTCACACTTACATTGGTATGAATTATATCGGGATTAAACTGTTTAGCAATTTTCAATAGTTGAATACATGACAAGTTATTGATAATGACACTAAAAATTAATCTTGGAACAAAGAGGGCTTTATCTTTCCATGTGGATTTATTAGGGGGATATATAGAAAGTCGGTAAGAGTGCTTAAGTGCAATGCATGCGATTCCACTTTGTTGTAGAACATTATACAAACCCTTATTATCTGGCAATATGACAAGAGGAGTAATACCATACGATATCAATCCTTTTAACATGTGGAGAAAAGATTTACTACCTCCACCATGCGTGGTTGTACTTGATGTAATAAACAAAATTTTCATGATGTAGTAGGTTGACTTTCTTTTTCGGTTGTGTTACCATCTAATGATGATGTATAGAATGTTATTTGTAGCAAGAGGAAAATGATACAAATGTCATATGTCTCAAAGAATGACATTAGGAATAGCGCACATAGTCCTACTATTGCTGCAGTGGAATATGAAGTCCTTACGCGTAATGCCGATTTGAAGGCATATATAACAATTCCAATAAAACTCATGCAGAGCACTATTCCACCTTGTAGAAGCAACATTAACCATAAGTTGTGCGGACCAGAACCTCCTAAGTGTTCATCATTCCAATCTACATCCTGTATTCCATAACCGATATATGGATTTTGTGCAATTTTACTGACAGCATTTTCCCAAATGATTGTTCGCTCGCTGAAGGTGGTGTCTTTTTGTAGGATGTTCTCAATGAAGTTCGTTGCCAATGTAAATTCTTCGACGCTACGCCCCAACCAAATGATAGACATGAATACCGCAATATATACAATGCTGAATATTCCCACTAATAGCATCGGATGTTTTATTCTTCTACGGAATAGTATATACGTTGCTAAGAGTACTATTCCAGTGGTGGATGTCATTGATCCTACAATTATGACAGAGAATATGGAAACTGCCAATAGGACATATAGGTTGAGAAATCCTTTATTCGTATAGAACGTGTATATAGAATGCGTAGTAATTGCTAACAGACAGACGAATCCTATTTGGTTGTAATTGCCAAACAGATAGCGAACTGGGCTACCTCGTCCTATCCAATCCTCATCTATCCATAGTCCATCGGGGAAGAGAATGAGCAGGATAGCATTCAGGTATATCAGTCCTGTGAATAGTATAGTCATCCATCTGAGGTGTGTCTCATAATTGTTTTGCCAATAGTGACATCCGATGAGTAGGAACACACCAATGTGCAACCACCAAAAGATAGGCGTTAAACCCAATTTGTGCGGATGCATATATGTGATGAGTAGATATCCGAACCACCACAGATTGACGTATAGACTAAAACGGCTGAAGGTAATCACCTTTTGCACGCGTGGAATAAATAGGATTATGAAAGCTAAAACCTCCACCAACTGCATCATACGCATCGCAATGTATGACATTCCTGTCTTAGGTACACTAATCAGGGTTACGCCTATGATGATGGCATATATGAGCAATTGTCCTATGGGCAATGTATTAGTTTTATTCTCCATTACGTTTTGTAAGTTTAGCAATAATGTTGTTCAGTAATGCTTTCTCTTCTTTGGTGAGCGATGTCATCCAAATGCTGATGGCGCCTGCTATGCACGATGCTGCTATGGTGATGAATATGCTGTATGCGGAGTGTATGTAGGTGGTTGTGCAGTAGCATACACTTATCATTACAATAGCAGGAACGGCTATTCGTCCGAACACATGCTTGCAGAATGGTATGATAGCTATGCCTGCAATCCATTTCATGAGTGGCAAACGCATCAGCGAGGTCATCAACTCTATTACCACATAGCACCACATAATGGAAGCAATGGGCAGTCCCTGCTTCAAGCATATCCAACCTGAGATGATTACACATAGTTTAAGTGTGTAGAACACCAAGGTATAGACACGAATCTTGCCTACAGCTTGATTAGCCGATGTCAAACCCACGGATATCTGGTCGCACAATGATGCGACTAAGATAAACCGGCAGAACATTACAGCATGCTGAGGTACTTCGCCTAGCCACCACTGCAAAAGTGTGTTCATTTCTGCTATGAGCGGAATTGCTACTAATGACAGAAGCAGGAAGGCATATTTGCTTTCGTATTCACACAATCGCACCATTTTTTGTCTTTCGCCTGCACCTTCAGCTTTCATGATCTGAGGATTCATCGCATTGAGGATAGATGTGGATAAGAACTGCACTGCCCCTTGTACTTGTTGCGCTATACCATATGCAGAATTAATCACTGTGCCATAAAACCAGTTTAATACAACGGCTATGCCTTGATTGCGGGCTATCACACAGCCTGCCGAATAGGTTGTCCAACCTGCAAACGACGATAATTCCTTGATCAAATCTTTGTCCCATTCTTTCAACCTTGGGCAATGATACTCAGGGAATTTATACGCTGCATATACCGCAAATGCCAATAGATTAAACAGGTTAATACTTACCATCAGTCCTGCGTAACTAATCAGTTTGTCGTAGGTGATATAGGTCAATCCTATGGCTATCAGCAGTTTGAGTATGCCGTCCAACACATCCACGATGGATATATATACGATGTTCTCTCGCGCTATGAATAGGGCACGTATTGGTGCGGTGATGAAACTTAATAAGAGCATCAATGCAGCCGCATAATATACCCAATGGGCTGCCACCAATCGTTCTGCCTCTATATTGAGCATATGGTTGATAATCCACGAACCCATTGCGCACAACACGACTGCCAATCCACCTCCGATAATCAGATGCAGGAGCATACTGTTACCGAATATCTGGTGGATCTTTTGTGCATCGTTCTTTCCGTGCTGAACCGATAGGAAGCGTTGGGTGGTAGTGACTAATGCGTTAGTGATAAACGACAACATCGCTATCACACCTGCTACTACGCTGTAGATGCCATAATCGCTTTGACCCAATGCTGATAGAATCAATCGGGTGGAGTACAACGACAAGCACACATTTATTATCGTGCGTGCGTATTGAGCTGTTGTGTTTACTATTACTCGTTGCGAATTTGTCATTATTCTTGCCTCTCGCCTCTAACCTCTCGCCTAATCTCTACGGAATATATCCCTCGTATATACTTTCTCTTTCACATCTTCCATACACGCATCGTATCGGTTGGCGATGATGGCTTGCGATTGCTCCTTGAATTTCGTTAGGTCATTCACCACCAGCGAACCGAAGAACGTTGTGCCATCGGGTAGAGTAGGCTCGTAAATGATCACCTGCGCACCTTTCGCTTTCACGCGTTTCATGATGCCTTGTATGCTCGATTGGCGGAAGTTATCCGAGTTCGACTTCATAGTCAGGCGATATACGCCTATCACGCAACTATGCTCCTCTTGGGCGTTGTACTGACCGTTGTTGTAGTAGTCGTAGTAGCCCGCTTTCGCCAGTACGCGGTCGGCGATAAAGTCCTTGCGTGTGCGGTTGCTCTCCACAATCGCCTCTATGAGGTTCTCGGGCACATCCTGATAGTTCGCCAACAACTGCTTTGTGTCTTTTGGCAGACAGTATCCGCCATAGCCAAACGATGGGTTGTTGTAGTGCGTACCGATACGTGGATCAAGACACACACCATTGATAATAGACTGCGTGTCCAACCCTTTCATCTCGGCGTAGGTGTCCAACTCGTTGAAGTAACTCACGCGTAGTGCCAGATAGGTGTTGGCGAACAGTTTCACCGCCTCTGCCTCCGTGAAGCCCATGAACAGGGTGTCCACCTCGGGCTTCAATGCACCCTCTTGCAGCAGCGCAGCAAACTGCTTAGCAGCCGCCACCAATCGCTCGTTCTGCATATCCGTACCTACAATGATACGCGAAGGATAGAGGTTGTCGTATAGCGCTTTCGATTCGCGTAGAAACTCGGGGGAGAATAGGATTTTCTCCGTGCCGAATATCTTGCGTACCGATTCGGTATAGCCCACAGGGATCGTGGATTTAATGACCATGATTGCTTTGGGGTTCACACGCAAAACTAATTCGATGACCGACTCCACGGCGGAGGTGTCGAAGTAGTTCTTCTGGCTATCATAGTTCGTAGGAGCGGCTATGACCACTATCTCTGCCTCTCGATATGCCATTTCGGCATCCAGTGTGGCAGTGAGGTTCAGCTGCTTCTCTGCGAAATACTTTTCGATGTATTCATCTTGGATGGGGGATTGTCGGCGGTTGATCATCTCCACTTTTTCGGGTACGATATCTACAGCCAACACCTTGTGGTGCTGTGCTAATAGGGTGGCTATCGATAGCCCCACATATCCCGTTCCTGCTACTGCTATTGTCATTGTTGTGTTCGTTTTACTCACGTTAATGGTTCGCTGCGCTCACGAAAGTGGTTCGCTTCAGCCACTTTCGCGCCTTTGGCGCCGTAACGTAACTCTGTTGCTTACAATCTTCCATCAATCACGCTTCTATCCACGAAGTTCTTCACATCAAAGATCACCGCGCCTTGGTCTTTGTATTTCTTAAAGTCGAAGGTCATAAATTGGTTGTGGCTCACGCACGCGATTACGGCTTGATATTGCTTGTCAGGATCAATAGCAGCAATCATTTCTTTGCCGTATTCGTGTTTCACCACCTCAGGGCTTGCCCATGGGTCGTAAATGTCCACTTTGCAACCAAAGTCCTCAAGTTCCTCCACGATGTCCACCACTTTGGTGTTGCGGCAGTCGGGGCAGTTCTCTTTGAAGGTTACACCCAATACCAATACTTTCGAGTTGTTTATCTTGTGGTCTTTCTGAATCATCAGTTTCAGCACTTTGTCGGCGATGAATTTCGCGATAGAGTTGTTTACTGCGCGACCAGAGAGGATGACTTGTGGGTCGTAGCCCAATGATTTTGCTTTGTGTGCCAAGTAGTATGGATCGACGGAGATGCAGTGTCCGCCTACCAAACCGGGACGATATTTCAGGAAGTTCCACTTGCTGCCTGCTGCTTCTATCACATCATTGGTGTCAATGCCCACGCGGTCGCAGATGAGTGCCAACTCGTTCATGAAGGAGATGTTCACATCTCGTTGGCTGTTCTCTACGGCTTTGGCGGCCTCTGCCACTTTCATGTTGGGTGCTTTGTGGGTACCATTTTCGAGGATGCTGTTGTACATAGCATCTACGAGGTCTGCTATCTCTGGGGTTGAACCCGAGGTGATTTTCTTGATTTTGGTCAGTGTGTTCACTTTATCACCTGGATTGATGCGCTCTGGCGAGTAGCCGCAGAAGAAATCCACATTGAATTTCAGCCCGCTATATTTTTCCAACACGGGTACGCAGTCTTCTTCGGTGCAACCGGGATAAACGGTTGATTCGTAAATAACGAGGTCGCCTTTGTTGAGTGTTTTGCCGATGGTCTCACTGGCTTTGAGCAGTGGTGTGAGGTCAGGGTTGTTGAAGTTGTCGATGGGTGTAGGAACAGTTACGATGTAGGTGTTCACTTGTTTTAGGTCTTCTGGATTGCTTGTGAAGGTCAGTCCAATCTTTTTGGTTGTTTCGTAGGCGTCTCGTGCTTGTTTCATGCCAACGAGGTCTGCTTCTAAGGTGTGATCTTCTCCGCGGTTGAGTTCATCCACACGTGCTTGATAGATGTCAAAACCGATTACGCGGTATTTCTTACCGTACTCAATTGCCAGTGGTAATCCTACGTAACCCAGTCCGATGACTGCAATAATTCTGTCGTTCAAAGTCATGTCTTTGTATTGTTTTTGATGTTTATATGCTGTTGTTGTGAATGCGTACCCGCACAAAAAGCGCGCAAAGGTACGATTTTTTTTTTATTTATACAAATAAAACGGCATAAATCTGCAAAAAAGGGTAATAAAGCTACAAATTTCAGCTAAATTTGGTCATATCAATAATTATTTGTATCTTTGTAGTGCAATTTACGAATTAAAGGACAAACACACAAAAAACGAAAACTATGAAAATGAACAACTCTTTTGAATCATTGCTCAATGAGGAGCAATCTGTTGCACGCAAACGTATTGTTGTACTCACCGGTGCTGGTGTCAGTGCCGAGAGTGGGGTAGCCACTTTCCGAGATGAAGGCGGTCTGTGGCAGCAGTATGACTGGCAATGTATGGCGAGCATTGAGGGTTGGGAGGAAGATCCAGCTGAGGTGCTGGAGTTCTACAACATGCGCCGCCGTGACCTCTTGGAGGTGCAACCCAATAAGGCCCATCTCTTGTTGGCGGAATTGGAGAAGCATTACGATGTCACTATCATTACGCAGAACATAGACAACCTCCACGAGCGGGCGGGAAGTACCGATGTGCTACACTTGCATGGCGAGATAACGAAGGTTACATCTTCTGTTGATCGTGATAATCCTGACTGCATTAAGGAGTTGCCTTTGGAGGTGCCTTTGTGTATGGGCGATAAGGCGGCTGATGGCTCGCAACTGCGCCCGTATGTGGTATGGTTTGGCGAGAGTGTTCCGATGTTTGAGGTGGCTATTCCTCTTGTGAGAGAGGCGGACATACTGATTGTTATTGGTACATCTTTGACGGTTTATCCGGCTGCCAGTCTGGTGCGTTTTGCTCCGCCTGCGGCTGAGAAGTATATCATCAATCCGGGCTTGGCATATGATCCGTATGATACGCACCTGTCGGATAACTTTGAGCATATCCGCGAGAAAGCAACCGTGGGCATGGAGATGCTGGTAGAGAGGTTGAAGGGGTAAAAGTGGAATGTTAGAAATGACAAAAAAAAAAAGAAAAGTGTAAAAACGGACCAACAGACCAACTACTTTTTAAACATTCTCACATATACACATAGACTCATGTTATTCATGTATGAGATTTGAAATTATGTTGGTCTGTTGGTCTGTTGGTCCGAGTGATGAAGTGCTATCCACCGCTTATCCACCGCTTATCCACCCGATAAATAGGGTGTGGAGTGTAGGGGGTTGAAGAACAAACAAAAGAATTATGCGCAGCCCATTTGCAACAAAATCGCACTTGAAAGTAAACTTTCGCACGATTTTTTTGCAAATGTGCATTTTTTGTTGTACCTTTGCACCCAAATTTGCATTTTTATGAAAAATTTCAAACTGTGGAATAGGATTTGCGGATGGATAGTGTTTGCCATTGCTGCTACAACCTATCTTTTGACAATGGAGCCAACAGCCTCGTTCTGGGACTGCGGCGAGTTTATTGTAAGTGCACATAAGTTGGACGTAGGCCACCCACCCGGAGCACCATTCTTTATGCTACTCGGACATTTCTTTTCGCTGTTTGCCAGCGACACAGCACATGTAGCTATGTGTGTGAATGCCCTTTCGGCATTGGCTTCGGCGTTTACCATACTGTTCCTGTTCTGGACGATCACCGCGCTCGGACGCAAATTAGTTAGAAACAACGCTACACAATCGCTAAACAACGCTACACCATGCTACACCATGCCACAGGGCATCGCTATCTTAGGTGCTGGTTTGGTAGGCTCGTTGGCATACACCTTCTCTGACACGTTCTGGTTCTCAGCCGTAGAGGGTGAGGTATATGCACTCTCTTCGCTTTTCACAGCAGTTGTCTTCTGGCTTATCCTGAAATGGGACGAACATGCGGATGAGGAAGGCTCGGATAAGTGGCTGATACTGATTGCCTATCTCATGGGACTCAGTATCGGTACGCACCTCTTGAACTTGCTGACTATTCCTGCTATCGTGTTGGTATATTATTTCCGTCGCCACGAATTTACATGGAAAGGCGTATGCGCCGCTTTTGGCGTATCTGTGGCTATATTGGCAGTCATACTCTATGGTATTATCCCTGGTGTACCAACCATAGCAGGATGGTTTGAGTTGCTGTTTACCAATGTGTTAGGTTGCCCATTCAATACTGGTTTGGCAGTCTATTTGGTACTGATGGCAGCAGCACTCGTTTGGGCTATTTGGGAGAGCTACACCGTGATAGAGAAAGAAGCAACTATCAATACCCGCACCATCATCTCCTTTGTGTTGGCAATGGCGTTTGCGGGTGTGCCATTTATTAAAGAAAGTTGGGCGATAGGTGTCATCCTCATCAATGTGATGCTGATTGTGCTTTTCTCCAAGAAGGAGGTTATCCCTGCACGTTGGTTGAATACGATCGCCATGATGGTAATGGTGGTGGTGATTGGCTACGCCAGTTATGCAGCGATTGTTATCCGTTCTTCTGCGGACACCCCAATGGATCAGAACTCGCCCGACAATGTCTTCTCGCTGAAATACTATCTCAACCGCGAGCAGTATGGCGATACGCCACTCTTCTACGGACAGACCTACAATGCGCCTGTGAAACTGGAGGTGAAGGGCAATATGTGTATTCCTGTGGAGAAACAAGGTCATGCGCAATATGCTCCTGCACCAAAGGTAGAAGGGGAAAAAGACCGCTATGTAGTAACGGGTTACAAGAACTCGTATGTGTATATGGACGAGTTTAAGATGCTGTTCCCACGTATGCACTCAGGACAAGCGCACCATGTAGATGCCTATAAGTCGTGGGCGGATGTCAAGGGCAAGAAGATTCGCTATGACTATTGCGGACAACCCAAGACGGAGTACTGCCCAACGTTTGGCGAGAACTTGAAGTTCTTCTTCCGCTATCAAGTCAATTTTATGTATTGGCGTTACTTTATGTGGAACTTCGCGGGTCGTCAAAACGACCTACAGTCGCATGGCGAACTGACTAAGGGCAACTGGATTTCGGGTATCCCATTCATTGATAACGCACTCTATGGCGACCAAAGCAAACTGCCAACGGAACTCCGTGAGAATAAGGGACATAACGTATATTACTGCCTACCACTTATCCTCGGCTTGATTGGTCTGTGCTGGCAACTTGGCAAGCGCCAGAACGAGGGTAAGAACAAAGAGGGCTATCGTTCGTTTGCGATAGTGTTCTTGCTGTTCTTCTTGACAGGTTTGGCTATTGTGGTGTATCTTAATCAGACACCTTATCAACCACGCGAGCGCGATTACGCGTACGCGGGCTCGTTCTATGCGTTCTGTATATGGATTGGCTTGGGCGTGATGGCACTCATAGATATAGTCAATAGTCTTATTGATTCTGTGTCTCGTTCGAAGACCGCGCCTCTCGCCTCTTCGCCTTCTCGCCTCATAACCTCGATAGCTGTGGTGCTTGTAACATTGTTGGTGCCTGCACAAATGGCATGTCAAAACTGGGACGACCACGACCGTTCGAATCGCTATGCGGCGCGCGACTTTGGTGCTAACTACCTGAAGAGTTGCGACGAGGAGGCGATTATCTTCTGCAACGGCGATAATGATACCTTCCCACTATGGTATAACTTAGAGGTAGAGCAGGAGCGCGACGATGTGCGTGCATGCAACCTCTCTTACCTGCAAACGGATTGGTATATCAGCCAAATGAAGCGACCATACTACAACTCGCCTGGTCTGCCTATCTCGTGGGAAGAGAAGGACTATATGCCGGGTAAGAACGAAGTGGTATGGGTGGAGAACCGCCTCAATGCACCATTGGAGGTCAAGAAGGCATTCCAATTCTTGCACTCGGATGACCCACGCACCAAGCGTGATGGCGAGGGATATCTGCCAAGCGACCAGTTGTATGTATTCGCTCCTGATAGTCAAAAGATTATGTTTAAGAAAGCCCGCCGCTTTACTCGTTCGGAGATGATGGTGATGGATATGCTTTCGACCAACGAATGGAAGCGTCCTATATACTTTGCGGTGACGATTGGCAATGACTATCACTTGGGTCTTGACCCATACTTGGAACTCACAGGTTTGGCATACCGTATCACGCCAGAGCGTAGCGCAGATGGACGTCATCGTGTGAACACAGAGGTGATGTACGACAATATGCTGCATAAATTCAAATACGGCAATATGAACGTACCAGGAATTTATATTGATGAGAATACCATGCGTATGTGTCGTACCCACCGTATGATGTTTATGGAACTGGCTGAAGCGCTCTACGACGAGGGTAAACACGATAAGTGCCTCGAGGTATTGGATTTTGCAGAGGAGATGTTGCCAGGGTATAATATCTCCTATGACTACACATCGGCGACGATGGCTGCGTACTATTATCAGTTGGGTGAGATAGAGAAGGCCAATGCTATCATGACCAAAGTAGCAGACAACAGTGTAGAGTATATGGCATGGGGCGCATCGTTGCCTAAGGAGCAACGTGCATCATCGCAATCTACGTTGCAACAGCAATTGGCTATCCTTGGCTACGTACTGCAAAACTTCGAGCGTTACGAGCAAAAAGAATTGTTTAACCTATACTACGACCTCTACGTACAATATGCATCCGTGAGGTAGTGTACCACGGAAAGAGGTCTTTTCGTGGGAGATGTACCAACCACGGACGAGCACGGACAGGCACGGAAAGCAAGGGGGGATTTTTAACCACAGACGAGCACGGATTGACACGGAAACACGAAATATGATCCTCGGTTCAGTGTAATTCAGTGATATTCAGTGGTCAGGACATAACCGCGGAAAGAGGTCTTTTCGTGGGATATGTACCAACCACGGACGAGCACGGACGGGCACGGAAAGCAAGGTGGATATTTTTAACCACAGACGACACGGACAGGCACGGAAACACGAAATATGATCCTCGGTTCAGTGTAGTTCCGTGATGTTCAGTGGTCAATATATAACCGTAGAAGGATGTTTATCCGTGGGAAAGGTATTAACCACCGAGAGCACGGATTGACACGGAAACTTTAGAAATATAAAGCATTCAATGATGAACGAAAATTACATACCAGTGTTGCTGCTGACGGGGTATCTCGGCAGTGGCAAGACGACCCTGTTGAATCGAATATTGACCAATCGCCGAGGCATACGCTTCGCGGTGATTGTCAATGATATAGGCGAAGTCAATATCGATGCTGAACTCATACGGATGGGTGGAGTAGTGGCACAGCAAGATGATAACCTTGTTGCATTGCAGAACGGCTGTATCTGTTGCTCGCTGAAGATGGATCTTGTGCAGCAACTCCATGACCTGTGTGCTGCGACGGATGCCGGAAACCGGTATCCGGAAGCCAACGGCTCGGTAGTCGAAAGCAAGCCTGCTTTCGATTACATCGTCATTGAGGCATCGGGTATCTGCGAACCTGCACCTATTGCGCAAACCATCTGCTCTTATACCAGCCTTATCGCCTCATCGCCTAATAGCCCTTCGCCTAAATTGGATGCTATCGTAACAGTGGTGGATGCGATACGCATGAGGGATGAGTTCGTGGAGAAATTATCCGGAAACCGGCTGCCGGAATCCGATATGGAAAAGGGAGATTTATCTTCGCTGGTGATAGAGCAAATAGAGTTCTGCAACCTTATATTATTAAATAAGGTGTCGGAGGTAAGTGAGGAGGAACGCGAACATATCCGTGCTATCCTGCGCGCTATTCAACCCAAAGCCAAGATTATTGACTGTGATTATTGCGATGTGCCTTTCGGCGAGATACTGGATACCGAACTCTTTGACTTTGAACAGGTAGCGACATCCGCGACGTGGATACAAATGGTGGAGGAGGATGTGGAACACGATCACGAGCATGAGGCGACCGGTGACCAGTGCCCGGAATGCCATCATCACCACGAGCATCACCATGACCATCATCACGAGTGCGATGACCCACATTGCCATTGCCACAACCACGGCGATGAGTATGGCATAACCACCTTCGTGTATTACCGTCGCCAACCCTTTGACCTCAATCGCTTTGATGAGTTTGTGGCGCGTCATTGGGACAAAGGTATTATTCGTTGCAAGGGTATGTGCTATTTTGAGGAGGAGTATGATATGTGCTACCTCTTTGAACAGGCAGGCAAGCAGTTCAATCTTAAGCAAGCGGGCAGTTTCTATGCCACTATGCCCGAGGAAGAACTCATGCAACTCATGGCACGCGACCCTATGCTCCAACGCGATTGGGACGAACAGTATGGCGACCGTATGCAGAAACTGGTCTTTATCGGTCAAAACATCGACCGCGAAGCCATCACAAAAGCCCTTGATAACTGCTTAGTATAGTAACACTATATCTAATTAACTTTATTATTAACAATTAAATTTTAGTCTGTATGAAGAAAATTATTACTCTTTTCATGGCTATGGTAGTGACAATGTCTATGTCTGCGTTGCCACTGCAAGTGAAGACCTCTAAGGAAGGTCCAGTAAAACATCAAACCACGAGCTCTATTAAGAAAGCAGAGCAAATGGAGAAGATGAAGTTGGAGTTGCCTAATGCTGAGATGCAGCGCACGGCTGCTCCTCTCGCAAAGAAAGCACCAGCGAAAGCATTTGCTGCTAATGCACAAAAAGTAGCACCTGCTGCTAAGACGGATGATGTAGCATTTACCGAGTTGAATTATGATGCATTTGCTGTTGGCCCAGAATACAGCGAAGACACTGAGAGTTGGTGGGTAGGATTGCAAACGAAGGATGAAAGCCGACCAGAGTATGGCGTGATGATTCAATTGGATTGGAAGGCACCTGCTGATGATTTCACTGGCACATTCACCACTGAGGACTTTACTCGCGATTACACATGGGCACTTACCGATTACTGCATGGGATATATCCAATTTGATAGTATCTCAATGACCATTTCTAAAGAAGCATCAGAAAACATGGATGTAATCACCATGGATGCCGTGTTGATTGGTACCGATGGTTTTGGCGAGTATGCCTTCAAAGTGCATGCTGAGCACAAGACTATTAAGCCAGTTGCTGTGGTGGATGTTCCACAAATGACTGTTGCTATTGAAGAGGCATGGGATGGCTTTACCATTGCTGGTGCCAGTGATGACCTCAATATGAATGTGGCAGTAGAGACCTACGATGGTGTGATTGGTACATTCGTGTTGAACAATCTGAAATTGGATGAAACAACCATCAACTACAAGGGTAACGACCTCACTCCGCTCACATTTGGACTTAATATCTCAGCCAAAGAAGTTGCTGAGGTAGGTTATGCATACGTAGGTAAATTGACCTTTATCGGTAGTGATTTTGTGCAATACAATGTACCAATGATTGCTCCAATGCCTGCTCCTACTGACACTGTTGAGATTACATGTGTTAATATGAAGTTAGAGCCTTATAATGGTCAAATCAACTTCTCTGCAAGCGATGCAATTTACACCATTTATGGTGCTTGGTTGGGTGACGAAATTGTAGCTGGTACCTATTCTGGCAATGAAGCAGCTGTAGAAATCAGCAATGCCGAAACCTACGATTACTATCGCGCATTGGCTACTACTATCGTAGTTTCTGGTAATGAGGTAGATGGTTGGGTTGTAGATGCTGTGGCATACTGCCCAGACAACAAATTGTACAAAATGCATCTCTCTTGGTACGTACCAGAACCTACAGATACTATCGTTGTAGCATTTGAGAACTCTGCTAAGGGACGTTTCTATCCTGAGTATGGAAACGACTTGCAACTCTTCAATGAGAATGACCAATACTATGCATCAATCAATATCTCCAATATTGACCTCAACTCTCCATTTACTGAGGACGATATGTTCCCTATGTTCTCTGGCGTAGAGGTAAATGTGGATGGCGAATATCTGCCTGTTGAGTATGCCCTTGTACAAAACGGTTATCTCTCTCAAGTAGAAGATACTACTAAGATGTACGCTGAGTATGTGACTTTCGATGGCAAGTTGTACCAAGTTAATCTCTGGCACGCTGTACCAACTCCTACAGAAGTGGTAGAAGTTACTTACGAGAATGCCCAATTTATAAATGATATGGATTGGGGTGGTGTGTATAGTTTGCTCGCTTATGGTCCTGATTCATTGACTGCTATGGTAATTAGCGGTTATGCTTATTCTGAGGAAGAAATCTCTGGAACATATGTGAATGACGGTATGTTCGGTTTGTTCGGTGAGGGACAATATGAGTTTGATGGTGCTAATACCTATTATGGTATATTTAATGAGGAAACAGAAAGCTACGATTTAATCTATGCAGATAAAGGTGAATTTACTATAACCTTAGATGAGGAGAAGAATATCCTTTTGACCGGTTCTTTCATCTTCGAGAATGCTATTCAATACAATGTTACGATGAAATCTAAGATTGAGAAACCACACTTGGAATACGATGCTGAGTATGGTGTAGAGAGAATTTATACCACAGATGATATCGCAGAAGCTGAATATGATGCTGACTACGGTGTGGCACTCTGGCAAGTAACTGCAGCTGATGGTTCTGATATCTGCGCATTGTACTTCTTCATTGAAGAGCCAGATGCTGAATTGGTAATTCCAGAAGGTGAATACGCTATCAATGACTCTTGGGATTATGGAACCGTATTGGCAAGTACAGGTTATGATCCATATAATGGTGTCGCTCCATCTCTCTATGCTACTTTGGACGGAGAATATCTCAATATCCCAATGTGGTTCATGGTAGATGGTACTGTAACTGTTAAGCATGTAGATGGTCAACTCTCTATTGAGGTGAATGCGCTCAACTCTTATGACCAAGAGGTTCATATCGTTTACAATGGCGAGTCACAACCTGAGCCAGAGTACATGCTTCTTGAAGACGCAATCACCAACTTGGTAATTGACCTCGAGAGCATGGCAATCATGGGTGGTCCAAGTACAATGTGGCAAGTGGAGGTATTCCTTGGTCTTGCAGAAGATGACAATATGGACGGTCAATGGTCATTGTCACCAGAAAGTTCAGTGGCTATCATGGGCTTTGATGCTCGCCTCATCGATGGTTATGTTTACGATATTGACGTTAACGCTCCTGCAGCTAAGGCAGTATTGCATGTAGAGGATAGCGGTTTCTTCTATGAAATCAAACTTGATATGACTTCTACCCCACAAGAGTCTATCGTTGTAGTAGTAGAAGATGCAACTGTTCAAATTGATACTATTCCTCTCTTCGGTGATGCAGTTGACTACGCATTGAAGATGACTGCTGACTGGACCTATGCAGAGGATGGCGTAACTTATCCAGTATTGGTTGAGGTACCTGTTTACTATCCAGAGGCTACTGAGCCATCTGAGATGACATGTACCGTGACTATCGGTGGTATGGGCGTTGATGATCCATGGCTTGGCTTCGGTGAGGGTACACTTACCATTACTACTGAGGATGGTGTAGTTACCGCTAAGGGTATCGTTTCTAACCCATACACAGGTGTAGCATTTGATGTTACCGTTTCTGGTAAGTTGCCACAAGGTCCTGGTACAGGTATGGACAATGTACAAGTTGAGGTGAAGACTGTTAAGATGATTCAGAACGGTCAACTCATCATCAACCGCAATGGCAAAGCATACAATGCTATTGGTGTACAAGTGAAGTAATTCATAGTAAATGTAAAAAAAAATGCACATGGCGTTTGCACATGTGCATTTTTTTTTGTACCTTTGCGGCGTTAATTTCATCTGCGTAAAAGTAATTAATAATTAATATTTTGTATCGTATGAAAAAATCTACTTTTTTACTCGCCTTATTGGCTATTTCTGTAACGATGACAGCACAACTTCATGGCAATTGGAGCGCAAAGCAAGCGTTTAAGTCTGATGGGAAGTCTGCCACCGTTTCTATGCTCACCGCTACGGCTGCTCCAGAGAGTACTGTGGTGTTAGAGGAGGACTTCTCATTATTTACTGCGGGTACAGAAGATCAACCCGACAGCAAGAATATTGCTCCTGGTACCAATTATGTGTATGAGGTGGACTCTGCATATACGCATGTTCCACACTGGTTGGGATATAGCGTGTATCAGGCAGGTGGCTGTGCCGCAATTGCTATGTACGACTATTATGGTTACATGTATGGTGGTTATATCTCTACTCCAGAAGCAGAGTTGTATGGCGAAGCTACTATCACTTTCCGTGCTCGCCGTGCTACAGCCAATCCTACTGTAGGAACGCTGGACTTGGCGTTGTGCGATAACACCTCTGGTCGTTTGGAAACGAAAGAATTTCCATTGACAAGCGAGTGGCAAGAGTTTACTTGGACCACCGACAAAGCGACATTCAATGACAAAAACATCTTCCAATTCACCACTGTGGATGGTATGATTTTGGTGGATGACATCAAGATTACACGTGTTCGCAACAAAATTGCCAATGTAGATGCCAACAACCCTATCAATAACTCCCCCACAGAGTTCGTAGCCAGTTGGATGCGTAGCACTACTGCTGATATAGATGGCTATCTCTTCTCTTTGTGGCGCACTGAGATGCCAGAGAAAGAAGAGAATGGTAGTGCATCTATCGATTTTGAGAGCATTAACGTGCTGTCCGATGGCAAGTCCATTGATACGGATAATCCTGGTTATCCTGAAGGGTGGACCATTGATGTATCTACTAATGGTGAGAAAGATATGTGTACCACCAAGGGCGACTACCACTCTGGCAAACAAGCTATCAACTTCGATGCTATAGGCGATTATATCCTATCACCAGAGATGCCTGCTCCTATCAGCAAAATCTCGTTTTGGGTAAAGCCAAGTAGCATGAAATCAGAAGAGTATTACTTCTCATTGGTAGGTGTACAAGTGAAAGATATTTACGGCGAATGGGAGCCTATTGCTGCGTTGCCAAACTATTGGATGAATAGCAAAGGCGGCATGTATGTTTTCGAAGGTGATGAGGTGGGACACTATATCACACAAGTGCGCTTCTCTTGCGAGGGCTCATACGGCATCACTTTTGCTATAGATGATATCACATTGGAATATGCCACACAAGCGATGCCAAAGATGTTGATTACCGACTCGTTGGTAACGGATACTTTCTGCCTCGTATCGGGCATTGACCCATCCATGGAACACTTCTACAATGTGAAGGTAAAAGAGGGCGATTTGATTTCTGCTCCAAGTAATAATGTTTGGGTAGATGGTATCACTGGTATCACCCCTGTAGCATTGCCAGCAACGGATATTACGGAGAATAGTTTTGTAGCAAATTGGGAAGGTAATCATAATGCAGGTTCCTACAAACTGACCATTTCTCAAACAGAAACGACCACTACTCCTAACCAAGAGGTAGTAATGATCGAAGAGGACTTTAGTGGCATTAAGGATGGTACTTTTACAGACCCTGGATTCTCATGGGATTTGATTCACAACCTCAGCGAACACGGACAAAGCACCCAAGAATGGTTGCTCACGTATCCTCGTTGGGTAGTGGGTATGGCGGGTAGCCAAGGACCTAACGAATGGAGTGGTAGAGCAGGACTCGTGTTGAGCCCTAAGATGAAATTAGGCAACAGCGCTGTGAAAGTATCGTTCAAGGCGTATAACAAATTGGCGGGTGAACGTATTTGGGTAATAGCCGTAGAAGAACACGATTCACCTCAAGCCATAGCAGGTGTAGTAGTGCCATGTGGAAAAGCGAACACTTTCACCACCGACACAGTGATTTTGGATAACGTAGACTTCGGCGAAAAGCCTTTGCACATTGCCTTCATGAGTGAGCAAGGTGAGTTCTATATAGATGATGTGAAGATCTCCCTCATCGTTCCAGAGCCAGGTACTATCATCGAAAAAGTGTATAAGACACTCGAGGTTACAGAAACCTCTTGTGCGATAACTGACCTGCCAGCAGGCACTACCGAATATGCGTATAACATTATTGTCAAACGCACCAAGGACTTCTTGGATTACACATCCAATATCTCCAATACAGTTTTGGTTAATCTGGTAAGTACAGATGTAGAAGATGTGCAAGTTCCTAATACCGAGGAGGCAATCAAAGTGATTTCCGATGGTCAGATGCTCATCCTTCGCGAAGGCAAAACCTACAATGTGATGGGTGTGCAAGTAAAATAATTTGCAATAAAAATGATAGTATGAAGAAGTTGTTAATCATTCTTGCACTATCCCTTTTGACACTCTCAACGGCGATGTCACAATCCCATCAACGGGTTGTGACAGCGCCTATTGATACGATTGATGTGGTGTGTCACGACTTAGAGTTGAATACCGATTTCCTCAGTCTTTTCAAGATGGCATATATCTTTGCTAACAATGATGAATATGAACTGACTGGAGCCATCTATGCAGACTCTATTCCTCCTGGTACATATACCAATTGTGTGATGGACCTCAAGCATATCGCTACGCAAACGCAGATTCCATCGGTGAGTGTTACGCTTACATTGGATGTAGATGCCAATCGCAATTGTGTCATCACAGGGCAAATGTTGGGCGAAGATAATATCTGCTACAATTTGCATTTGTCGTGGACTCCGCCTACATCTACTGATACGGTCAAAATTGCTTTCGACAACTCTGCTTGGGTGGCGTATTATCCTGACTTAGAGCATGATTTTATGCTTTCTAACCAAAACGAAGAATATGATGTGGCTTTGGATATTAGGCGAGTGGCTATGGGTGATACCTTTGATGAGGGAAATCTGAATATCGCTTATTGCTTGATTACCAACAAACTAACCAGGGATACGGTCAAGATTGCATCGGCAGAGGGACGTGTGTGGCAAGCGAATGATACCACGTATTTGTCCGCAAATGTAGCAGGTTTTGATGCTGTGACATATAGCATAGACTTGTGGTATGCTGTACCCGAAGTAACGCAAACACAAGCGCTCACTATCTCCGATGCTACTTTCTACAACAAGTTGGAAGAAGAAGGCTTTTATGCGCTAATTGGCAAAACCGAAGACCAATCGTTGGAGTTTGCGATTTCATTATTAGGCAGTACAGAGGAGGATATTCCTGGCACATACATTAATGACGGACTCTTTGGCGCCTTCACGGGCGAGAACTATGACTTCCTCCATTTTATCGGTGGCAATTATGCCACATATATAGCCAAATGGAATGTCGATAAAAACGACTACGATGTGCTATCCATCGAAAAGGGCAATGCCAAGGTTACAATGGATGGAGAGCAAAATGTTACATTGGTAGGAACGTTTATTGCGCAAGATGGCATCCAATATAATATTACTTTAACCACCAAGGTGGATATACCTCGTTTGGACGATGATATGACATATGGCTCTATTGATTGTGTCATTACGGGCGATGATATTACCTTGGAAGATATGACTGCCGAAAACGGAACGATATTCTTTGATGTGATGACTGACAACACGTTGTTGGCACTCTATTTCTATGTCGAAGAGGCAGACCCCGAAATCGTTATTCCAGAAGGTACCTATTATATTGATGATACGCAAGATTATTTCACAGTGAATGCCAGCGATGGTTCTATTGGTACCTATCCTACGTTCTATGCTACGCACAACGGAATGGATTTCACATCTATGTATTTCTTTGTGAGTGGTACGGTAGAGGTGGTGAATAAGCAGGGCAAACTCTATATGGAGATTAATGCGCGCAATTCATACAACGTGCCAGCGCATATTATCTATGATGGTTCTGTCACCACGGGTCTCTTGGATACCCAAATCCCGACACACGACACTCAGAAAGTACTGCGTAATGGTCAATTGCTGATTATCCGCAATGGCAATGCCTTCAACCTCATGGGCACGCGCGTACAATCGTGCGTACAATAATTAATATATAACTTATGAATTCTTGTGTTATGAGAAAGATTTTTACATTTGTTTTAGGATTGGCAATGGCGACTGCTATGCTGGCATTGCCACAAACCAATCTCCCCGTGCTGGAGAAAGGGGCAAAATCCTCAGCCAAAGCTGTGGAGATGATAAAGCACGATGTCACCAAGCGTGTGGCGCGTCCTGCGCAGCCAGCGATGACTGCCTATAAATCTATTGCAGCGAAACATGCGATGCAATCCAAACAAAAAGCAGTTAAAGAGACGATTAACTTAGATGGTGGCGTCTTCCTTGTAGAGCCTGAATACGAAGCGGAAACAGGCGAATGGTATATCGCTGTAGAATCGAATGGCTATACATTCCGCCTTTGCTGGTATGCTCCAGAAGACGATTTCACAGGCACATTCACGTTTGATGACATCAGTTGGGATTGGACTTGGGGATGGTACCAATCGGCAGATTTGTTCTATGAGATTTTCCCTTCTGACATCAATATGACCATTTCCCAACAGAAGGTAAGCAACTATCTGACACAAATCATTTTGGATGCTACGATCTATGATGCGAATGACAATGTATATGTCTTGCATATCGTACATGAGATGTTAAGCCCCATAGAGACTATCCAAACCGTATTGACCAATGCGCAACTCACTATGGGTGAGGGGTATTACATATTGGATGGCAATGACAAGAAATTAGATCTCCAACTCACTGTTAATTCTCCTACCATCGATGGTTTGTACAACAAAGATTATTTTGACTTAAACGCTACAAAGATCACCTACGATGGGGTAGAGCAGCAACTATTGCAGGCTACTTTGATGATTACGGGTGGCACCTTGCCTAATGGTTCATTGGGCTATTTTGCAGATCTCTCTTTCTATAATCAAGATACCGTTTTGCACCAAGTGTCTATGCAAGCCTCATTGCCTGCTGTTAAAGATACTATTGAGATTGCTTGCACCAACTTGCAGGTTGATGAATCATTTGCGGACTTTGGACTGATTATGGTCAGTGGCTCAAATGATTTCTACGATGTTTTTGCCATGTACGAGGGCGAATATGCGGATGCAGGTGTATATAATGTATCGGTGTCTATTACGGACAAGATCACATGGCTTGAACCTACCGAAGCGATTACGGCTACCTTGACTCTGACGGAGGAAACAGATGGTTGGCATGCCAATATTGAGGCGTATGGCAAAGACTATAATTGGTATTCTATTGATATGTCGTATGTGGTACCTGAGCCAACCGACACGGTGGACATCACCTTCGAGACAACGGCTATTGGCACCTATCTGCCATACGACAACAATATGTTGCAACTCCTTCATTATGGCGATGATTATGAGGCATCCCTCACCGTTTATGGCAAAGGATTGGGCGATTCATTCACGATGGATAATGTCTATCTGGACTATAGTGGTATATACAACAAGGAGATGGGGCGCAGTGTCATTTTCGCCGATGTGAATGGTACGCTCAATCAGTATGGTGATACTACTGTTATTTCTGCCAGTGTCATTGGTTTTGATGCGGTGCAATACAACCTCCATCTCTGGTATGTAGCGCCAACACCTATTGACACAGTCGAAATAGAAATGCCGATTGAGTTTATCAATTCAATGGATTATGGCTATTACACCTTGGGTGCGTATACCCCTGATTCTGTGTGGTATGTGTCCTTTAGTCCTATGACCAGTGAGGTGGCTGGTTCGTTTGCTAACGATGGCGTCTTTGGCAGACTGGGTTCTGAAGGAGGACAGTACGATTTCTATGGTGGCGAAACCTATATCTATGAAGAAGCCACATTGAACCGTTATTCCGTAGAGAAGGGTACGCTGATAGTGGAGATGACACCTGATGGCAAAATCACTGCCGAAGCCAAAGTGATTTGCTCCAATGCTATTTACTACCACATCAAGATGACATCGGAGTACAATACTCATCTTGATTTTGATGCGCCAGACATGGATGTGGATCGCCTATACACTACTGAGGACAATGTGTTTATTGAAAATCAAGTAGAAGAAAATGACTACATATATCTTGCTATTACGGCAGGTGATGAATCGGATATGGCTGCATTCTTCTTCTATACGGAAGAGGTAGATGAGGATATTATTATTCCTGTAGGTGTATATCCAATCAATTATACAGAGGAATATGGTACGGTGCAAGCCAACCCGGGTGTGCGAGGTAATGGCGTATTACCTTCGTTCTATGCTACGATTTGGGAGGATGGTTCGCTGGAAGTGCCATTATGGTTACTGGTAGGTGGTACGGTGGAAGTGACTAAGGATGAGGATGGCAACCCACATTTGGAAGTTGATGCATACAACTCATATGGCATGTCTGTTCATATTGTGTATGACGGCACGCCTATTAATACCGCTCTTTCCGATACCCGATACCCAATATCCGATACCCGAAAGATTTTACGGAATGGTCAGCTTCTGCTTATCCGCAATGGCGAGGCGTATAACGTGTTAGGCACAATTGTTCAATAAGATACGCACTATTCACGCACTATTCACGGACAATAGACGGACAATACACGCACTATTCCTATCACTTCTGTGGCGGTTGAGTGGCAGTTAAGTGGCAGAGTGAAAAGGTATAAAGGGTAAAAAATATAGGTATTGCAAAAGAAAAATGTAATTTATTGTTAAAATATTTTGTACTTCCAAATATATTTTGTACCTTTGCGCGGTATTAGTCGAAATTATGTTATAGACATAACAATTAATTAACTTTATTATTAACTCAAATCATTAATTCTTATGAAAAAGATTTATGCTTTATTCATGACGTTGTGCTTAGTGATTAGCGCAACTGCTGCGCCGCTTGCTGGTGTAGCCAAGAAGAGCTATCCTCTGTATCAACCAGAGGTGGTGAAAGCAGAATTGGCATTGGATGCTTCTATGAAGAAAGCTCCAGCTGCGACCCAAGGTTTGCAGTACGATGCTGAGGCGGGCGGGCTTACTCGTTATTACAACGAGACAGACCTAATTGAAATCACTACAGATTATGTAGCTGAGTACGGTGAATTGTACATTGACCTCATGGCTGCTGACCAAAGTGACTACACACAATTGTTGCTCTTCGTTGAAAACACTGTGGAGGGCGCTATCATCCCAGAAGGTGTGTATCCAATCACCAACACTGGCGCTACAGGTACCGCTTATGCTTCTCAAGGCTACAGCCAAACTCAAGGCGTTATTCCTTGCGCATACTACCCATTGGTAGAGCAAGACGGTCAACTCTACATCACTACCCCTATGTACTTCATGGTAAGTGGTACTGTTACAGTAGAGCACATAAACGGTATTCCTAAAATTACCGTAGATGCGCTTAACTCTAACGGCGTAGCTATCAAGGTGGTATTCGAAATTGGCGGTAAGACTGGTGTAGAGGTTGAGAAAACTCCTCTCACATACGATGCTACTGCTGAAGATGGCGCACTCGACTATACTTTTGCCGAGGGTGCTACTGCAACCGCTACAGACAATAGTTTCTATGGTACATACATTGTTGACGCAGCAGATGCTTCTTGCGAGTTGGCTCTCTTGTTCTTATATCCAGAAGGCGTAGCAGACGCTGAGACTACTATCCCTGCTGGTACTTATACCATCAGCGACAGCCAAACTCCTGGTACTGTATTGGCAAGCTCTGGTGTGAGCAGCACAGGTGGCGTAGGTTTTTCTTTCTTCGCCAAAATGGACGCCGAGGGTTATCTCCAAATTCCTCTCTACTTCCTCGTAAGTGGTACTGTAGAAGTAACCAAGGTGGAAGGCGGACTCAAAGTTGAGGTAAACGGTCTCAACTCTAACGATGTTCCTGTTCACGTGGTTTACGATGCTACTCCTACTCCAGCTACCGAAACCGTTTACTTTGTAAACAACTTAGGTTGGGAAAATGTGAATGCTTACGCATGGGATCCTGTTGAAAACGCTGGATGGCCAGGTGTAGCTGCTACCAAAGAGGCTGAGCAAATCGCTGGTTACGATGTATATTCATACACCGCACCTGCTGGCACATATGCTAATGTAATCTTCAACAACGGTTCTGGTGCTCAAACTGCTGACCTCGTATGGACCGCTGGTAAGTATGTCGTAAACAACGAATGGTACACCCAAGAAGAGGCTGAGGCTGCTCTTAATAATCCTTCTGTAATTACTTACGTTTTGATGGGTGTTGCTGGCGACTGGACTACTGGTATCGCTTTGACCGCTAACCCTGATAACGCTAACGAGTAC
>JAZNMH010000007.1:0-109409 GCA_045579505.1 Paludibacteraceae bacterium
ATCATCTGCTGCTTTTCTGGTAATGAGTAAATCTTTCTTCTGCGATTTGACAATAATTTTTCCTGTTTACACATAACACTAAATCTTAATATTTGACACATTTTTATTGTTTTATGTGTAAACCTTTTTCAGGACGGGACATATAAATTGCATATAATCATGTTGATACAATATTCTCGAAAAACGAAGTGCACAAATGTGCACGGATGTTATTACAATCTCGTCCGCGCGTACGTGGACGTAAGAAAGGAAAGTGCTGTGCATATCTGTGCACTTTGTGGAATAGTTGTAATAGTAGCAGTACTACTTCAATCGCTCTATCAACTCCTCCACATCCTCTTCTGTCGTGGCCCAGGAGGTAACGAAGCGGACTGTTGTTTCTTTCTCGCCTCTCACACCCCAGTCTTCAAACGACACACCCTTCTCGCGCAGATCATCCACCACTTCATTAGGCAATACAAAGAACTGCTGGTTCGTTGGCGAGTCTATCGCCACGCGGTAACCCTTCTTCACAAATCCCTCGCGGATTCGCTGTGCCAGTGTCACAGCATGCTGGCAAATTCGCTCATACAGATTATCCGTAAACAACGTCAGGAACTGCACGCCCAAGATCCTGCCTTTGGCGCAGAGCGCACCGTGTTGCTTCACCAATGGGAAGAAATGAGGCAACGCCTCGGGATTAGCAGCCACTACCGCTTCGCCAAACAATAAGCCACACTTCGTGCCACCAATATAGAACACATCGCACAAACGCGCTATATCTGGCAAGGTCACATCGCATGCTTCAGATGCCAACGCATAGCCCAACCGCGCACCATCCATATAGAGCGGAATATGGTGTTTGTGACACACCTCTGACAACTGCTCCAACTCACTGAGCGAGTACAAGGTGCCGTACTCCGTAGGCATGGTGATATACAACATTCCAGGTGCTACCATATGCTCGTATGTCTCATCGAGGTAGAAGTCCGTGATATAGGTATCTACCTGCTCAGCAGTCAGTTTGCCGTCCTTTGTCGGCAATGTCAGTACCTTATGACCGCTATGCTCAATAGCGCCACTCTCGTGCACATTGATGTGTGCCGTCTCGGCTGCCAACACGCCCTCATGACGGCGGAGCAGGGCATCTATGACCGTGGCATTGGTCTGCGTGCCGCCCTCCATGAACTGCACCAAGGCATTGGGCGCGGCGCATGCCGCGCGAATAGCTTCTTTGGCTTGTTGCGTATAGGGGTCGCAGCCATAGCCAACCGTATGCTCCAAGTTGGTCTCCACCAAACGGCGCATCACCTCTGGATGCGCACCTTCCATATAATCGCTATCGAAATATATCATAATGTTATCTCCTCTTTGACCACGAACGACCGCTGGAGGTGCTGTTCATTTGTGGCATAATGTGATGTGTTAAAATTATTTCTGCAAAGGTACAACTTTTTTATGACATTTGCAAGGAATTTGTTATTTTTTGAAAGTTGATTGAATTTTATGTATCCAGTTGGCATCTGCTGGCAATAAATGAGAAAAATATGTAAATAATTGATAGATAAATACATATACTAATTGAATAATCCGTATATTGCCAGCATACCACCTAAATCTATATTCTCATCCGCGCATGTACGGGTACGTAAGTATAAAACTGCTGGCAATGCTGGCATGCTGGCAATTATGATGAATTACTATAAGTGCACTTTTTTTGAAAATTATCCCTCTAAAAATTTGGAAATTCGAAAATTTTGTTGTATCTTTGCAGTTGATTTAACACATGTTTGTCGAAGAACCTTTGAAATTCCCTGTCCGCACCACACAATAACCATACAATAACCACACAATAACCATACAATTCCTTACCTTTATATAACCCCGCATAATCATTCAGTAAACCTTAATTCTTAATTCAAAATTCTTAATTCTTAATTAACTATGTCACAAGTAACGTACATGGCACCTGTCGATGAGGTGCGAGGCAAGTTAACCCTCAATCGTGGCAATGACTCTGTCATTATCACACGTCGCAAATCCTATGGCAAGACCAAGAACGGCACACCCCGTCTGGGTCCGAAAGAGATGTATGTCTATCACAAACACCGAGGATCATGGTCTCCTGCTGTCACTTCCCACCGCGAACTTTTCAAGGTGGCGCAAAAGCAAGCCATTGCCGAAATGAACAATCCCGAACGCTTGGCATATTGGCAAACACTCTTTGAGGAGCAACTGGATAAACCCAAACCAGGTGAGAAACAGTACATTAAACTCCAATGTTACATCGCCGCACAATTACTTATAAAACTGAAAGCAGACAACGACACAAAGACAAACTAACATAGACAAATGCCTCATTCGTGTGTAACAGTGTCACGGTGTCACACCTCACTCTATAATATATACCCCCGCACACACATATAAGTTATATAAAACTACTGTTACACAGTTACATTGTTACACCTAAATAGTCAAAATAATAGATAAAAATATGAAAACAAGTCAATTGATTATTAGCGGATTATGTAAACTCCTGTGTGGTATGGCCTTGATTGGCGTGCTGCTCTTTTGGCCAGCAGGTACATGGCACTATTGGCAGGCATGGTTACTGCTTGCCTTGCTGTTTGTACCTATGACCTGCATGGGTATTTGGCTACTAATCTCCATGCCCGAGCTATTGGCTAAACGGCTGAACAACAAGGAGAAGGAGCAGACACAAAAGCATGTGGTGGCCCTTTCGGGATTGATGTTTATCGGCGGCTTTGTTCTCTGCGGCTTAGACCACCGCTTTGCGTGGTCCAGTTTGCCCCTGTGGGCGAGTGTCATTGCCTCGGTAGTCTTCCTGATAGGGTATGCCTTGTACGCCGAAGTGTTGCGCGAGAATGCCTACCTGTCAAGAACCATTGAGGTGCAGGAGAATCAGCAACTCATTGACACGGGACTGTACGGCATTGTGCGCCATCCAATGTACACAGCCACTTTACTTATGTTCTTATCAATGCCAATAGTGCTGGGCTCTGTTTGGGCATTGTTGGTGTTTGGTGTTTATCCCATACTCATTATCCGACGCATACACAACGAGGAGCAGGTGCTGGCGGCAGGACTGCCCGGATATACCGATTACCAGCAACGCGTCCGCTGGCGCCTCGTACCAGGCATTTGGTAGAATAGGAGAGAATAGGATAGATAAAATCTATCTTTTTCGATAAAATCGCACTATAATTTGCATATATCAAGTTTTTTTACTACCTTTGCACGCTTTTTTGTGTGGAAAGAGTATGGCTTGTCCAAACAACGCTACACCACACTAAACAACTGCTAACAATACTACAACAATACATTATGTTTAGATCACACACTTGTGGCGAGCTTCGCCTCGCCGATGCAGGCAAAACAGTCACCCTCGCAGGGTGGGCACAACGTATCCGCAAAATGGGCGGTATGACATTCATCGACCTTCGTGACCGATATGGTATCACACAACTTGCCTTCCAATCAGATGGCAGCGCAGAGCAAGACGCTTTGCTGGAGAAAGCCAATGGAGTAGGGCGCGAGTTCGTGCTACAAGTAACAGGCGAAGTCATTGAACGTCAAAGCAAAAACGCGCAAATTCCTACAGGAGAAATAGAAATCAAAGTAGCCCAAATGAATATCCTCAACGCAGCCGTAACTCCTCCATTCACCATTGAGGATGAGACTGATGGTGGCGATGATATTCGTATGAAATACAGATACTTAGACTTGCGCCGTAACTGCGTGAGAAAGAACCTTGAACTCCGCCACAAAATGGCGTTCGAAGTACGCCGTTACCTGGATGAAAAGGGCTTCCTTGAGGTAGAGACACCAGTACTCGTGAACTCAACCCCAGAAGGCGCACGCGACTTTATCGTGCCAAGCCGTATGAACCCAGGACAGTTCTACGCACTGCCACAAAGTCCACAGATTTTGAAGCAATTGCTTATGGTTAGCGGTTTCGACCGTTACTTCCAAATCGTGAAGTGCTTCCGCGATGAGGACCTTCGTGCTGACCGCCAACCAGAGTTTACACAAATCGACTGCGAGATGTCGTTCGTGGAGCAAGAAGATGTGCTCCAACTCTTCGAAGGGATGTCAAAACACCTGTTCAAGTCCATTCTCAATATTGACTTGCCAGATTTTCCACGTATGACATGGGCTGATGCCATGAAATACTACGGAAGCGATAAACCTGATACACGCTTCGGCATGGAGTTTGTGGAGTTGCACGATATTTTCCACGCTATTGAGGAGCAGAAAGAGGAGAAGTTTAGCGTGTTTGCTAATGCTGCATACATTGGCGGTATCTGCGCTACAGGTTGCGCTACATACACCCGCAAGCAACTGGATGCCCTCACAGACTACGTAAAACGCCCACAGATTGGCGCGAAAGGTATGGTATATGCTCGCGTAGAGGCAGATGGCAACGTGAAATCCAGCGTGGATAAATTCTACAACCAAGAGCAATTGCAAGAAGTAGCAAAGGCTATGAACGCTCAGCCAGGCGACCTCATTCTCATTCTCTCTGGCGATGATGCCATGAAGACCCGCAAGCAATTGTGTGAGCTTCGTTTGGAGGTCGGCAAACAACTTGGTTTGCGTGATCCAAAGAAGTTCTCATGCCTATGGATTGTGGATTTCCCAATGTACGAGTGGAGCGACGAGGAGCAACGCCTCATGGCAATGCACCATCCATTCACCAGTCCAAAACCAGAGGATATACCTTTGATGGACACCAATCCAGCAGCCGTGCGTGCGAACGCATACGATATGGTTATCAACGGTGTAGAAGTTGGTGGCGGTAGTATCCGTATCCACGATGCAGCATTGCAACAACGCACCTTTGAGATTCTTGGCTTCACACCAGAAGAGGCACAGCTGAAGTTCGGCTTCCTCATGAATGCCTTTAAGTTCGGTGCGCCACCTCACGGCGGTTTGGCATACGGCTTGGACCGCTTCGTTAGTTTGTTCGCTGGCTTGGACAGCATCCGCGACTGCATCGCATTCCCAAAGAACAACCAAGGACGCGATGTGATGTTGGGCGCTCCTGGCATCGTCGATCAAAAGCAATTGGATGAACTGATGATTGACCTGCGCGAAGTACAAGCATAAATTTTTACAACAACTATAACAACATAATCCAACAACATTGCGCTGGGGAAACAACACACCCCCATCGCCATGTGAGTAAATTAGACAATTACTCCTAATTGCGATTATGTAAAATAGAAATTATTGAATAGTACCCTATAAAAAAGAAACGTAATCTAAATTGTAAAATCGTAAATAGTCAAATCGTAAATCAAAATGACCTACCTTGATGAATTATTATTCAAAGATGATGAGAATCAGAATGTGAAAGTGGATTATATTCCTCTGGCTGCTGATGATGATACCAAAGAACCAGACTTGCAAGATGGAGATGTGCTGGGCGTGTTGCCACTACGCAATATGGTGCTCTTTCCTGGTGTGCTACTTCCCGTAACAGTAGCACGACCCAAATCGAAGAAACTTGTAACCAACGCTTTCAAGAACGATGAACTATTGGCCGTTTGTTGCCAACGTATTCAAGACGTACAAGAGCCATCATCCGATGACCTCTACACCATAGGCACCGCAGGACGCGTGATGCGCACCTTAGATATGCCAGATGGCAGCCTGATGGTAATCATGGAAGGTATCCAACGTATTGAGATACAAGAGATTGTAGCGCAAAAGCCATACCTGAAAGCCAAAGTGCACGTCTTGGAAGAGGACTTTCCTAAGCGCAACGACAAAGAGTTTATCGCCCTCGTTAGCAGTCTCAAAAGTCAAGCCGAGAAAATCCTCAAACGCATGGAGAACATACCCGCAGAGGCAGGTATAACCTTGCGTAGCATTGACAATCCACCTACTCTGGTTAATTATATCTGTGGTAACTTTGGCGTTCGAATTGCCGACAAACAGCGATTGCTGGAAATGACTTCGCTCAAAGAGCGTGCAGTCACCCTGCTCGAAATCCTGACAAGCGAACTGCAAATGCTTGATATGAAAGAAGTTATCAAGAGCAAAACCAAAGAGGATATTGACAAAGAGCAGCGCGAATACTACCTGCAACGCCAAATGGAGACCATTCAGCGCGAATTGGGTAACACCGATGAGCAAATGGCTAACGCTATGCTCGAACGTGCCAAGCAAAAGAAATGGAGCGAGAAGATGCAAACGACCTTCGAGAGCGAACTCAAAAAACTCCGCCGTATCCCTACCCACTCGCCAGAGTACTCCACCCTGCAAAACTACTTGGAGATTCTGCTTGACCTGCCTTGGAACGAGTATTCAGAAGACAACTACGATATTCGTAACGCTCAAGAAGTGCTTGACCACGACCACTATGGCATGGAGAAAGTAAAAGAGCGTATCATCGAATACCTGGCTGTACTGAAGATGAAAGCCAACAGTCAAGCTAATGACATGAAAGCACCAATCCTCTGCCTCTATGGCCCTCCGGGTGTAGGTAAAACCAGTTTAGGTCGTTCCATTGCCAATGCATTGGGCAGAAAATATGCGCGTATCAGTTTGGGTGGATTGCACGATGAATCAGAGATTCGTGGCCACCGTCGCACCTATATAGGCGCTATGCCAGGACGTATCATTGAGAACCTCAGAAAAGTGAAGACCAGCAACCCCGTGTTCGTGCTCGATGAGATTGATAAAATCGGCTCTGACTACAAAGGCGACCCAACGAGCGCATTGCTCGAAGTGCTTGATCCTGAGCAGAATGGCACTTTCCACGACAACTACCTGGATGTGGATTATGATTTGAGCAAAGTGCTGTTTATCGCTACAGCCAACTCGCTGGACACGATTCCTCGCCCCCTACTCGACCGTATGGAACTCATCGAAATGACGGGCTATCTGCAAGAAGAGAAAGAGGAGATTGCCAAACGCCACCTCCTGCCTAAAGAACTGCACAACCACGGACTGAAGGCATCACAACTCAAACTGAAGAAAGCCATCATAGGAGAGATTATAGACAAGTACACTCGCGAGTCTGGTGTGCGCAGTTTGGAACGTCAGATTGCTGCTATCTGCCGAAAAGTGGTAACACGTATCTCGCTCGAAGAAGAATACAACGTTTCTGTTACGAGCGAAGACCTGGTAGCATACCTCGGCAAACAACGCTACTCGCGCGATGAGTGGGAAACCAATAAATATATAGGTGTAGTCACAGGTTTGGCATGGACACAAGTGGGTGGCGAGATACTTTTCATTGAAACCTCGCTATCGCCAAGCAAGACCCCTACCCTCACCCTTACAGGTAACTTAGGCGATGTGATGAAGGAGTCTGCCACCATTGCTATGGGCTATATCAAAGCGCATGCCGACCAGTTTGGCATAGCGCGCAAAACGATTGATACCCACTCTGTGCATATCCACGTACCCGAAGGCGCCATACCAAAGGATGGCCCCAGTGCAGGTATCACCATGACCACTGCCCTCGTGAGTGCCTTCACCAAACGCAAAGTACGCCCTCGTATCGCTATGACAGGCGAGATGACACTGCGCGGAAAAGTACTGCCAATCGGAGGCGTGAAAGAGAAGATATTGGCTGCCAAACGTGCAGGAATCACCGATTTGGTGCTCTGCCAAGACAACCGCAAGGATGTGGAGGATATTGCACCTAAATACCTGAAAGGACTATCCTTCCACTATGTAAAGGATATTCAAGAGGTGATAGATTTTGCGTTGTTATAATTTAGGCGTCCGGGGGCCGGCTTCCGGCGTCCCATTATCGCAGAATAGCAAGGGTGTAAGCATACTGCTTATCGACATTTACCTTGGTTTGCAAATCGATATTTTCGAGAGCAACCAAGGTATTTTTCATACCATCAATGCTCGTGATTCCCGTTCCTTGCATTTTCAGCACAGCCTCTTTTTGTGTCCAAAGGCGCGTAAAAGCGATATTAGGAGATTGGGCAGCCCATATCTCGGCTTGCTCCTTTTCATTCATAGTGCGTGCTACTAATTCAGGTTTCGCTTCGCGAATATGCTCAATATCAATGCCTATTGGCTTTTCGCTAATAACCACCGCTATGGCATGCTTACAATGCGAGATAGAGAAACATGGACCATGCTCCAAGCGTGGGGCGCCATGTTCGTTGTAGAGGAAGGAGGGTGTATGGTGTATGGCGTATGGTGTAGAGGCGAGCAATTGCAGCAGCAATTCATAGGATTTAAGGCAACAAAATTGCCCAAACAGGTGTTTATATGCCAATGCCTGTTCACGACGTTGAGGGCTAACCAAATGCAACAACCGAGCAATCTCTTGCTCGGTACATTGACTCATATCATCGAAAATACAATATTGCACAACAGGACTACTGATTTCCCCAAGTAGAGGGCCAAGGATTATGGGTGATGCCTGCCATCTGCTGCATTTGCAGGTGCGCTACATCGCGCAAACGATCTACCTCCGCCTTGCGAGGCTGCGTTGTATCGGGATAAATAGGTTCGCCTATCGTCACGGTCAGCAGGGGCAACTCCTTAGGACCAAACAGGCGGAAGATACCTTTACGCTCGCGATAAGTAATCACACAGGGCAATAATGGCTTGTTATACTTATAACTCATGGTGAATGCCCCTTTCTGGAAAGGACGAAGCGGTTTGTACATATCCCAGCGACATGCCTCTGGAAAAATATGGAACCACCACCCACGGCGATGAAACTCATCAAATGCCTCGTTGAACTTCTTCATGGCACTCATGCCCGCTTCTGCCTCAGGAATAGGTATGCCACCTGCAATACGCATGAAATAGCCATCCTTGGTGCGGAAATTAGGTGCAAACATAGGTATTCGCGTATTATGCGTCCTATTCACAGCTATCAGCACGCAGGGACAGTCCAAACGATAGACGTGGTTGGCTATGGTGATAGCACCGTTCTTCAGACCCTCCTTATGCTTCTTCAGCACCTCGCGTCCGCGAATACGCAAACCCATTTGCACACGCAACTTTATACGAAGCAGCAAGTGCAAGATCACATAGTAGCCCAAATAGAGATTGCACTTATACCCTATACTATCATCCAGATAGGGATATTTGTCATCTATAGCGAGTTGCTTGGTATATTTAGGAAAGAGCGTGCGCTCAAATGGATTCTCCTGTGGATAATCCATAGCAGGTTGAGGGATATACTCCCCCGGCATAACCTTCAGTTCTTGGTATTGTTTGTTCATTTCTTGTGTCTATTTTTGCGCACGTGGTGGGCTTTTTTCTCAATCTCATCAATAGCCTTTCCTACGGCTTCTTTCGCATCAAGTGCCAACTGTTTGAACTTGTCGTGGCGTTTCTCATCTTGCAACAGCAGGTTTACTTTGAACTGTCCGTCACGACCTGTGCCATCAGCAATAGATGCCTGCTTGAATTGGTCAAAAGCATTGCTACGCAAGCGGTGAGTGATAGGCTGTTTCAAGCGTAGGCTATCGCGTTTGGCTTCGTATTCGATATTCATTTTCTTGAGCTCCTCATCCACCACCGAAGCAAACTTCTCGGCATCTGCTTGCGAGGTCATTTGGTTAGCAAACTCAAAATAGAAGTGGTAGGTACTCTTCTCCACATCAGCAAAAGCAATAGAGAATTTGGTAGGCATTTGCAACGCCTCTTCCGCCTTCTGCACAGAAGTCATAAACTGATTCTCCTGCAACTTCTCGCCTGTGATATTCACAATACCATTTACCTTCTGTACCATATGAATGGTAGGTGTACCCAAGTATTTAGGTCCAACCTCAATCAGGTCACTCACATCGTAGCGGTACAATCCCGCGTAGGTAGTCACGATAGGCGAATAGCGTTTGCCTTCTTCCAATTCATAGAGTTGCCAATAACGTGGATTAGGATTGTCTAAATCCTCTTCAGCAATAAACTCATAATAGTGGAAATGTGGGAAAAGCACTGTATCTACCGAATAGTCATCCATTACGAAGCCAAAACGACATTCCGATGAGAAATAACCAATCTCCATGTGGCAAATATCATCGGCAAACGAGCCTTTGAACTTATCCAAATAGACCTTGGTATTTCCGCATTTCCAAGTAGAAAGTACTTGCAGATTAGGCCAATAATGGCGTGGTAGTGGAGTATAATACTCCTCCTTCATCTTGCGCAACTCGGCTGCACGCTTAGGATTAGGTCTGAGGTCCTTTTCCAGTTCCTCACGAATATAATCAGGGATATTCAAATCCTTATTCAGCGTACCATTCTCGATATCCTCTACATACTTATCGAAATATTCGATAGCGTTGTGTTGCATTTCTACAATAGTACTGGGATTAGCAGTTACCAACATAGTTACATCCTGCTCAATGCTCAATCGCATAATCGCATAATAGCGTGCGTTATAGTCAGGTATATCATATACGATAGAAGAAAAAGCATAGTGCTTCTTGATAAACCCAGGTACATCTTTTCGCGTCAAGCCTGATACAGAGCCAAAAACCGTTCCGTCCAAAGCACGCCCTTCCACGGCTTTGCCTACGATAATCACCACACTGCCCGAGAACACCATCTTGCGCTGACGGATAAAATTGTAAATCCATAGGCGTGTCATTTTACCATAGATACGCTTTAGGTAGTGTCGGGTGATAGGAATCCATTTGGGTTCGGCAGTTGTGCCACTGGTGGTAGCATACATTACGGGATGACCTGGAAAGAGAATATCAGGTGCACCTTCTTTAGCACGATTCACGTATGGACGCAGTTTTTCGTAATCTTGCTTATGCACATATTGCTGATAGCGTGCATACAACTCCGTATCTGTCTTGCAGTCCAATATCTCAGCAAAGTGATGCTCACGACCATAGACAGTGTCCTTGGACATTTCAAGCATTCGTCGGAGCGTCTTCTCTTGTGCTTTGCGGGGATCTTTAGAGGCGACATTCAGTTTGCGTAATTCCAAGCGACCTACAATCCCCATCACTAAATTAATAAGTAATGGATATTTCAGCATAAAATATACAATTTTTATGATTTTACGCTGCAAAATTAAGAAATTTATTTGGAATATGCAAATAAATTATGAATTAACCACATAAATATGCTATCAAACATATTTTTTGTGGAATAATTTGTATGTACGAAAAATTCTATTTAAGCCTCAAGAAGCCTATTCCAAATCGCTTCACAGCAGCCCGCTCCAATTCCTCGCGAACCGATGGATCTGCTATGCTAATCAATGCTTTAGCACGTTCTGCTAATGGCAAATTACGCAGATAGACTATACCATGCTCTGTGGCGATATACTGCGCTTGGAAGCGAGTAGTCACCACGCCTGCGCCAGGTGCCAGATTCGCTACAATCTTGCTCTGTCCCTTGCTGGTCATACTCGGTAGCGCAATAAAGCACTTACCTCCTTCCGACAATGCTGCGCCGTACATAAAATCGTGTTGTCCACCCACACCCGAGATAATGGTCTCGCCAATCGAGTCGGCACAAATCTGACCTGTCAGGTCCACCTCCACCGCCGAGTTAATCGCCATTGCTTTAGGATTTTGGCGTATGTTTTGTGGGTCATTGGTGAAAGCCACGTCGCGAATAACAAAGTCTGGATTATTATCCATGTATTCGTATAAATGTTTCGACCCTAATACCAAACTACCTAATGATTTGCCTGGGTAAATCTTTTTGAGCGAGTTGTCTATAATACCCTTCTCTATCAATGGTAACACGCCATCGGTAATGGCTTCGGTATGCAGACCCAAATGCTGATGTCCGCTCAGCGCGTTGATGACGGCATTGGGTATTCCGCCGACACCTATCTGCAAGGTGGCTCCGTCAGGAATCTCGTTGGCGATAAAGTTACCGATACGAGTCTCTATCTCGCTGGGCACGGGAGTTGGCACCTCAATCAGCGGCTCATCGCCACGGCACATAGCGTCTATCTGACTCACATGTATCACTGGGTCGCCAAAAGTGCGAGGCATGTATTTATTCACTTGTGCGATAACCGTTTTCGCACATTCCGCACCCGAGAAAGCAATGTCGGCAGAGATGCCATACGAGCAATAGCCATTCTCATCGGGCTCGCTCACATTTAGAAATGCCACATCTACAGGCACTTGTCCGCTACGGAACAGGAATGGCACCTCCCCAAGGAAACAGGGAATAGTATCAGCCACCCCCTCGCGCATGGCACGACGCAGGTTGTTGGGCACAAAGATATTCAACGCACGGAACGAGTCCATGAGTTCTTTCTTAGCGTATGGTGCTTCTTCGGGGTGTATGCCAAAGCCCGATATGACTTTCACATCACGCAGTTCGCTGGCACGCTCGGTGAGTGCACGCAAAAGTACCATTGGTATGGATGTAGAACCTTGTACGACAATCGTGTCGCCCGATTTAACGAGGCTAACCGCCTCTATAGGAGATACGTATTTCATGGTAGTATGTAGATTAATCTTCCCTATTCTTTGATAGGGAAAACGCCTGTAGGGCGTAGAATAGTATATTGTGTCATCTCTTGGTTGGAGCGAAAGCCTATACCCTGGATGATAGATGCTTCACGTGTGATGACAATGGATGAGTCGGAATAGACAGACTCTTCTTTCTGGTCCCAATATAGTAATGGAGTCTCAAACTGCTCACCCTGCAGGTTGAGTGCTTTCACATTGCCAATCAATGTCCAGCGTTGTGCAGGTTCGTTGTAGTACGCATAGTCTGCTTCTACGGTAGCTTCTGCTTCCAATTCCATATTGAATTTCTCCAGATATATGCCTTGTGGAAACTCCCAGTATGGGGTATCGGCTTTATCAAAGACCAGCCATTTTTGGGCTTTAATGCGATAGCGAGTGATACCTGAGTCGGAGATGAGTGTTGTCACCTCATCGCCCTCCAGTACTGCCATTGCCTTGCGGTCTTCTATGGCGCCAGTACGATGGTGAACATCTTTCTTGGTGCACGCACATAACATACAAAACAATACCAAGAGAACCACAGGCATGATTCTCTTGATATAGTTTGGATATATTGTGCTATAAATGTTCACAAGTTGCGATTATTCTTTTCTTGCGCGGCAACGGGTAGATTTGTTGATCCAGCTGCCTACGTAGTAGGTTTGACCCTCGTTCAGATCACGGCTGAAGAAGATCTCCTCCTTAGTTGGGAAGTATTGACTGTAGGTCTTGATGAAGTTCTTAGCTGCATCAGCGCAGGTCTCATCAATTGATTGTGCCTTTTGGAACATATCGCATGCTACCCAGAACTTAGCGCGATCCAGTACAGGGTCATCAGAGATCTTACCGCCGTTAGCATAACTCATACCGATGAGCAAGTAGCAACGACCATCTTCAGGATTGATCTCCAATGCTTGGTTAGCATACTCTACACTCTGTCTGTAGTTTTGGAGTGATACGTACACATTGGCCATGCGGTACAGATAGTCCGCTTTATCTTCGTCGGACTCTACCAAGGTGAGTGCTTGTTTGTAATAGTCTACGGCACCAGTCAAATCACCTTTCTTCAGACACATTTGTGCGCAACCAGCAGCAGACTCTGCAGAAGGTTGCAGTTTGTGTGCGCTCTCTACGGCTGCAAAATATACATCGCTCTCGGTGCAATCCATACGACGATACAGCTTCATGATAGACATCAATGTCTCCATGTCATTAGCACTTTCAGCCACTTTGCTTGCGAATTTCTCGTCCATGGTACCGCAATCTGCTGCACCTGATACGGCATACATACGGTCTGCGTATGCTTTCTCGTTTTGAGCTTGAGCGGCGTTCTTGCCACCTGCTTTAACCATTAGGTCAAAGGTGGTAGAAACCAACTCATAGTCAGACAAGAATTGACTACCATATTGCTCAGGATTAGATTTATATATCTTGTAGCTTTGCTCCATCAATTTGCGAGTTACATCCACTTGTGCATTGGCGCCCAAAGTTGTTACAGACTCTTTCAACCACTCGTATGCAGTCATCGCCAGCTCATCCTCAGTGAAGAAGGTCAAATAATCCTTTGCCTTCAAGCCCAATACATATGCATCAGGATACTTAGTATCATCAAAATACTTGATACGATCATCGTGCAACTTCATGATAGAGTCGCGCAATGCATGACGCTCTGCATCGGTTTGAGCTTGTGAATAGCGGTGTTCCAAGATTTTAGCACCATTGGTGTAGATTTGGCTACGGAACTCAGGACGGCTTTGGTACACGGGCAACCAGAACTCGTAAGCGCCAGCCCAGTCACCTGCTTTTACATACGATTGGAACAAGGAGATATTCTCCATGCACTCTTCGTCAGACATCACTTCTACGACAGGTGCTGTTACCTCTTCGACTTTTTTACCTTTTTTGGCTTTCTTTTGGGCGAAGCCTACCATTGGAATAACTGCACAAAGTGCAATAATCAAAAGTTTTTTCATCATGATACGTTTTATTTTGTTGTTTTATGTTTCTCTTATAGTTTGCGTTTGAAGAACCAGTTCTCTGATATAGCGGCACTTATAACCAGTCGCAAGGAGTTCTCGCTCAATGCCTCTTGTTTCAGCGCACCACGGTGTGCATACTCCACGGTCAGGTTGATCATGGTAGCTACGGTACGCAATGGCAGACCGAAACCCATGGATAAACCAAACTCAGGTATATCGGATGTCATAGCATACGATGTGCTGTAGTTAGCGCCCAATCGCCAGCATACGCGGTCTATATAGCCTCTCCCCAATGGGTCGTGACGGTATTCCATACCCAATGCCCAACGTTGACGAGCGCGAAGCACATCTTGTTTGTCAAAATAGGCCGTCTTTGTCCAGTCTTGGCATTGATAATCCAAGGCCACGGTCAATCGGTCCGCGTAGTTATAGCTCACACCAGCACCATACATCATAGGTAGCTCAAAGGCATTATCCATGGTGGATACCGTATCGTTGGTTGTGGTTTCTATCTGCTCGTGATGGCTGTTGGAGAAGCGCTGTTTGTTCTCAAATACGCCACCCAGCACCACGGTGTGCTTGCCAAAAGTATGGAAGAATTGCATACCATAGCGCAGACGCAAGCTGCTGATTGACAGATAGTCTTTCTGCGAAGCACCCTTGGCAGATGTCTCCGCAAAGGTCTGTGTGCGCAGCTTTGTCATGTCGCCAAACATATAGTATGCATTCACACCCAATGCCACCCAGTCGCAGATATTGAAGCTTAGACCGCCATACACCTGTGTAAAACCACCTTCGCCCGAGTAGGTGTGTGTATAATGATAATCGGAGTTGATCGAATCCGACAACGAGAAGTTGTAGCCTACTGCCGAATAAGGGGTTACGCCAGCAGAGAAAACAATATGCTGACGCCACAAGGGGAATTGCATAGTCACATACTCTAAGTTGCCGTTCAGGCGATTGCGCTCGCCATACGAGTCTCCATAATTAGTGTACAAGAACGATCCCGCAATGTCGAACATGAATGTCATGCTGTCGCATGCTGTGTACGATGCGGGTTGTGCAGGGTTAATGGCCTTATTGCTGCGCATACCTAAGCCTATTCCACCCATAGCGCGATATGCTGTGGGCAGATTGTCGTTCAACTCTCCATAACCAAATCGTGACGATGGCGACGAGGTCGCATTCTGCGCCCACGCTCCCATGGCCATCATAGCTGCTACTACTATTACTATATATCTTTTAAAATTCATAATCATTTTTTATTATCCTTGCCTTTACACTCTACGCCCTACACTACAGCAAAGCGTCCTCTAAACTACTCAAAATACAATTCAGTCCAATCAACACCAGATGTGGTTCGCCCACGACATCCTTCTGCTTCATCGCGTTTAATATATAAGGTGCGTGCCCGCCCGTGATATAGGTCTTGAACGCTATCTTCTGTTCTTTCAAGCTTCGCATATACCCTTTCACCTCGAAGACCAGTCCGCGCACTACGCCAGCAGCCATGGCTTCTTTGGTGTTCTTGCCGAATAATGGTGTCAGCGCATCGGGTTCCACTTCCACTTTAGGCAGTCGCTTAGTCATCTGGTTGAGTGACGTCAGTCGCATCTTGATACCGGGGGCAATGTTTCCACCTAAATACCCCCGCTCTGCTGATACCATATCATACGTTACTGCCGAACCAGCATCTACTATCAGCAGATTTTGCCCTGGACACAAATATGCCGCACCTACGGCAGCTGCTATGCGGTCATGCCCGAGCGTCTCAGGTGTCAGATAGCAGTTCTTGATAGGCAAAGGTGTCAAGTGGTCAAACAGCACAAATCGTTTCGACAAACGATTAAGTGCATTGATGACCGCAGGTTCCATATTCGCCACCGACGAAACGATGCTCTGCGTAATGGGATACAACGAGAACAATCGCTCCACATCCACACTCGTAAACGAGCGGTACAGCAAGTTCTTCACGATAACGCCATCTTTAAACAGCGCTACCTTCGTTCTCGAATTTCCTTGATCAATACACAAGTTCATGCCTCTAACCTCTCGCCTTTAGCCTTTAACCTCAAGCACTCTGCGCTTACGCTTCGTACAAAAAGCGTTTTATACTCTTCTTAGGTGTCTTCTCGAATTCGTGTGTATATATTCTCAGCTCGTTAATCTGCTCGTATGTAGCCAATTCGGCATTCACCAACTTGCGGTTCTCCTCCATCACGACCTCGAGTTGCTCTTGACTCAGTTTGTCCGCATCCACGGCCTCAAAATCAGGGCAAACTAATGCCACCAAGCGAGTGTCTTTTTGCAATACCAATGACTCCAGCACGTATGGCATATTGTTGATTTTTGCCTCAATCTCCTCTGGGTAGATGTTCTGTCCGCTTGGACCGAGCAACATCGTCTTGCAGCGACCTTTAATATATATGTAGCCATCCTCGTCAATCACACCCAAATCACCTGTGCGCAACCAACCGTCCTCGGTAAAGGACTCGGCGGTAGCTTGTTCGTTCTTATAGTAACCTACCATCACGTTCTCGCCTCGAACCTGTATCTCACCTACGCCATCGGCATCTGGATGAGCGATACGCGCTTCCATAAAGCCCTTCAGCACTTGTCCGCAAGACTGACTACGGAACTCTGTCCAAGGCGTAAAACTGATGAGCGGAGCAGTCTCGGTCATACCATAACCTATGGTTACAGGGAACTTAATGCGGCGCAAGAAGGCCTCTACCTCGGCGTTCAATGGCGCACCACCAATGATGATTTGCGAGAACTCGCCACCAAAAGCGTTCATCAGTGTCTCACGAATCTTATTCAGTACTACCTTATCCAGCAATGGCATTTTCAGCACCCAGCTCACAGGCTTCTTCGAAATCTGTGGCTGAATCATCTTCTTGTAAATCTTCTCCAAGATTAGTGGCACGGATAGGATGACTGTTGGTTTGACCTCTGCAAACGCCTTCATCAATATTTTAGGCGAAGGGGTACGACCTATCAGATAGCTGTGTCCACCTGCTGCTAAACATGCTAAAAAGTCAAACGCGCAACCATACGCATGAGCCAAAGGCAAGAATGCTACGTGTCGGCAACCAGGATATACCAAATTCGTTGTCAAACCGAAGACAATATTGCCTGCCAAGGCATTCATAGGGGTCATTACACCTTTGCTAAAACCTGTTGTGCCGGAAGTATAGTTGATGCTGGCCAACTCAGCATTGCTGCGCTCGATGTATTGCACGTCGTCTTTCCTGAAGCCATTAGGATATTTCTCGGCAAACATCTCCTCGATGGTCAGTTTGTCCACGGCTTGTGTCTTAGGCATGCCAGTCGTGATCAAATCCATTGTGTTCAGCGATATAACGGCTTGCAAATCTGGCACTTGCTCCACATCTATATTCTCCCAAATCAGGTCGGTAATAAACAGCAGTTTGCTCTCTGAGTGATTAATGATATGTATAGCATCATTGGCTTTGAAGTCTTGCAAAATAGGCACGATTACGGCGCCGTAGGTCACGGTAGCCAAGTAGGTAGTTACCCAGTTGCTATTGTTCTTGCCCATCACGGCTATACGGTCGCCCACTTGAATCCCCACGCGCTCAAAGAGCAGGTGCAGGTAGGCTATGCGTTCTGCCATCTGACCATAGGTCAAGGTCACGCTGGTGCCATAGTCTGTTACTGCCTCGAGATCCCAGTTCTTACGGAACGAATTCTCGTATATCTTAATCAAATTTTCTTCTGGTTTTGTCAACATATGAGTTTACATTTATTATTTATCCCTTGAGCGCCCAAGGATGTTGATTTGGGCGCAAGTTGTCGGTATTGTTGTCAAATAACATCAATTCTCCACGGGCAATGGCACCTCCAGCAGGTCATCTTCCACCTGTGGTGCTGTTTGTCTGACAGAAATGATAGAGTCCACCACGAATTGGCTATTGCCACGCCATGGCAAGGTGCCTAAGTAGCGTTTCCAATGCAACTTAATCTGACGGCTGGAGTTATTGTCGATCTGCTGAGCCACGCGCTCGTCCACAACCGAGAACTTAAACTCATTCGACTGAATCGTTGCGCTCGTGTTGTGCGAGTTATAGCCCGTCTGAATCATCTTTCCCTCGTAGGTCTTAAACACAAAACCCTCACGTTGGAAGTAGTTGATGTCGCCTTCGTTCGTGCCTTCGCTATACACAAAGAAGAACTTAAAAAAAACAAAAATACCCAAGCCGATGAGCAATACGCTCACTATGCTTGTCACTATTTTACCACCTGTATTCATAATCTTTGTCTTTTACATTTTTAATTCTTGCCTTTACACTATACACTCTACGCTCTACGCCATAAAGTTACAAAATGCGTGCAAAGGTACAAAAAAAAATCGGACTATGCAAATATTCCTGCATTTTATCCGATTTTTTAATAAATATTTAATTTATTATCCAATACCCAATCGCCTATCTCCCCCATACTCCCACCAACCGGTCATACCTTGCGCCAAATGGTCTATGATACACCCATACGGCATACTCGTTGTCCGTTTGCCAATGTGAGCCTTCCAGCGGCAAACTGGTTGTACCATTCTTGCCCAAAACATAGTACATATAGTCGTATCCTCCTTGCTTGAGATAGGCGTACAGATAGTAGCATTTCTGCTCCGCATCATACGCCATCCTGTTTTGCGCAGTCATTTGATTGCCAAACACTTCGCCTCCGACAAACACATGTCCATCTGTCACATATTGCTCCACGGGCAACACAAAGTGCACCCACATATATTCGGCTTCTGTGTCCACATAATCGGTCTTCTCGCAGTTGACCATCCATTGTCCGTTAGCGTCTCTTTCGGTCAGATAAACAGTCCCTTCTCTGCCTGCATTTTTGTGCATAGTGCCGCGAACATTATCCGCTTCCAGCAACGCATGGTATTCGCCCTGTTTATACACCACCCTATCCACATGATAACCTGCATAATACGTCGAATATATATCGAAGTGTCTGTACTCATTTCCGCCTTCAAAGATGAGTGATTTCTGATTCAAATAGCGCAGTCGGCTAGGCTCTACGAAAGTTGGTTTCTGTAGTAGTATCTGGTTGTCTTGTCGTCCGTTCTGCTCTACGATAACCGACACTTCTCCTGGATTGCGCATATTCAACGCTTTGGTCATTACATCTATGTCCAGTTGCTGATACCTACCGTTGAACTCAATATCTGTATTCGCACGCACATGTGCCTCAATACCCACAATGGGTTCCACTACTCGAAAGCACACCTCTGCTACTACGTTCTCTTGGTCGCCATCTTCGTAAATCTGTACCACATAGTTGCCGCTCGCTTTCAGCTGCATATCCTCGTTCGGAAAAGCGAATGTGTAGTGCGTGTAGGCTTGTTGTGTATTAAGCGAGTGTTCATAATCCACAATGTCGGCGGTTGTAAATCCGTCCACATACTCAAAGCTATTAATATCACTCTCTATCCAATCCATATTGCAATGCAATACGCGATAGCTATACTGACGCACATCGTGGCTCATCTCGTCGAAACTAATCTCCAATGTATTCTCCGATTCGCTACCATCTATCACGCCGCTCTCAAGCAGCACCAAATAAGGTCTGCTGACGTGTCCTGATGGCTCTAATGCCTCTGTCATATACCGCATACGCAACGTACGTATGTCACTATCCAGCACTTGTGTCCTATGCTGTGCCTGACTCCCCATCGCCAAGGCTAATAATATCACTATCAATCCTTTTCTCATATGCAGTAAATAATCCCTTAAGCGCTCGTTGTGTTGTTACGAGCGCAATAGTTGTTGGATTAATGTTGTTTAAGTTGTTGAGCTATATAATTCTTGTTGTTTTTACATATCCCCTCGCATCACCACGAGCCAGTTCGTTGGATAACTATGTCCTTTGGGGTGAATGATATGCACTTTGCCTTCCGCATCGCGGTAGAATGAGTGGTTCCATCCTGCACCCATATCCATGTATAGCGCGTGCTCCACACCTACCTCCAATAGTGCTTGCAGATAGTCCTGATAGGCCATCACCTCGCGGTTGGCCATCACATAGAATCTTTCCCCTTTCTGACACAGCGAACGGAAGTGTTCTACCCTGTTTAACGGCTGAATTTTGTGCTCATAAATCGCCCCATTTTTGATCACCCAATGCTGTGTAAACGCCATACCGCCATGCTCTACTGTACTCTGTAGCACATCATCGCATGGAAAATGGCATATCTTCTTTGCTAACATATTGCCATTCAAGTCTTTACCTCCCCATGTGAATAGGGCATACCGTTCTGCGAATGGTATATCTTCTTTATTTTCAGCATATCCTTCGTATAGTATTCCACCCGAAACATGTGGTCCGAGGATATTGCTATGTTCAAAGTAGTCGAGGCATTGGCCTGTGAAGGCAGCAGCGGCACAAAGTAGGACATTTTCTTGTGTTGTGTCGGGCATTTGTCCGCATGCCAGATCAAGTGGACAGTCGGTAATATCGTAGATGGTGAGTAGTTCTGTGCTATCTACGTGCATGGGGTAAGAAGGGTTCATATTTTGGGGTGTTTGTTGTTGCGATCTTAAGGTTGAATCATCTGAATTATTGCATGTGCGTCCGAGGGCAGCTATGATAGCTGCTCCTGCGATGCATGCGAGTGTCCGAATAAGTGTCTTTTTCATAGGTGCTTTCTATCCTACAATTGCAGTTTATTATATTCCCTTCATTTTGTTTCCCCCCCCCAATGCAGCGTGCTGCATTCATTGGGGCAAAAACAAAAAGTAACCTCAAATTGACATTAATTGACGACTTAATTGACGTGAATTGTCTTAAAAATGCTCCTTGAAATTTTGGACAATTTTTGGTCTAATTTTTAGTAATTTTTGTTTATATTATTCCATTTTCGCCGACAAAATTACACTTTTTTCTTCAAATACGCAAAAAAATTTGCATATTTCGTAAAAAAGCAGTACTTTTGCACTCGCTTTCGGTAAGTTGGTGTATACATAGATACGATCCTATACGATCCTATACCACCCCTATACGATCCTATACTATGCTATACTATCCTACACCACCCTACACGACGCTCTTGCCATTGTGGCTCAGTTGGTAGAGCAACGCATTCGTAATGCGTGGGTCGCCGGTTCGAGTCCGGCCAGTGGCTCAAATATTGATTATCAGTATGTTATGATAAGGACTTAAACCAAGTGGTTCAAGTCCTTATTTTTCTTTAACCAACAGATAATCAACAACTTGAACATTGCACGTTCAAAACGATACCAAAATCGTCATCAAAATCGAACTCAAAAAGGCACCAAAATCGAACTCAAAAGTGTTGCCATGAGTGTTACCGCATTTGCAAAATTTTGGATATTAAATTAGCAAAAAAAACAGTGCTTTTGCACTTATTATGCTTGCATATTTGCGATTTTTGTAGTACCTTTGCACGGCAAAATAATACATAAACTTATAAAAAACAATAACCCATGAAAACAATCAAAATGATTCTTTTGGCAACCAGTTTGCTATTATCGACTGGTTCCACGTTCGCCGTTGAACAATGGTTAGAAAACTACAAGAAAGTCCTGGTCATAGGCGCACACCCTGATGACCCAGAGACCATCAGCGGTGGTACAATGTTGAAACTCAAAGCTTTAGGCGCTGAGGTGGTGACAGTCTATTTCACTTCGGGTGAGGCAGGCATCCCTGGCAAGAGCCATGAAGAAGCTCGCGCCATTCGTCAAGCAGAAGCCAAAGCAGCATGCGAAGTGATGGGCGTACGCAGCATCTTCATGACACAAGTAGATGGCAATACCGAGGTCAACAAAGAGCGCTACGAAGAGATGAAAGCCCTCATCGAAGCCGAGAAACCCGATATGGTCATTACCCACTGGCCTATCGATTCGCACCGCGATCATCGCGTATGCGCACTGTTGGTATATGACGCATGGCGCAGAACGGGCTACAGCTTTGACCTCTATTACGCAGAAGCCATGAGCGGCTTGCAGTCACAGAACTTCACACCTACCCTATGGGTGGACATCACCGAGTACCGCGACCAAAAAGACAAAGCATGCCACTGCCACGTCAGCCAAGGCATGGACGAAATCAAAGTGTGGCACGACGCCATGGAAATCATGCGCGGACTGGAGCACCACTGCAAATACGGTGAGGCCTTTATCAAACAACAGTGGAAAGACTAAACGGCAAAGCGTAAAAACAGCTTTCGCGCTATACAGCCACTACAGATAACGCTTGATCTGCGCCAAGTGGTGCGACAGCTTGCCGTTAGCAAGGCGGATACCTATATCCTCTATCTTAGCCACATGCACCCAACCTGCACAATGAATCACCTCCGTCGGACTAATCAACATACCCACGTGCGTTATCCTCGTAGCATTCGGATCGCGGTCCGCATGGTCGAAGAACACCAAGTCACCCGGCTGAGACTCCGCCAAAGATTTTACCACCTGCCCCTGCGTCGCCTGCTCACGCGCATTGCGCAAGAGATAAATACCAAAAGCACTATACACCGTCTGCGTAAATCCCGAACAATCGTAGCCCATCATGTTCTTACCACCCCAGAGATAAGAGACATTCTTGAGGGACTGTGCTACGCGCACAAGGGCCTCACCCGTCACCTGTTGGCTTCCTATGCGATAAACGCAGGTAGGGTCAATCGTATATTTCTGTCCTAAGACCTCGAAAGTGCCATCCGCATAATGAGGAAGGCGTGTACCCAGGGTGAGCATGAGCTGCTCACCCGAGTCCATACCCGTCACCACAGCCATAGGTGTGGCTACTACTCCCATGCTGGCTACATGCTGGTGGTGTTTGGCCTCCTCCTCGGTCACAGCAGTCACCATCTTGGTACTAACCCAACCCACCTGTCCATCTATAGTGGAACGGATACGCGTCCAGCTGGAACGGCGCTCTACCACTTCGCATACCTCGCCAAAAAGCAACTGCGTGGCCTGCTCTGCCGCCTCAGATGGCTCCTCACGAACCGGAGTCACAGGGCAATTATTCACCACAAACTCTGTCTCTGCAGCACGAACCAAACATGTGGCTGCCACGAGAGCAAATACCACTATCAGAATCTTCTTCATAATCGGAAAAAATGAAAATACTACACATTAAGCTGGAGCGGATTGGTTATACGCCTCCAATGCTTTGCGGAGTACCAACACGGCTTTCGCCAAGTCCTCCTTATTCAATATATACGCCATACGTACCTGATGACGACCATCCTCAGGATTGGTATAGAAACCACTACCCGGAGCCATAATAACCGTCTGCCCCTCGTACTGGAAGTCGGTCAAACACCATTGGCAGAACTTGTCCGTATCGTCCACAGGCAAATGCACCATCACGTAGAACGCTCCCATAGGCGTAGGTGCAAACACACCAGGAATCTGATTGAGTTGGTCTATGAGGAAATTGCGACGCGATAGATACTCATCATAGACCTCTTCCAAATAGTCATGTGGTGTAGCCAGAGCCGACTCTGCTATCACCTGACCAATCAACGGAGGCGACAAACGTGCTTGACAGAACTTCATAACTGCCTGATGCACATCCTTGTTCTTCGTTATCAACGCACCTATACGCACGCCGCACAAAGAATAACGCTTGCTCACCGAGTCAATCAATATCACACGGTCCTCAATACCCTCCAAATGGAAAGCCGAAATATAAGGACGTTTGGTGTAGATAAACTCGCGATATACCTCATCGGAGAAGAGATACAAATCATATTTCTTGACCAAATCGCGAATCTGCATCATCTCCTGCTTGGTGTATAGATAGCCCGTAGGGTTATTGGGGTTGCAAATCAAGATGGCGCGTGTCTTGTCGGTAATCTGCTTTTCAAACTCCTCCACCGAAGGCAACTTAAAACCATTCTCAATATGCGTTTTCACGGGTTTGATGACTGCACCGCAGGACACTGCAAAGGCCATATAGTTGGCATAACTGGGGTCGGTGATGATAATCTCATCGCCTGGATTGAGACATGCCATATAGGCAAACATGATTGCTTCCGAACCGCCCGAAGTGATGATAATCTCATCGGGCGAAATGTCAATACCATACTCTGCATAATACCCTACCATCTTTGCTCGCAAGGACAATACCCCCTGCGAGGGCGTGTATGCAAGTATATCACGCTGAAACGCCGCAATAGCATCTTTGGCGCAATCGGGCGTCTGAATGTCGGGCTGACCAATGTTGAGAGAATAGATGTGAATACCATTACGGTGTGCCGCTTCTGCATACTTTGCCAACTTACGAATTGGCGATTGCGGCATGCTCTGTGCGCGTTTCGAGATTTTCATGGTAAAAGCATTTTAAGGATTTCTGGGTGCAAAATTACAAAAAATATTGCACATGTACAAGAAATTGAGCAAAAATTTGCATATTTGTTTTTTTTGTAGTAATTTTGCAGCGAAATAAGGCAGGCAGAATGCAAATTGGGGAGCTGGCACAAGTATTTGCACTACATCCCGAAGTAGATGTACTGGCAAATGAATTAAGTAAAAAACGCAAAAAGCATTTTTTACTCAGGAATCTCTATGCCTCTGCACAAAGTATATTTCTCTATTCTCTATCCCAACGCCTTGCCAACGACCAGCACGGCAGACCTCTATTAATCGTATTAGACAACGCTGATGATGCCCAATACATGTATGCCGACTTGCGTACATTGAGCAACGAGCATGGGGTATATTTCTTCCCCACTTCTCATCGCAGAAGGCAAGGCACCGACGAAGCGATGGCAGTGCAGCGTACCGAAGTGCTGACGGCGTTGGTAGGCGAGAGGCAAGAGGCGAAAGGCGAAAGGCAAGTGATAATTGTTACGTATCCAGAGGCATTGGCGGAGGAGGTGCCTGCACCCGAATCGCTCCTGCAACAGACCATTCACCTCGCCACAGAACAAGAGATAGCGCAATCCACGCTTATCAAGCAGCTCGTGGAGCAGCATTTCCAGCGTGTAGATTTTGTATATGAACCAGGGCAGTTTGCCGTGCGTGGCGGAATCATTGATGTATATAGCTACGCCCACGATAATCCCTATCGTATTGACTTCTTCGGAGATGAGATAGATTCTATCCGCGAGTTTGATATCGAAACGCAATTATCTAAAGAGCGCATTGCTACCATCCAGATTGTCGCCAACCAGTCCCGCGATGCCCAATCTGCCCTACTCACCCACTATTTGCCCGAACATACGCTATGGATCAGCAATGGATTTGATATTATCCGATTCAAAATAGCCAACGAACATATATCAGCCCTATGCGATGAGGCAACTACCATCGAACTGGCACAGAAAAGTAGTTTTTCGACCTTCGACACTATTCATTTCGACACCTTGCCTCAACCCTCCTTCAACAAGAACTTCGACATACTGATAGACGACCTTCGCGCACGCATACGCGACAACTATAAGGTATATATCCTCGCGGAACAGGTCAAGCAGACCGACCGCCTGCGTGCTATCTTCGAAGATAAAGAATCAGGAATTACCTTTGTGGCTATCAACCAAACTTTGCACAACGGATTCGTGGACAACGATGCGAAGATATGTTGCTACACCGACCATCAGATATTCGAACGCTATCATCGTGTAACACTGCGTTCGGAGAATGCCCGACGAGGCAAAGCCATCATCACGCTCAAAGAAATCAACCAACTGAAGATAGGTGATTATGTGGTACATACCGACCACGGAATAGGTCAGTTTGCGGGACTGGTTACCACCAATTTCTATGGCCGTCCACAAGAGACTATCAAACTAACCTACCGCGATGGTGATACCATTTTTGTCAGCATACACAACCTGCATCGCATATCCAAGTACAAAGGTCGTGAGGGCAGCGAACCTACTATCTCGCGTTTAGGTTCGGGTGCTTGGGAGCGCATGAAAGAGCGCACCAAAGACAAGGTCAAGGATATTGCGCGCGACCTTATCCGCCTCTATGCCACGCGCAAGCAGCAAAAGGGTTTTGCCTATTCGCCCGATGGCTATATGCAACACGAATTAGAGGCCTCTTTCTTCTACGAAGATACACCCGACCAAGCCAAAGCCACACTGGACATCAAACACGACATGGAGAGTCCTATGCCCATGGACAGACTGGTCTGTGGTGATGTAGGCTTTGGTAAGACCGAAGTAGCCATGCGTGCTGCCTTCAAGGCTGCCACCGATGGCAAGCAGGTGGCAGTATTGGTACCTACTACCGTACTCGCCATGCAGCATTACAACACCTTCCGCGAACGCTTCCGCGATTTCCCTGTACGCATTGAGTATTTGAGCCGTAGCAAGACTGCCAAACAGGTCAAAGAGATATTGGAAGACCTGAAAGCAGGCAAGATAGATATATTGGTAGGTACCCACAAACTGGTGGGCAAACAGGTGGTTTGGAAAGATTTGGGGCTGCTGATTATTGATGAGGAGCAGAAGTTTGGCGTAGCCGTCAAGGAGAAACTAAAATCGCTACGCACCAATGTTGATGTCCTGACACTGACTGCTACGCCTATCCCTCGCACCTTGCAGTTCTCGTTGCTCGGCGCACGCGATTTAAGTATCATCAATACCCCTCCGCCTAATCGTTATCCCGTTATGACAGAGACGATTACGTTGGATGATGAAGATATTATCAAAGAGGCTATTCAATTGGAGATGCAGCGCAACGGGCAGATTTATGTGGTCTGCAACCGTATCGAGATGCTTCCTCGCATTGAGAGTCGCCTATTGCGCCTTTGTCCAGATGCACGCACAGTGATTGCACACGGACAAATGCCTGCGGGCGAGATGGAAGAACGATTAGAGGCCTTCATCAACTATGACTACGACGTTCTTATATCCACCACTATCATCGAATCGGGTGTGGATATACCCAATGTGAATACCATTATTATTCACTCGGCACAGAACTACGGTTTGTCCGATTTGCACCAGTTGCGCGGTCGTGTGGGGCGTTCTAACCGCAAGGCGTATTGCTACCTCGTTACCCCTGATAAGGAACTGCTGACCTCCGATGCTCGCCGACGACTGAACGCGCTGACCACTTTTGCGGAGTTAGGTTCGGGTTTCCAGTTGGCTATGCAGGATCTGGACATCCGCGGAGCGGGCAATATGTTGGGTGCGGAGCAAAGTGGTTTTATTGCAGACTTGGGATACGATACCTATCAGCGCATATTGAACGAAGCAGTTGAGGAGATTCGTGAGGAAATGGAAAACCCCAATAGCCAATATCCAATAGCCGATACCCAATCGCCAATAACCAATCGCCACAAAAACTGGTGCAACGACAGCCTGCTGGAGAGCGACTTGCCATTGTCTTTTCCACCTACGTATATTGAGAATATTTCCGAGCGTATCAGTTTGTACCGCGAATTAGATAGTTTGTCGGATGAAGATAGTCTTCTCGCCTATCAAAAGCGATTGATTGACCGTTTTGGTAAGTTACCTGACGAGGCAGAGCAGTTGTTGAATGTTGTTCGATTGCGTTGGTTGTGTTGCCGTATGGGTATTGAGAAGGTGATTCTTAAGCAGGAGCGTATGTCGATTTACTTCATTACTCATAATCCTAAGTACTTCCAATCGGAAGTCTTTGAGAAGATTTTGCGTTATGTTTGCTCGCGTGTGGAGCGTTGCCGATTGGTAGAGGATAAGGATCGTCAGGGTCATCCTACGGGCAAACGTTATGCGGTTATACAGCAGGTCAAGACGATTAGCGGAGCGTTGCATTTGCTCAGTAAGGTGATGGAGTAGAAGGCCTACCCCCGACCTGTTTGTTCTATGAATGTCCATTCAGGACATTCAATCGAGCCAAAGGCTCTTCACCCTAAAGGGAAGGGAGTGTAAAAGTCTGCCGACGGCATCCTTGCACAAAAAAACGAGAAATCTGCTTGCTCAAGTATACTTGGACAGACAGATTTCTCGCCTTTTATGCGGAAAGTGAGGGATTCGAACCCCCGGTACAACGCAATGTGTACACCGCATTTCGAGTGCGGCTCTTTCGACCACTCAGACAACTTTCCTTGTTTTCGTCTGCAAAGGTACTGCTTTTTTTTGATATAGACAAATATTACGCTATTTTTTTGCAAAATTCCTTCCTACCCCTGCAAGAATGCCGGCGGCAGACTTTAGGGATTATGCAGAAATCCCTCACTTCCCCTTGATGGTATCAAAGCCCTGTCCAAAGACACCATTCACATTGGCCTGACTGACAAAAGCATTGGGGTCGATGGACTTGATGATATGGAAGATGAGTTGGCTCTCCTGTTTGCGTGCCAAGACGGTGACAATATGTATGGGCTGTTGGCTATACCATCCGGTACCATCCAAGACCGTCACACCACGGTGCACCGTTTGATTAATAGCTGTGGCTATCTCCGCATACTTGCTACTGAAGATAAAGAACTGCACCGACTGACGCATGCGCGACATAATCCAGTCCAACGCAGCCGTGTAGCTGACCGTCATACATAGACCATAGAGAATACGCTTGATCTTGAAGTCCACAATGTCCATTCCCTCCACATAGAACTGCTCCGGTATAGGCAGGAAATAACTGCTGGCTATAATCACGGCATCGCAGATAATCATCACACGACCCAAAGAAACATCCTTATAGTGATTGACTATCATCGCTACAATATCCGTACCGCCCGACGAGCCATTGTTGAGCATCACTACACCTAAACTCAAGCCAAAGACCACACCACCCACTATACAAGCCGTGACAGGATCAGCAATCAATGGTTCCAAACGCATAGGTATCACCCTGTACCAAAAAGCCAATGCCAACGCCCCCACGAGGGTTCGTATGCAGAACTGCCAACCGACCGTGAGCATGGCAATAATCAATAATATCGCATTAATAGACAAGGTACTCAGCCACATCGGAATAGCGCCACCATACTCCGCAAACAGATTAGGGAAGAAACCCTGCGTAGCGTAATAAATGATGGAGCAGATACCCGTCAATCCGGCACCTACCACATTGTGCGGCACAAAGATCCAGTTGACCATCAACGCAAAGGGGAACAAGCCCAAGAAGATAAAGATATACTCCTTAATAACCTTTCCTATAGGGTATTGCAAGTATTTAGAAGCAGTATCCATCTGTCGTATCATCTATAAGAGTCATTTACTTACTCATCGGATCAAAGCCCTGACCAAAGACACCACGCACTTGGCTTTGGCTCACAAATGCGTTAGGGTCAATGGCGTTCACCAGACGGAATATCTTTGACGACTCATATTGGCGAGCTATGACGGTAATCACCTTGCCGGGTTGTTTGGTATAACCACCTTGCGCCTCCAAGAAGGTCACGCCACGGGGCACTTGCGTCATGATAGCCTCGGCTATCTCCTCGTACTTGCTACTGAAAATGAAGAACTGCACCGACTGACGTGTGCGATTCAGCACCCAATCCACAGCCGTGCCTGCCATAAAGGTATAGCACAAACCAAAGAGTATCTTCTCCAAACCTCTACCAAATGGCAGTTCGTGAATCTCAGGCAAGAAGTATGCACATAGGATAATCACAATGTCGCATGCCATGAGGACGCGTCCCATAGGCAGATGCTTGTATTTATTGACAATCATTGCCACAATATCCACGCCACCCGTGCTACCGTTATTAAGGAACACTATTCCCAAGAAACATCCCATGAACAGTCCGCCCAATATCACTGCCATAAATGGGTCGCTCACCACTGGTTCAGCTGGTATCTCTATGACTTTCAGCCAAATAGTGTACCACAATACGCCCCACAACGTGCGCACACAGTAGCGCCATCCTACGGTGAAGAACGCTGCTATCAACAGTGCTAAGTTGCATACAAACGAACTCAACCATATCGGAACAAACGTGTCTGTAGCAAAATAGATAATCTCACAAAGACCTGTCAGTCCACCACCGACAATGGTGTGAGGCACCAATATCCAATTCACTGCAATCGCATATGGAATGGTACAAAGAATAATCATCAAATATTCTTTCATGGCAATCAGCGGTTTCATACGCTGATAGCCCTTGAGCTGTTCACGAAGTTTCCCTTTAGACATAATCCTTTCTTCAAAATTCTTAATTCAAAATTCTTAATTCATAATTAGAATCTCGCCACAAGGTTTCTATCGCCCCAACCATTATCCACGCGCGATACTGGTATCCAGAACTTGTTGGCTTTCACCCACTCGGCTGGATAAGCGGCTTTCTGACGGCTGTATGGGTGATTCCACTCATCAGCCACTACCTCATACTCAGGGTGTGGAGCGTTTACCAATACATTATCCTTCTTATCCACCTCACCGCGCTCCACCTCGGCAATCTCCTCGCGGATAATGAGCAATGCATCAATGAACTGATCCAATTCGTGCAAACTCTCGCTCTCGGTAGGCTCTACCATCAATGTGCCGTGCACAGGGAAACTCAGTGTAGGTGCGTGATAGCCAAAGTCCATCAATCGTTTCGCAATATCCGACTCGGTAATACCGATACTATGGAACTGACGGCAGTCCAAAATCAACTCATGACCTACTCTGCCGTTCACGCCTGTATATACAATGCCATAGGCATCTTTCAGTTTCTCAGCCATATAGTTCGCACTCACGATAGCGGCTGCTGTCGATTCGCGCAAGCCTTCTTCGCCCATCATGCGGATATAACCGTAGGAGATGAGTGCCATATTCGCATTGCCATACAATGCGCTGGATACGCGGTTATTCTCCGCTTGAGGCATAGCGTCCACCAAGTGTGCAGCGCAGCATATTGCACCTACACCAGGTCCGCCACCGCCGTGAGGGCTGGCAAAGGACTTGTGCAAGTTGAGGTGGCAGACATCTGCACCGATAAAACCAGGATTGGTATAACCAATCTGCGCGTTCATGTTCGCACCGTCCATATATACTTGTCCACCGCAGTCGTGTACGATCTGGCACATCTCGCGGATAGCCATCTCGAAGATACCATGCGTAGATGGATAAGTAATCATACAGCCAGCCAAGTTCTCCTTGTGTTGCTCTGCTTTCTCGCGCCAGTCATTCAGGTCGGTGTTGCCATTCTCATCGCACTTCACCACCACAGGCACCATGCCTGCTTGTGCGCAAGACGCTGGGTTAGTACCGTGAGCTGATGCAGGAATCAAGAGGATATTGCGATGGTCTTGACCTTGTTGGTGCAGATACTCGCGTATGGTTACCAGACCTGCATACTCGCCAGCTGCACCTGAAGTAGGTTGCAGGTTGCATGCTGCAAAACCCGTGATAGTAGCCAATTGTTGCTCCAAGTCTTCCATCACCTCCATATATCCAGCCACTTGCTCAGCAGGTGCCAATGGGTGAATGCCCATGTATCCAAGATAAGTAACTGGAATCATCGCAGCCGCAGGGTTGAGCTTCATGGTGCACGAACCCAATGGAATCATTGTATGCGTCAAACTTATATCCTTGCGGTCAAGGCGTTTGATATAGCGCATCATCTCGGTCTCGGTACGATATTTCTTGAACACCTCTTCTTGCAGGTAATCCACCTCGCGAACACGCTCTTCGTTGATAGCCCAAAGCCCTTCGAACGCTTCTTCACTATCTTCGTATTGTGCCATATTGCCAGATGCATTGGCAAAGAGCTCTATGAGGTCGTTCATATCATCCACCGTTACGCTCTCATCTAGTGAGATACCTATCCAACCTTCCTCATCATAATAGAGGTTAATGCCTAACTGCTCAGCTGCTTCGCGCACTGCCTCTACCCCATTCTCATGGCGTATCTTCAGCGTATCAAAGAACTCGGTATTCTCTTGCTCGTAGCCATATGCTTGCAACATCTCGCTCAGATAGACTGCCTTACCATGAATACCCTCAGCTATCTCACGTATGCCCTCTGCGCCATGATATACACCGTACATACCTGCCATCACAGCCGACAGGGCTTCTGCGGTACAAATGTTCGATGTCGCTTTCTCGCGTTTGATATGTTGCTCGCGTGTCTGCAATGCAAGGCGGAAAGCAGGCTTCTCATAGGTGTCTTTGCTCAGACCGATGATACGACCTGGCATATCGCGTTTGTACTCCTCGCGGGTCGCCATATAGCCTGCGGTAGGACCACCAAAGCCCATTGGCAAACCAAAGCGTTGTGCCGTACCGCACATAATATCTGCGTTCAGGGGTTTGAGCAATGCCAATGCCATAAGATCAGCAATCACTGTCACCTTCAAGCCAGCAGCGTGACAGTCATCTATAAATGCAGCATAGTCCTCTATCGAGCCATCCGCATTAGGCCATTGCACAATAGCACCGAAGAATGGTCCATTCTCTGCGAGCCAGTCGCTATTCACCAACGCATAATCCACCAGCACGAGTTCAATATCTTGTCCTTTCGCACGTGTGCGCATTACGTTCAAGGTGTTGGCAAAGATCTTCTTGTCCACCAGCACTTTCTTCACGCCTGCTTTCACCATATCACGGCTGCGCAGGTTGCGCATCATCGTTACGGCTTCGGCTGCTGCTGTCGCTTCATCAAGAAGCGAGCAGTTAGCGAGTGGCAGACCCGTGAGGTCGCTAATCATCGTTTGATACACAAACAATGCCTCCAAACGACCTTGGCTCACTTCAGCTTGGTAAGGGGTGTAAGAGGTGTACCAAACGGGGTTCTCCAATATATTGCGTTGAATCACAGCAGGCGTATTGGTGCCATACCATCCGCGACCGATATACGAGCGATAGAGTTGGTTCTTCGCTGCCATCTGGTGCATGGTGTTGAGGTGTTCTTGCTCGGTGAGTGGCTCATCGAGGTCAAGTGGCTCCTCTAAGAGGATATCCGCTGGCATGGTTTGTGCGATGAGTTCATCCACGCTTTTCACTCCGATTACTTCCAACATCTGCTGTTGGTCTTGCTCTGTCAGACCAATATGTCTGCTTTTCAAGTAGTTCGTTTTCACAATATATTGTTTTTAGAGTTAAAATTCGATTCCGCCTGCAAAGTTACAACAAAAAATGCACATGTGCAAGAAAATGAGCGTGAAAGTTCACTTTCAAGTACAATTTTATTGCACAGGCGCTTTGGCACAGATTTTGTGCGACAACAAGAAACAAACACGTAATATCATGTTAATACAATTTTTAGGTGCCGCAGGCGAAGTAACTGGCAGCAAGCACCTCATTACTACAGATTCAGGTAAGACCATACTGCTGGATTGCGGTATGTATCAAGGCAAAGGCATGGAAACCGATGCCGCTAACCGTGCGTTGGGATTTGACCCAAAAGATATCCACTACCTACTGCTCTCGCATGCACATATCGACCACTCGGGACTGATACCCTATATCTATAGTCTTGGCTTTCGTGGCAAAATCTACTGCACTCCTGCCACACGCGACCTATGCGAATTGCTGCTACAGGACACCGCTTTCATACAAGAACAGGACGTGCGTTGGTACAACAAGAAAATGCACCGCCAACATAAGCCCACCATCAAGCCACTATTTGACAGCAATCATGCCCAACAGGTGATGAAACTTTTTCGCACCATAGAGTATGACACACCATACCGCATAGACAATGAGATAGAGATACAGTTCACCAATTCAGGACACATGCTTGGTTCGGCTATTATCAGCATCCATATCCACGAACATGGCGAAGTCAAGCGCATTGCATATACAGGCGATGTGGGGCGTTTGCATAGCCATATTCTGAGTACCCCACAGGCCTTTCCACAATGCGATTACCTGATATGCGAATCCACCTACGGCAATCGCCTACACGATGATGAACTCGTATCGGAAGAACAACTCTTAGGCATCGTGGAGGAGACGTGCATGTACAAGAAAGGCAAACTGCTCATTCCCTCCTTCTCTGTAGGTAGAACCCAAGAGATAGTGTATGTACTCAACCAACTATACAACGACGGTCGCCTGGAGCGTGTGCCTGTCTATGTGGACTCACCTCTATCGGCAAATGCTACGGAGATATTTCGCCGTTATGCCGACACACTAAATGCCGAAGTACGCGATACGATGCGCTTTGACCCCGACCCATTTGGCTTTAACACCCTGCGCTATATCACCGATGTACAACAATCCAAAGCCCTCAACCGCAGTGAGCAGCCATGTATTGTCATCTCATCCTCGGGTATGTTGGAGGCAGGACGCATTAAGCACCACGTTTCCAACCATATTGATGACCCTACAACCACGATTCTGATTGTAGGCTATTGCACCCCCACCTCGTTGGGCGCACGCATACAAGACCCTACCCTACGCTTTGTCAGCATTTTCGGTTATGACCATCGTATCCGTGCACAAGTGACTAAGATAGAGGGATTTAGTGGACATGGCGACTATAAGGAGATGATACAGTATTTCACGGCCTGCCAAGATGTGAAGCAGATACAAAAGACCTTTATTGTGCATGGAGAATCCGAGGCACAAGAAACGTTCAAGGATCACCTCTACGAAGCTGGGTTCCGACATATCCAAATCCCGCAGAAAGGCGAGAGTGTGCAGCTTTGAAAGAAGATAGACTACTCCTGCTAGTGCTACTAGTTAAACTAGTTCTACTAGCCCAACTAGCCATACTATGAACACAAAGAGAGTAGCCAATTTGACTACTCTCTTTTTTTATATTCTGCTTTCGCGATTATTTCTTGAAATAGCGGTTGTACAAGCCCTCGAAGCCTTTGCCGTGACGAGCCTCATCTTTAGCCATCTCATGAACGGTATCGTGGATAGCATCCCAGTCCATAGCTTTAGCACGTTTAGCAATACGGAGTTTGTCGTCGCAAGCGCCAGCCTCTGCCATCATGCGCTTCTCGAGGTTCTCCTTGGTGCTCCAAACCACCTCACCAAGCAACTCTGCAAACTTAGAGCAGTGCTCAGCCTCTTCCCAAGCGTAGCGCTTGAATGCCTCTGCAATCTCTGGATAACCCTCGCGGTCTGCTTGACGCGACATAGCCAAATACATACCTACCTCAGTAGCCTCACCCATAAAGTGTGCATTGAGATCCTTAATCATCTCCTCATCTGTATCTTTAGCTACACCGATGATGTGCTCGCAAGCAAATGCAATACCTGCGCTCTCATCTACTTCTTTCCATGTTACTACTTGTTTGCATTGTGGGCAACGCTCTGGTGCTGGTGCGCCCTCGTGTACATAACCACAGATTGGGCAAATAAATTTCTTGTTCATATTCGTTTCTTTGTTTTTACAAGTTAATAATTTGTTTTAACAATTGATTGAACACAAATACCGTGCCAAAATATTAACATTTCACACAAAAAACTTAAAAAATATACTTTTTTTATCCACCACAACGGCTATAACCGCACTCGCGGCAGTGCATACAACCCTCCTCGAAGATCAAGGCGTTACCGCATACAGGGCAAGATTGACCTTGTACTACTGTGCCGTCTTGGATATACTTCTTGAGTGCACGCTCTACACCGACTTTCCATGAGTTGATGGTCTCAGAATCCATCTGCAGCGTGCTAATCATCTTGATAACTTGATCAATAGGCATGCCGTAGCGCAAGACACCCGAGATGAGTTTAGCATAGTTCCAGAACTCCTTGTCAAACTTGTAGCTCAAACCCTCCATAGTGGTCTTGAAGCCGCGGGAATTGACAAACTGGAAGTCATAGCGTTTGGTGCCATCCTCCTGTACCACGCGGATAATCTTACCCTTAGTTACTGACTTAGGCAGCAAGATACCCTCCTCATCATCCGCAAGACCGGTGAAGATCTCGTATGGTACACCATCCTTCAGACCCACGAAGGCAATCCACTTATCTTTGTTGTTTTGGAAGCGCACCACATCGCACTCCAGTTCAGCAGGACGGATACGTACCTTATTATCAAAGCATACGCATGTCTTATCCTCTTTCTTATCTTCCTTCTTCTCCTCTTTCTTTTTCTCTTTGATGCCTTCCAGCACGCCCGTGCGTGAGCCATCGCGATAAACGGTACAGCCCTTGCAGCCACAGCGCCATGCCTCTTCGTAGAGTTGACCTACAAGTTCCTCGCTCACATCGTTAGGCAGGTTGATGGTCACAGAGATAGAGTGATCCACCCACTTCTGGATAGCACCTTGCATATGCACTTTCTCCATCCAGTTCACATCGTTGGCGGTTGCTTTATAATATGGTGACTTTGCCACTAACTCATCTATCTCGGCTGGGGTATAACGGTGGGTAGCATCGTAGGTGTAGCCATTGGCGTTCATCCAAGTGATGAACTTATGGTGGAAGACTACATACTCCTCAAAGCTGTCGCCTACTTCATCCACGAGGTCCACGTGTACATTCTTGTCATTAGGGTTCACTTTGCGGCGACGGCGATATACAGGTTGGAACACGGGCTCAATACCAGAGGTAGTCTGGGTCATGATGCTGGTCGTACCTGTAGGTGCGATGGTCAAGCAGGCTATATTGCGACGACCATGTTGTACCATCAGTTCGTACAACTCTGGGTCTGCCTCTTTGATGCGTTGGATATATGGATTATTCTCCTCGCGTTTTGCGTCATACACCTTGAACGCACCACGCTCCTGAGCCATCACCACGCTACTGCGATAGGCAGCCAGCGCGAGGGTCTTGTGCACCTCTACAGAGAATGCGGTTGCCTCTGGTGTACCATAGCGCAAGCCCATAGCAGCCAGCATATCGCCTTCGGCGGTTGTACCTACACCGGTACGACGACCCTGAGTGGTCTTGTCCAAAATCTTCTCCCATAGTTCACGCTCGGTGCGCTTGATAGACTCAGACTCTGGGTCAGAACCTACCTTAGCGAGGATTTTCTCTATTTTCTCAACCTCCAGGTCAATGATGTCGTCCATCATACGTTGAGCCACTGCCACGTGTTTCTTAAAGAGTTCAAAGTCAAACTCTGCCTCTGCGGTGAAAGGATTCTTCACATAACTATACAAGTTGATAGCCAAGAGACGGCAGCTATCGTATGGACACAACGGAATCTCGCCGCAAGGGTTCGTGCTCACGGTCTTGTAGCCCAGGTCTGCGTAGCAGTCTGGCACGGACTCGCGTGCGATAGTATCCCAGAACAATACGCCTGGCTCGGCTGACTTCCACGCATTGTGGATAATCTTCTTCCACAGTTTGTGGGCATCTACCTCCTTGGCAAATGTAGGTTCAGCCGCATCAATAGGATATTGCTGTTGGTACATCTCTTTGTTGATAGCCGCTTGCATAAAGTCATCATGCACTTTCACAGACACGTTAGCGCCTGTTACTTTGCCTTGCTCCATCTTTGCATCGATAAAGGCCTCGCTATCTGGGTGCTTGATACTTACGCTGAGCATCAAGGCGCCACGACGACCGTCTTGCGCCACCTCGCGAGTGGAGTTGCTATAGCGCTCCATGAATGGTACCAGACCTGTAGAGGTCAAAGCACTATTCTTCACAGGGCTTCCGTGAGGACGAATATGGCTTAGGTCATGACCTACTCCACCACGGCGCTTCATCAGTTGCACTTGCTCCTCATCGATTTGGATAATAGCACCATAACTATCGGCACTACCATCTTGACCAATCACAAAGCAGTTACTCAGACTGGCTACCTGAAAATCATTACCAATACCTGTCATTGGGCTACCAGCAGGTACGATGTACTTAAAGTCGCGCAGCAGTTCAAACAACGCTGTCTCCGACATTGGGTTAGCATACTTACTTTCTACGCGCGCGATTTCACTGGCCAAACGATGGTGCATATCGTCTGGGGTGAGCTCGTAGAGATTACCAAATGAGTCTTTCAACGCATACTTGGTACTCCAAACACGAGCAGCCAACTCGTCACCGCCAAAATAACTGACGGACGCTTGTTCGGCTTCTTTTTGGGTGTAAATCTTTTTCTCCATGATATATAAATAGTTACAATTTTTCACTACTCATTTCGCCCTTTAATAGACGCGAAATCGGGTGCAAAGGTAGTACATATTTATGATATATGCAAATTTTTGAAGAAAAAGTTTTCAACAGCCAATGCAAAGTTATCCAAAACAAAAATGCAAATCACTCATATTGAGCAACTTGCATTTTTTAAACTGTTGAAAAGTTTTCCAAAAAGAAAAACCCATTAGCAACTTACGTTCTCTATTTGCGTAATCATAGCGTTACAGCAGGTGGTACCATTCTCGTCCACTTGCTGATACTGCACGGCATTATCTGTCTTTAGGAATCGGGTGTACATCCTATCGCCTTGATAGAGCTCTTTGACATAGTTTATGTCCAGACGGAAGGGCTTTTGGTTGTCGAATGCCATCAGGGCATTGACCATCCACTCCAGGTACTTGCAGGAGTTGCAGTGTCGGTTGTAGTCCACATCGGAGTACTGTATCTCATGGAGCACTTCGCCGGCTTTGAGGGCATAAGTATCATCTTCCAGATTGTCCAACTGGATAGGTCGGAAACGAGGTGCGCGTGCCATATTCAGCATTTCGCCATCCACAGCATTTGCGAACATCTCATGGTCGAAGATATTGACTATCTCGCGCGATGTCAGGTCCAATACAGCCCATACGGACTTGGCGCAACCTATGAGTATTTTTGTGCCATCGGCTTGTGGTTGATAGATGCGGAAGTCACGCACGGAGAGCATATGTGCATTGCGCTCAATCCATGTCTCTACAACCATCACATCTCCATGTTTGGGTAGGAACATCATTTCCATATTCATATGGGTGATGATCCATGTATAGTTCATGGGCAGCAGGGCTGGGATACCTATTCCCATCTCATCTGCCACTTTGCCAGCTATATTGAGCAGGTAGTTCTCCATTGCGTATAGGCTCAGACGACGCGAAGCGTCCACATCTTGATAAGGTACTGTGATAGTATGTCTGTATTTCATATAACAATTTTGAATTATGAATGGTGAACTCATATTTACGCTGCAAAGGTACAATATTTTTTTGGAATGACAAAATATATAGCAAAATATTCTTGCATCACGTTCACAATTCTTGTGCCCTTAACACACACTTTATTGCACCTTTAGCGACCTGCAAAACGCTATCTTTTGACACTCTCCATCGGGTGGATAAGCGGTGGATAAGCGGTGGATAGAAGCTGTTTAATTCTCTTTTTGCTACCCTCTTGTGAGACAGCGAGACAGTAAGACAGTAGTTTTTAAAAATATTATACGCGCTATACAATATACAAAAGTTTTAGAAATGTATTGTCTTACTGTCTCACTGTCTCACTGTCACAAGACGGATTGACGGCCTTGTCTCCACCCTGCCAACCTATGAGGAAAGTATTGGACAATCACGGAGTGGTATCGGAGTGGTAACGGGTAAGACTGCGGAAAAGCAGGATAAATGTAGTCTTGAGCTTTCCCGCGAGCATATTCCAGCCTTTACACCTTACACCCTACACTTTACACCTTACTCTACGGGCAGACTGGGCGCACGGTAAACCCAAATCGGCGACTGTTGCTGCGCCTGTACACACCGTCGAAGCCTAAGTTCACGTACCACGACGCGTAGCCCGTGCGGAGTGAACTAGACCAATAAGTGCCACGGCTACCAGCATGTAGGTGCGAACTACCTTCGCGGCATCCCGCAGCAGGGAGGAAGATACTATTGCCATTCGACTTGCTCGTTACCTTGCAACCTTTTACACCATTCTGCGTAGTCCATCTCCAAGTACATTGTTCGCGTAACTCAGTTAGTTCAGTATCTGTCGGCATGCGCCAAGAACCACCCCAATTAGCACGAGCAGCATCATCACTGAGGTCTAACTGCGTTTTGTTATCTACCGTTCCGGTACTACTACTTGTATTGTACTTGGTTAGAGTTGGAGTTGCTTCGGTGCCATTGCACCATTTATACGTACTGTATTTGTAGGTGCTCTTGGTGGTTGTTTCACCCCATGCGAAATAATCACCATAATCCTCTGGTTTACTTGCGCCGACATTGCAAGTTGCCCACTTTACACTCAAACCTAAGTCCACATACTCATAACCATTATGTTTATTAGGTATTAAATTTAGTGTATCATTAACTTCTTCATTAGATTTAGATATAGAAGGATTTGATGAAATAGGTAAAGACGCATCAGTACTTTGAGTAGTCTTATTAGTTCCCTGATCTTTCAATACTACTGCTAATTCTGCCAATAGTTCTTGCTTCAATTTCTCTTTATCAATTGCCTCTTCATTATTCAAATTCTCTGGCGTAAAGCGTACCCTGCAATCATATAGGCAATTGGGCTCCAACTGCTGCATATTGCTCAGCAGTACGCGCTCGCAACCATCGCCACAGTCAATATAAATCATAGGATGGCGAGGTGCACGCACCAAAAATAATATCTGATTAGAATAAGTAGTAACACGTGACTCTACGCCCATCTGCTGACCCATATACAGCGTCACACGTTCTTTAGCTGTACGAACGGCTTGCGCATTACCCTCCAAGTGCATACGTATAACCGCATAACGGAATGAGGGACTCGTAAGAGGCGTCTCAAACGAGCCAAACTCGTTCTTATACATCGCCATCACAGAGGCATGTGGCACCAACTTCATCTCCTCCACTATCGTCACAGACTGAGCCAATGTGGGTATCATCCCCAACCAAAGGCACAAGAGTGTTAGTAATAATCGTATCTTTCTCATATTGGTTTTAATTTTCAACCCGCAAAATTACTACTTTTTTATGATATATGCAAGAAAATAGCGAAAACTTCGCTATTTTTAGTTTAGTGGACGGCGCTTTGCGCCTACTGTTTAGGGGTTAGAGTTATAGGGTAATCTTAACAAAACGCACTTTTTCGGTTTTGGCGGTCTCTCGGAGTTCTCAGGGAGTTCTCAGGGTCGTCGCTCGGTAAAATTGAGGAAAAGATAGCGAAACGTAAAGAGAAATAATATTAATAATTGATACTTTTGTGCTGATGGTATAGTTGTTCATAAATATGATTTCCCAGCGGACATAGTGCAAGCCCACGAACAAACAAATTACACCGAAAAGTGAACTTTTCGTTCATTTACTTGCAAATGTGCATTATTTGTTGTAATTTTGCAGCGTAATTACACCTTAATGTATATATATTATGGCACCTACCCTACCCACAATAGCCCTGGTATATGACTTTGACGGGACATTGGCACCAGGCAATATGCAAGAATTTGGACTGCTGCAAGACATAGGTTATGAGAACCCTAATGACTTTTGGAACCTCTGCGACCAAATAGCCAAAACTAACGATGCGGGCGGTATATCCGTAGTCATGTATGCCATCCAAGCCGAAGCACAACGCCACGGCATACGTTGCACACGCGAAATGCTACGACAATATGGCAAAAACGTGCAGTTCTTCCCCGGCGTGCAGCAGTGGTTTGATACCATCAACGAATATGCCGCACAAATAAGCGTGCAAGTGAAGCACTACATTAACAGCTCGGGCATCAAAGAGATGATAGAAGGCTGTGCCATTGCAAAAGAGTTCGAGCAAATATACGCGTGCAGTTACCTCTACGACAGCAATGGCGATGCTTGTTGGCCATCCGTAGTGGTAGATTACACCAAGAAGACACAGTTCCTATTCAAGATCAACAAAGGTATTCGAGAGGTGAGCGACAGAGTACGCGTCAATGAGTTCGTACCCACCGATGAGCGCCCTGTGCCCTTTGAGCGCATGATCTATTTCGGCGATGGCGAGACGGATGTACCCTGTATGCGCACCGTTAAGTCGAATGGCGGATATAGTTTTGCCATTTATGGCAATGACAAAAAACGCGTTGTGGCACAGCAGCTATTGGCGGAAGGTCGTGTGAACTTCGCTTGCAACGCAGACTACACAGACCAAGGCGAGATGATGGAGATTGTGAAACGCATACTGGATAAAATCAAAGCCGAGTACGCCTTGTCGCAGGTCTAAAACAAGCCCAACTTGCGTATCAAGCGTAGGAGGCAAGTGGGGACAAGAGCCACGAAGAAAAGCAGCAGTTTATTCCAGAAACAGGGCACCGTCACTTTTGCCTTGCCACGCAGCATCGCATTCACACCTCGGCGAGCCAAATAGTCTGGTTCCACGATATAGCCCAACAACAAGCCTAACTTAGTCGCCCAAGGTTTGAGATTGAACAAACCCGTATTAATGGCACCCGGGCTCACATTGGTTACAATCACACCTTTGTCTTTCAGTTCTACATACACCGAACGCGTGAAATTCTGCAAGAATGCTTTGGTTGCTCCATATGTACCCAATCGCTGTACAGCAATACTGGCTGTGATGCTACACATATTGAGCACATAGCCCTTGCCACGTGCCGCCATATCATGTCCAAAATAATATATCAGCATGGCAGGGGTCATCATATGCAGATTGAGAATCAGTTGATTGAAGCCTTCGGAGTCATCCAAGAAATCGCGGTCATGGTATACACCTGCATTATTGATGAGCACCTCTACTTCTATTTGGTTATCGTGGCAATAGGTATGCAGTTCTTTGGCAGCCTCTTGCGTCCCGAGGTCGCGTACCAATGAGCAAACTTGCACAGGGAAATCCGCGCGAAGTAGAGCGGCTTTGTCGTGAATCTGCTCTTCGTTGCTCACAATGAGCAAATCATATCCTTTTTGCGCCATGATGCGGGCATATTCGTATCCACAACCCGAACTGGCTCCTGTAATGAGGGCGTACATAATTTTGCTTCGATTATAGTTTAAAGTGTAAAGTTTAAAGGCATGGGTTATAAAAAAGTGCGCAAAGGTACACTTTTTTTTGCACATATCAAAAAAAAATAGTAATTTTGCGGGCTAAAGTGTGAAAATGCTTCGTCGAGTACAAAAATATATCCGTGACAATGCTCTCTTGGAGCGTGGCGCACGCGTGTTGGTATGCGTGAGCGGCGGTGCCGACAGCATAGCATTGTGGGACGTGTTGCAGCGCGCAGGATACGAGTGTATCGTGGCGCATTGCAATTTTCACCTGCGCGGCGAAGAGAGCGACAGAGATGAGGCGTTTGTGAGAAGTGCGGCGATTGGCAATGGGCAATTGGCAATGGGCGAAAGGCGAGAGGCGAAAGGCGAAAGGCGAGAGGAAGGGGATATATTTGTCAAAGATTTTGATACGCAGGGATATGCAAAGGAGAGGGGCATTAGCATTGAGATGGCAGCACGCGAGTTGCGCTATCAATGGTTTGCCCAGTTGGCAGAAGAGCAAGGCTGTCAAGCCATTGCCGTAGCGCATCACCAGAACGACCAAGCTGAGACCGTGTTGCTCAACCTCAAACGCGGCACAGGACTGCGAGGACTATGCGGCATGCGTCCCAAGAGCGACAACCCCATGGGCGGTAGCATACCCGTCATTCGCCCCCTATTATGCACCACGCGCGACTATATAGAGCATTACCTGCGTGATATACGCCATATAGCATGGGTAAATGACTCCACCAATACAGACACTACTATCACACGCAACGCTGTGCGCGCACAATTGGCGAACTACACCAAAGCAGAGATAGAGCATATAGCCGCGACAGCAGAACATCTGCAAGGTTATGTCGATTGGTTGGAGCAACAAGACACCCCTGCCGCAGGCAAAGTCAAACTATACGAACAACTGCGCGAATACCATTTTCCCGAAGTGGAAAAGATATACGATGCCCTGCAAAAGGGAGAAGGCGGCAAGACCTTCTATGCCCCAAAGCACAAGGCCGTGATACGCAGAGGGAAAGTGGAGGTGACGCCTACCCCCAACCCCTCCCTAAAGGGAAGGGAGAGGTGATAAGGTGATGAGGTTAGAGGCGAGAGGCGAGAGGTTAAAGGCGAGAGGTTAAAGGCAAGGATAATGACAAAATACGGGATAATAGGCAAGCCATTGGAACATTCGTATTCAGCACGGTATTTCACGGAGAAATTTCTGCGCGAAGGTATTGATGCCGAATACCGATTGTACGAAGTGGATGACCTATCCCACATAAGCACACTCATGCACGAGTTACACGGCTTCAATGTCACCTATCCCTATAAGCAAACCATTATGCCACAGCTCCACGACATTGACACTACTGCCCGCGAGATAGGCGCTGTGAATGTCGTATGCCAAGGCAAAGGATATAACACTGACTGGATAGGCTTTCGGCAAAGCATACTACCCCACCTCACCCAAGATAACCAACGCGCATTGGTCTTAGGTACAGGCGGCGTGAGCAAAGCCGTGCAATATGCCCTTCGAGAAATGGGGATAGATTATACCTTGGTGAGTAGGCGGTTTGGCGATGGGATATGGGCTATTGGCGATGGGGGATTGGCTATTGGTTATGGGCAATTGACGAAGGAGGTAATGGAGGCACATACAGTGGTGGTGAATTGTACGCCATTGGGTATGTATCCCGATACAGCCTCACTACCCGATATACCCTACCAGCACTTGACCGCAAAGCACCTACTATACGACTGCGTGTATAATCCTGCACTGACCGCCTTCCTGCAAAAAGGACAAGAGCAAGGAGCACGCACCATCAACGGACTGGACATGCTCTACGCACAAGCCAATGCAGCGTGGGAGATATGGAGGGGTGTTTAGAGGTTAAAGGCGAGAGGTTAGAGGCGAAAGGCGAGAGATATGCGGCAAAGCCGCCCAGCCTTTAAACATTACACTTTACACCAATTATGAATAATAAAAAAAAGCAAAGATATGAAAAAACGTTTTTTGAGCCTCATTATGATGGCTATGTGCGCAGGCGGTATGGCAACGGCGCAAACAGTAGAAGACAACGAATTGGCAATGGTATATTACATGCCACAAACCCAACTGGCAGTAACCATTGATTATACGATTGAGACCGTAGAACCCGGTCCATTCTACCTATATGCCGAGCGTTATCTGGGCGTGAAGGATGTAGCCACCAAGGCATACACACGATACGATGTGACGGCTCTGCATTTGGGCACTAAGACCGTAGCCGACACCCACCGAGCATACAAGGTGGTAGCCAATAGCGGTAGCGAAACACAATGGCTCACTTTGACACAGGACGGCATGCTGTACGGCTACAATGTGCCAGCACCTACTGTGCAGCCTCAAGAAGAGGAGAAATCCATTTCCCTCCCTGCCGAGTTGGAGATACCCCTCATGCCCCTCATGGAGGAGCAGATGGTGGCCAGTTCCGTGGCTAAGATGGCAGAAGGAGCAGCGAAGCAGATTTATCATATCCGAGAGATGCGTATGAACCTCTTGGCAGGCGATGTGGAGCACACACCTGCTGATGGTCAAGCCATGCTCCAGGTGCTCAATGAGTTGGACAAACGCGAAGCGATGTTGGCAGCTCTCTTCATCGGCTCGCGCAAAGTGGAGAAGCACTCACACACCATCTACTACGTCCCCAGCAAGGATGTCACCGAGCGCATCATCGGACGCGTGTCCCAATATGCAGGCATAGTGCCAGCAGATGACCTCAGTGGCGAGCCTATCCGCCTCACCCTGGCTGGCAAACGACAAGACTACGCCTCCAGCGAGGTACAAAATGCTAAAGGAAGCAAAGCAACTATTCCTTCGCAACTCTACTATAACCTCCCTGGCACAGCCAAAGTGGTGGTGGAGTTCGGCAAAGACATGCACGTCAGCGCTAACCTGCCTATAGCACAGTTTGGTATAGCCGTACCAATAGCGAAGAGTTTGCTCAACATCAAACCAACCCCAAAAATATACTTTAATACCCAAACAGGCAATATCCTATCCATTGAACAATAATGAATAAACTGCGTTTTCTCATCACCCTCGTGGGTATATGCTGTGTGGCACTAATCACAACGGCACAGGAATTGAGATGCACCGTCACCATCAATTCGGACCAAATACAGGGTTCCAACAAGGAGATGTTCAACACCCTCCAACGATCCATCGAGGAGTTTGTCAATACCTCCAAATGGACCAACCTGACGTTTCAGGACAAGGAGCGAATAGAGTGTAGCATGATGATTATCGTGAAGAGCGTGGAGAACAATATCCTCAAATGCGACTTCACCTGCCAGAGCCGTCGTCCTGTGTTTGGCACCAGCTACTTTACAACCGTATTGAACTTCCAAGACAACACGTTTGCTTTTGCCTATCAGGAATACGACCGTATGGATTTTCAGCAAAGCACTTTCACCAGCAACCTCACGGCACTCATAGCCTACTATTGCTACTTGATTATCGGCTACGACATGGACTCCTTCGCTCGTCTGGGCGGTACGCCTTATTTCCAAATGTGCGAAAATATCGTCACCGCTGCTCAATCCGCATCGCTGGAGGAAGCAGAAGCCAAAGGTTGGAAAGCGTTTGACAGCAATCGCAACCGCTATGCACTAATTAACAACTTGATGGACGAGGCATTCAAACCTTATAGAATGTTTTACTACGAGTACCACCGCTTGGGCTTGGATGAGATGATTAATAATGTGGCTAACGCACGCGCTCGTATAGCAGAAGGATTGCCCGTTCTGAAAGAAGCCAACCGCGCACGTCCTGCGACATACGTAGTGACTACCTTCTTGGATGCGAAGAACGATGAGTTGGTCAATATCTTCGCAGGCGGTACTACAGAAGAGAAGAAGACAGTCTATGAACTGCTCATGGATATTGACCCCACACGCCAATCCATATACGATGGCATCAATCGCCAGCGATAAAGTTCAAGAGAGGTGATAGCAGAAGTGAAAGAGATAATTTTTCAAATATTACTTGCATATGTGCATAATTTATTGTACCTTTGCAGCATAAATTAATTTTTATAAAAATCACAGGTTATTATACCATAATTACAACAACGTATGAAACGGTTTATCTATCTGATTGTAGCCCTTCTCATTGTGGGTAGTGCATCGGCACAAACTCGTTCGTTTGACGAAATGAAAAAGCAACAACAATCGCGTTTTAGTAAGTTCAAAGCTGATAAACAAGCCGAATTGGAAGCCTTTCGTAAACAACAAAACGAACGCTACGCACAATTCATGGAGGAAAGTTGGCAACGCTTCCATGCGCATCCTGCTATCCTACCAAAAAAAGAAAAAAGAGTTAAACCCGTCATCTACCAAGAACCTGCTCCTGTTGTTGAGCCAGAGCCAGTTGTAGAGCCTGTAGATACGACTCCTGCGCCTGCACCTGTAGTGGAACCTGCTCCTGTCGTGGAACCAGAGCCAGTTGTAGAGCCAGTAGATACCACACCAGCGCCTGCACCTGTAGTAGAACCTGCTCCTGTTGTTGAGCCTACTCCTGCACCTCAACCTAAGGAGGAACCCAAAGTTGAACCAAAACCAGTAGTAGAGCCTAAGCCTGCACCTCAACCAAAAGTGGAGGAGAAGCCTATTCTGGTGAAGAAGGAGGTAATCAAGGTGCCTAAGCCTGCACCTGCTCCAGAGCCATTGGCACCAGTAGAGCCCAAAGAGGAGATACCATACACCAAGACTGCTATCACCTTCTACGGCACCAAAGTGGCAGTAGGATTCCCCACGAACGAGACATTCAAACTGGCGGGACTGTCCGAAAAACAACTCGCCAAAGCATGGACTCAACTCTCCAGCGAAGCATATGACGTGACACTCAACAATGCCTTGGCTATGCGAGAGAAATTAGCTCTCTGCGATTGGGGATATATCGAAATGCTACAAGCCGTTAGCGAGAAGAAATATGGTAAGAGCAACGAAGCGGTCTTCATGCAAGCATTCCTACTCTCTCAATCAGGATACAAGATCCGTATGGCAACGGATGATGATAAACTATATATGCTCATCGCTACACAGCAGAATATGTTCTCATTGCCATTCTTCATGATAGACAACACCAAGTTCTATGCGCTGAATTGCCAGAGCCAAGAGCTGAGTATATGCAAGGCTAAGTTTGACAAGGAAAAAGTCATCTCCTTGCAATTGCGAAAAGAGCAGAAATTGGCTACCGAATACTCCGAACCACGCAAACTCACTTCCAAATATGGTGTGGTAGCACAAGTGTCGGTCAACAAAAACATGATCAACTTCTTTGACAAATATCCATCTGCCTACATCGGCAACGATGCTACGACCCGTTGGGCAGTATATGCCAATACCCCATTGGAGAAGTCTATTCGTGAGACCCTCTATCCAAGCATTAAGAAAGCCGTAACAGGACTGAGCGAGCGCGATGCCGTGAACAAAATACTGAACTTCGTACAGACTGCATTCGTATATGAATACGATGATCAAGTGTGGGGTGGCGACCGAGCATTCTTTGCTACAGAGACATTGCACTATCCATACGCAGACTGCGAAGATCGCTCTATCCTCTTCTCTCGATTAATTCGCGATATTTTAGGATTGGATGTAGTACTCATCTACTACCCTGGACACTTGGCAACGGCGGTAGCATTCAACCAAGAGGTACACGGAGATTATCTCACACACAACAATCGCAAATACATTGTTTGCGACCCAACCTACATTAACGCACCACTCGGTCGCACCATGCCGGGCATGAATAACCAAGAAGCACGAATCATAGAACTATAACCGATATGCAAACTAAAACAAAATGGTGGATAATAGCAGGCATAACAATAGCATTGGCTATTTTGGCATTTTGCTGTTATCGTTATTTTACCCGTTCCCAAAGCGTAAAGGCATCTGTAGAAGAACTGGATGACACACAGCAGACACATGGTGTAGTCTTCTTTGAGCCTAATGTAGATATGATGATGGTGGGCAAGTGGCAACACCACATAGATACACTCTGGTTCCGCATTTATACTACCGAACCTGCAGAGGACGACTTCTGCTGGGGAAGAGAGTGGAATGAGGCAGAAGATATATACGAGGAGGACCTCACACCCTACGGCAATGGCTGGTTTAAGTGGAAAAAGACGGACAACGAGGTGATAGAATGGCATAGCACGGATAACAATAGCGCCGCTATACCTTATCAATATAAAGTGGTGAACTTGGACGATACTGAGTTATTGTATAAAGAAAGTCGAGACGGACAAAAACAACGTTTCCGTAAATGCGAATAACAACCTGATTCTAACAAATCAACATAACAAATATAATAATGAAACACATTCTTTTAACCATCATGGCTACAATAGGATTAGTATCCTGCTGTAACCATTCGCATTGCGTGCAAGACGAAGCCAATGCGAACACCCAAAATCCTATCATGCCTATCACATTCGTAGGCGAAAACACAGAGGTTATTCTCACCGACTATCTGCCTGCGCTCACAGCAGAAGATGAAGTGGTCTTCACCACTGAACCATCCTACACAGTGACTACTACCGCAAATGGCTTCCTGCTGAATGGCGACAACACGTTGTCCGTACTCGGTGTAGATGTACCAGCCAAAGGATTGCACTACGATATTCCTATCGTACCACAATCGCAATACGAAGTAGGTTTGGTGACCAAATCCTTCTCGGACTCTATCATCACCATCACTGTGCTCAACGAGTATGAACAATTGCAATGGTGTGTACTGTGGCAAGACACACGCGCCACAAAGTCAGTAGAATATAATCCATCTGACGACCAAGCCGTAATCAGCATTGAGCCAGCATGGCGCGAGAGCAAAGGACGTAGTTTCATCCGCGTTTATGCACACGCGAATGGCAAACAACTCAATGACCTGCTCATCCCTATGCAAGATGGCAAAGTGGTAAACGACGTGGCAGAACTCACTCGCTTTGACGACCATGCACAGATCCTCTACTCGCTCATGATTGACCGCTTCCACAACGGCAACAAGAACAACGACTGGAAAATGAATAGCCCAGAGGTATTGGACATCGTTGATTATCAAGGTGGCGATATTGCAGGTATCACCAAGAAAATCAAAGAGGGTTTCTTCGATGAACTGGGTATCACTACTATTTGGATCTCTCCTATTACCCAAAACCCATGGGATGCGTGGGGCATGTATCCATTCCCTAATGGCAACAAGTATGATAGCACTAAGACCTACACCAAGTTCTCTGGTTATCACGGCTATTGGCCAATCTTCACCACCGAAGTGGAGAAGCGTTTTACCACTGAGCAAGAGTTACACGATATGTTGGCAACTGCGCACAAGCATGGTATGAACGTGATTCTCGATTATGTAGCCAACCATATGCACATCAACTCTCCTACCTTGCAAGCACACCCAGACTGGCACACAGACAGTATCTTGCCCGATGGTCGTCGTAACTTCGAGCTCTGGGACGAGGCACGCCTCACTACATGGTTTGATGTACATATCCCTACCCTCGACCTTGAACGTCCAGAGGTATGCTCACCTATGACCGACTCTGCATTGGTATGGTTGGATAAGTTTGCCTTTGATGGTTTCCGCCACGACGCTTGCAAGCATATACCACTCAACTACTGGCGCGAGTTAGGCGCAAAGATGAAACAACGCTACCCTGACCGCCATATCTGGATGATTGGTGAGACATACGGCGACCCTGCACTTATTGGTTCGTATGTGAAGACAGGTATGCTCAACGCACAATTTGACTTCAACATTTACCACACCGCTATTGATGTGCTCGGCAAACCAGAGCAATCGCTTGCGCGCATGAACAATACTATTTTGGAGTCATTGGGTGCTTATGGCGCACACCACACCATGGGTAATATCTCAGGTAACCACGACAAGTGCCGCTTCATCTCTTTGGCAGGCAAAGCTGTTAGCTGGAACGAGAGCGACAAAGCCGCTGGTTGGGAGCGCGAGATAGGCGTAACAGCTGATGGTAACAAAGAGTTGGAGGCACATGCATACAAGATGGCTATGCTCTTGGAGGTCATTAACTTCACTATCCCAGGAGTGCCATGCGTTTATCAAGGCGACGAGTATGGTGAGGCAGGTGCTAACGACCCAGACAACCGCCACATGATGAAGTTTGATGGTCTGAATGCAGAGCAAACTGCTTTCCGTGCACAAGTACAACAGTTGGCTCAACTCCGTCGCAACAATATGGCATTGCTCTATGGCGAGTATATCCCTGTAGAGGTTACCGATACCCTTCTTCACTTCCAACGCGCATACATGGGCGATGTAGTAGATGTGGTGATCAACCTCAATGGCGAAAGCAGCATCACCGTGAACGGTGACAAAGTGTGGAGCATTTAATCCAGAAGCTGGAAGCCGGATGCTAGACATTGGCAACCGGCCTCCGGAAGCCGGCTCCCAAAAGCATTATCAACAACCAATAATAATTAACAACAATGAAGAAACTATTTTTTGCAGCGTTAGGATTGCTCTGCTTGGCATCCTGCGCAAAGCAGCCTTGCTGCCAACTGGAGCATCCATGCTACGCATACGATGCTACCATTTATGAATTGAACATCCGTCAATTGACTGAGGAAGGTACCTTCCAAGCTGCCGAGGCAGTATTGCCAGCATTGAAAGAGATTGGCGTGGATATTATCTGGATCATGCCTATCCAAAAGATTGGCGTTTTGGAGCGCAAAGGTAGCCTTGGTAGCTACTATGCTATCACCGACTACTGCACCTTCAACCCTGAGTTTGGTACACGCGCAGACTTTGAGCACTTCCTCGCTGAGGCACACAAGTTGGGCTTGAAGGTTATCCTCGACTGGGTAGCTAACCACACCGCTCCAGATAGCGAGTGGACCAAGAACGATGGTTGGCACTATCGCGACAGTCTGGGCAACCTCATGGTACAATACGACTGGACCGACATTTCTAAACTCAACTACGACAACCAGGACATGCGCGCTGCTATGAAACAAGCTATGCACTGGTGGATGGACACTATCGGTATCGATGGTTTCCGTTGCGACGTAGCAGGCGAGGTACCAACCGACTTCTGGAACGATGTAATGGCTGAGCTTCGCGTGAAACACCCAGATATGTTCACATTGGCAGAGGATGAGGCAGAGGCACAAGACCTCACCGAGACCGCCTTCGATATGTACTATGGCTGGGAACTCCACCACATTATGAATGGTGTTGCTCAAAACAAAAAGACCGTAGAGGATCTCTGGGGTTATTTTGCTAAAGTTGATACCACGCTGCGCAAAGAGGCTATCCGCATGAACTTCACCTCTAACCACGATGAGAACTCATGGAGCGGTACCGAGTTTGAGCGCATGGGCGATGCTGCAGACCTCTTTGCTGCTTTCACCTACGTTGTACCAGGTATGCCATTGATTTATACTGGTCAGCCAAGTGGCAACCACCATCGTTTGGCATTCTTTGAGAAAGACGTGATTGACCGCGTAGAGAATGCACCACAACACGAGATGTACAAGAAACTCAATGCGTTGCGCGCTGAGAACTTCGCTTTGTGGAGCAACGAGATTGGCGCTCCTATGGTTCGCCTCGCTGCTGACAATGACAAAATCTTCGCTTGCGTTCGCCATGCTGTTTGCCCAAAGAGCGGTAAGGAGAATACTGTAGTAGCAGTGATGAACATGTCCGCTGAGGAGCAAGTAGTGAACCTCACTGTTGATCAATACGCTGGTGAGTACAACTGCCTCTGCGGTAAGACTATGACCATCGAGGCTCAGCAAACCCTCACTCTCCAACCTTGGCAACACATGATCTTGACCAAGTAATACTACCCTCCCCTGTGCTAAGGGGATAGTAAAAGAGAGAGGGTGTGTCAGTTGATTGACACACCCTCTTGTTTTTTTACTGCTTTTCGCACGCCTTATCTTCTGGTTTTGAAGCAAGAATGGTCTCTTCTCCTTTTTTGTTATAGAACTTGGTTTCAAGCATACCAAGACTCTGATTCTCTATTACGCGTACTCCGTATCGGAGTGCCCATTGCCATTTGCGCGAGAGCCAACCCTTGGCTACATACGCATATATGAAGGGATGCAAGTGCAAGCGTAATCCTCTACCATATTGTGCCACCATTGCCTCAATACGTTCTTCCACTTCATCCGTAAAGAAGAGGGAAGTCTGTATCTTGCCTTTGCCCATACATGTTGGACAAACCTCCGTTACATTCATCTCCACCGCTGGGCGCACGCGCTGACGAGTGATCTGCATCAGTCCAAACTTGCTGAGGGGCAACACATTATGTTTAGCTCTATCGCGACTCATCAGTTCTTGTACATGTTCATACAAGGTCTGCTGATTCGCCTTATCGTCCATATCAATGAAATCGACTACTATGATTCCACCAATATCTCTCAATCGGAGTTGATGCACAATCTCATCTGCTGCCAGCATATTGAAGTGAAAGGCATTTTGCTCCTGATCTTCAAAGAGTTTCTTGCTACCACTATTCACATCTATGGAGAATAGCGCCTCGGTGCGATCCATGACCAGATAGCCACCTTTCTTAAAACCGACCGTACGCCCCAAACCTGTCTTCATCTGACGCGTGATGTCAAACTTATCAAAGATAGGCTGCTCGCCCGTATATAGTTTGACCAACTTAGATGCATTAGGTGCTATCAGATCCAAGTACTGCTTGATCTCCTCATAAACCGTCTCATCGTTCACATGGATATTCTCAAAATCAGGCGAGAATATATCGCGAATGATACCAATGGTACGACCCAGTTCCTGGCTAATGAGGTGGACAGGCTCTGTACGCTGGAGCGTGCGGACACATTCATCCCAACGCTTAACCAATACACGTAGTTCGTTGTCGAGCTCTGCCACGCGTTTGTCCTCTGCCACGGTGCGGACAATCACACCAAAGCCGTGTGGCTTAATGGATTGCACCAGTTGCTTGAGTCTGCCGCGCTCTGAACTGCGGCCAATCTTGTTGCTCACCATCACCTTATCTATGAAGGGAATGAGCACGAAGTTACGACCTGTGATGGAGATCTCGGCGGTCAGACGTGGACCCTTGGAGTTAATGGGTTCTTTGGTCACTTGTACCAACAGGGTATCACCGACCTTCAGGTAGTCGGCTATTTGTCCCTCCTTGGTGCACTCTGGTTGACGCTCGATCTTGTGAATCTCTGGTATACGACGACGGTCTGAAACCAACTTAGTGACATACTTCTGTGTCGTAAGAAACCCCGAACCTAAATCAAGGTAGTGCAGAAAAGCTTCTTTCTCATGACCTACATCCACAAAAACGGCATTCAACGCAGGCATCACCTTCTTGACGCGACCATAATAGATATTACCTACAGCAAAGGTGTCTTTGCCCCTCTGCTCGCGGTTGACCTCCATGAGTCGATCATCCTCGGTGAGCGCGATAGCCACTTCTTGCGGAGTGACATCCACAATCAGTTCGCTTTTCATATTACAATAAATCAAAAATGCTTTGTGGATATCCTATTTGCGCCTAAACAAGATATATACCACAAAGCCGTTAATACTTAGTCTCGCCTAAACATTACTTATGTTTATGACGATTCTTGCGCAAACGTTTTTTACGTTTGTGGGTAGACATTTTATGTCTTTTGTGCTTTTTACCGTTTGGCATAATTATAAAAATTTTAATTGTTAATGATTATTTCAAGATTTCAGCGAAAGCATCAGATGCTTTGAATGCTGGGATTTTGTGCTCAGGAACAATAATAGACTCTTTCTTAGTAATGTTACGAGCTACCTTTTGTTTGCGCACTTTGGTTCCGAAGCTACCAAAACCACGGAGATATACTGTCTCACCAGCAGCAACGGTATTCTTAATGTTGTCCATGGCAGACTCCACTACGTTCATAATGGTAGTTTTGTCATAACCAGTCTTAATCGCAATCGCGTTAACGAGTTCTGCTTTTGTCATAATAATGTTTTTTATATAAGTTTTACAAATTTAGACAAGAGAAAAGGGCTGTACCGTAAGTGCACAAACCGAAATCGGCTGCAAAGGTACTATAATTTTTTGATTTACAAAAGAAAAAACGAAAAAAAATGATTTTTTTTTGCATATTTGCGATTTTTGTAGTACCTTTGCATGTTGAATAAGGAAAAAAAATGGCATATAAGAACAGATATACAACGTTATTATTGCTCTTTGCTCTCATAATCAGTAGTTTCGCTCGTGCGCAAGCACAAGAGGTGCGCGTGTTCGGTTATGTGCTCGATACAGACAACCGAGGCATAGAACTGGCAAACATATATGTAGAGGAAAACACCACCATAGGCACCACCACTAACCAAAATGGTTACTATGAACTCTTCGTGGATGTACAAGATACCATTACACTCGTCTATTCGATGATTGGCTACGAGACCATACGCCAACAGTTATACACCAAACGCGAGGTGATAGGCATCAATGTGGTGTTACCCACCAACGAGGAGCTGCTGAGCGAGGTTACCGTTCGTGCTATCCAACGTCAGACGAACACCATGGATCGCGTGGACATCAGCACCGCGCGGCTCATGCCAGATGCCACAGGTGGTGGCATAGAGAGTTTGCTCATAACCTTTGCGGGTGTGAGTCAGAACAACGAGATGAGTAGTCAGTACAACGTGCGCGGTGGTAGCTATGACGAGAACTCCGTCTATGTCAATGGACTGGAAGTACATCGTCCGTTATTGATACGCAGTGGACAACAGGAGGGACTCAGTTTCGTTAATCCCGACATGGTGGAGAGTGTGGATTTCTCTGCTGGCGGTTTTGATGCTAAGTATGGCGATAAGATGTCTTCTGTATTGGATATTCAGTACAAACGCCCTACGCGATTTGAATCGCGCTTGAACCTTAGTTTGTTGGGCGCGAGCGCATACGTGGGATGGGGCGATAGTACCCAAAGTCAGATGCACAGCATACGCTATAAGACCTCGCGCTACCTGCTGGGCGCACTGGAAACAGCAGGAAACTACAAGCCCAATTTTATTGACTATCAGACACAGATGACGTGGAAGGTGGGCGATAGGCAATTGGCGATTGGCGATAGGCGTTGGGAGATAACGCTGCTGGGTAACTTCTCGCAGAATAGTTATGAATTCATTCCAGACTCGGTGAGTACCAGCTTTGGTACGATGCAGCAAGCACTCAACAAAACAATATGGTACGAGGGTCAGGAGAAAGATATGTTCCGCACCGCCTTTATGGCACTCAGCGTGCAAAGTCAACTGAAGCGTAATCTCCGTTTAGGCATCGACTTGAGTGGCTTCTATACCCACGAGACAGAGACCTTTGACATTAGCAGCGAGTACGTATTGAGCGAAAAACCTGCAGATGGCAATTCCAGTTCTTCCTCCCCCGTAGGCGATGGGCAATTGGCGACAGGCGATGGGCAAGGCGTTTTGGGCACGGGCAAGTTCCACGAACATGCACGTAACACCTTGCAAGCAGGCATGGTGACATTGGCACATAAAGGCGAATGGAAAAGCGGAGAGAACACCCTGCAATGGGGCATAAGCGGACAAGTGGAACTGGTCTATGATCGTATAAGCGAATGGGAATGGCGCGACTCGATGGGATATAGTCTGCCCAACTTGGAGCAAGAGATGGCACTCTATTACGCGCTCAAAGGCACCTCTGTCGTGCGCAATGGACGCGTACAAGCCTACGCACAAGATACGTACCGTTGGCATACAGATAATGGCGATGTAATGTTGACAGGTGGCATGCGCCTCAACTGGTGGAGCTACACCAACGAGATTCTCCCCTCCCCACGCCTGAGCGTAGCCTGGATGCCCGGCTGGAAACGTGACTTCACCTTCCGCGTGGCGACAGGTCTGTATTACCAAGCACCTTTCTACAAGGAGTTGCGTCAAGTACTGACCGATAATGGTCGCGTGAGCCGTATTCACCTCAATGATAGCCTGAAAGCACAACGCTCATGGCAATTGGTCATGGGAGCAGACTATTACTTCCGCGCATGGGGAAGACCGTTCAAGTTCACCGCTGAAGCCTACGGCAAACTCATAGACCGCATGGAGAGTTACACTGTGGACAATGTGCGCGTTCGATATTCGGGTGTGAATGATAGTCACGGTTATACCATAGGACTGGATTTGAAACTCATGGGTGAGTTGGTGCCCGGCGCCGACTCGTGGATTAGTTTCTCTACCATGCGCAGCCGCATGCACTTCGTGAATGACAAGTACAATTTAGGTTGGATACCTACCCCACAGGAGCAACGCTACAACCTGACCATATACTTCCAAGACTATGTACCCCGTTTTCCACAATATAAGATCCACCTGAAGGCCATATGGAGCGAAGGTATGCCATTTGGCTATCCGCGCCGAGAAGACATGCGTTATTTGGGACACATGAGTGATTATCGTCGCGTGGATATAGGTGCAACACGTACCTTCTCCGCCAGCACCGACAAGTGGATGAAGAAGTCGAAACATGTGGACAGTTGGAGCGTGCAGCTGGATGTGTTCAACCTCATAGGTTGGAAAAACGTCAATAGTTACTACTGGGTAACCGCTGCCAACGGACTGCAATGGGCCAGCCCGAACTACTTGACAGGCAGAATGATCAATGTGAAAGTGGATGTGGTGATAAAGTAGGGTTATTGGCAATTGGCAATTGGTAATTGGTAGCCGGTAGCCGGAAACCCATAATAAACAACCAGATTATGAGCAAAGTAAATGAGACAGAAACCCCGATGATGAGGCAATTTCGCGAGATTAAGAATCAATATCCCGATGCGGTATTGCTATTTCGTTGTGGCGACTTCTATGAGACATACGCAGAGGATGCTGTTCGCGCGAGCAAGATACTGAATATCACACTCACCCATCGCAGCAATGGTGGCAGCAAAGAAGGCAAAGCCTTGGAGATGGCTGGCTTTCCATTCCATGCATTAGACACCTATCTACCCAAATTGGTGCGTGCAGGATTGCGCGTAGCGATATGCGACCAGTTGGAAGACCCCAAACTGACCAAGAAACTGGTCAAACGCGGTGTTACCGAATTAGTTACCCCTGGTGTTAGTTATTCCGAGACTACCCTACAACAACGCGAAAACACATGGCTTGCCTGCATACAATGGGGCAAACAAACCGTGGGTGTAGCATTCTTGGATATTTCTACGGGCGAATACCTCGTGGCAGAGGGCACAGCAGATTATGTGGATAAACTATTGGTGAACTTCGCACCCAAAGAGGTGCTCTATCTGCGTGGCAAGAAACGCGAGTTTGAGGAAGCGTTTGGTAATAAGTACTTTACCTTTGAGTTGGACGACTGGATGATGACACGCGAGGCTACCAACGAGCGATTGATAAAGCAATTCAATGTGCAAAATTTGAAGGGTTTTGGTGTGGATAATCTTCCTCAAGGTGTAATAGCGGCAGGAGCAATATTACATTACTTAGATGCCACTCAACACTTGCAAACAGGTCATATTCAGCATCTTAGTCGCATAGAAGAAGACAAGTACGTATGGATGGACCGCTTCACGATTCGCAATTTAGAGTTGCTGAGCGGACAAAGGGAAAACAGCACCACCTTATACGACATCATTGATCGCACCATCACGCCAATGGGCGGACGCCTGCTCCATCGTTGGATGGCCTTTCCGCTAAAAGAGGTGCGCCCCATACGCAATCGCCAAACCGTGGTGGAATACCTATTCCGTCACCCTCAAGAGCGCGAGGTAATACGCGAGAGTTTGCAACGTATCTACGACATGGAGCGCGTGGTGAGTAAGATTGCCACAGGGCGTATCACGCCACGCGAAATGGTGCAACTGAGCAATGCCTTGCAGGCTATTGAACCGATCAAGCAGATATGCACCCAAGCCACCGACAATGGCTATTTGCACCTGCTGGGCGAGCAGTTGTCGCTGTGCGAAGAGATACGCACGCGCATACAACGCGAGATAGTGCCTGACCCACCCGCAGTACAAGGACGACCCAATATCTTCGCCAGCGGTATCAATACCGAACTGGATGAACTGCGTGATATTCAGCGCAATGGCAAAGACTATCTGCTGAAAATGCAGCAACGCGAGATAGATGCCACAGGTATCTCCAGCCTGAAGATAGGCTATAACAATGTCTTCGGATACTATTTGGAAGTACGCAACACCTACCGCGACCAAGTACCCGAAAACTGGATTCGCAAACAGACATTGGTAAACGCAGAGCGATATATCACACAAGAGCTGAAAGACTACGAGGAGAAAATCCTCACAGCCGAGACGCAGATACAGGTCATTGAAAATCGTCTCTATAGCGAACTCATGTTGGCAATGACCGAGTATGTGCCACAAATGCAACAAGACGCTGCTGTGGTGGCGCAATTGGACTGCTTGATGAGTTTTGCCACCGTCGCCGTAGAAAACAAATATGTCTGCCCTGATATCAACGATAGTTTGGTGGTGGATATTCGCCAAGGTCGTCACCCCGTGATTGAAAAGCAATTGGCATTGGATGAAGAATATGTGCCCAACGATGTGCTACTGGACAACAATGGTCAGCAGATTATCATTCTGACAGGTCCGAACATGGCGGGTAAATCTGCATTGCTTCGCCAAACAGCATTGATTGTGCTGATGGCACAAATGGGTAGTTTCGTTCCTGCGGAGAGTGCCAGTATCGGTGTGGTGGACAAGATTTTCACGCGCGTGGGTGCAAGCGATAATATTTCGGTGGGCGAAAGTACGTTCATGGTAGAGATGAACGAGGCAGCCAGCATATTGAACAACCTTAGCGAACGCAGCCTCGTGCTTTTCGATGAGTTGGGACGTGGTACAAGCACATACGACGGCATTAGTATCGCATGGGCGATTGTGGAATATATCCACGAACAGAAAGGACATGCCAAAACCCTATTCGCTACGCACTATCACGAACTTAACGAGATGGAAAAAAGTTTCCAACGCATACGCAACTACAATGTGTCGGTGCGCGAAGCCAACGGCAAAGTGATTTTCATGCGCAAACTGGTGCGTGGTGGTTCGGAACATAGTTTTGGTATTCATGTGGCAAAACTGGCAGGTATGCCTATTTCCATTGTGGAGCGTGCTAACCAAATTTTGGCGGACATGGAAGGCAGTAGCATTGCTCCTGTGCAAGCACACCAACCTACCGTGAAAATGGGTAGCGGAAAAGCCAGCGTCAGCGCACCTGAAGGTATGCAACTGAGTTTCTTCCAACTGGATGACCCCGTATTGGAGCAAATACGCGACGAAGTTAAGACATTGGACATCAACAACTTAACGCCATTAGAAGCGTTGAATAAATTAAGCGATATTAAAAAACTCGTAGGAGGCAAATAAATTATGAAGATAGCATTTACCACCCCATTACCTGCAGAGGGTTTTACCCGATTAGAGAGACATACTCTATACGCTCCTTTGGCTGAAGCTGATGTGCTGGTTAGCACCTTTGATAAGCCCGTAACACGCGAGATGATTATGTCGGCACCGCACCTCAAACTGGTGGCGAATTTCGGTGTGGGCTTCAATAATATTGACCTCGAAGCCTGTCGCGAGCGCGGTATTCGTGTAACCAACACACCTAATCCTGTGATTGAGCCTACTGCCGAACTGGCATTTGCGCTAATGCACGCAGTGGCAAGGCGCACGGCGGAGTTTGATCGCAAACTGCGTGAGGGAAAAGCCGAACCTTTTGGCGTGATGAACAACCTCAGCCACTCGCTCTATGGCAAGACTTTAGGTATCATTGGTATGGGGCGTATCGGACAAGCATTGGCGAGACGTGCCATCGCAGCAGGTATGACCGTCATCTACCATAATCGCCGTCCATTAGGCGATGAGGCGATGAGGCGATTAGGCGAATGGGCATTGGCCTCCGGAAGCCATGTGTCGGGAGCCATAACATATGTCTCGAAAGAGGAACTCCTCCAGACGGCAGACTTCGTGAGTCTAAACCTACCCTACACGCCTGAGGTAAGACATATCATTGACGGTAAAGCACTGCGCATGATGAAGTCCACCGCATACCTTATCAACACCGCGCGTGGCGCGCACGTGGATGAGCTGGCATTAGTGAAGGCACTCAAAGATGGCGAGATAGCGGGTGCTGCGATGGATGTGTATGAGCACGAGCCACAGATCACCCCCGAACTGCTGAAGATGGATAATGTGGTGCTCTCGCCCCATACGGGCACAGGCACATGGGAAGGACGTATTGCCATGTGCGAAAATGTGTGCGACAATATCCTCGCTTGGGAAAAGGGAGATATATCAGGTATGGATATTGTGCTGTGAGAATTAAAAAATCGTACCTAACGCAACGTTGGCACGATTTTTTGATGGGTTAGAAATGCAGTATAACTATTTATAGTTCATTCAACAATTCCTCCGCCATCATCAGTTTCTTACCTGTTTCTCGTGCATGCTTAATCTCTAACAATCCCTCCTGCACGGCATCTATGATTTCTTCTTTCTCTATGTATTCTTCTTTTTGATTTATTTCCTCTTTTAGCATATCAAACACGTACACAGAACTCTGATAATATAATTCAGAATCTATATTCTCTATTAGGCGATAGGTATTTGATTTATACAAGACATCAGCTGCTTCATCCAATGAATAATCATACGTCTCCATTAGCATAGCGATGAGGTCTTCCGACAAGCACTCTATTAAAAATTGTATATCCTTATTCATGGTGCAAAAGATTTATTGCTTTTTCTGTAGCAAAGAAATACTGAATTGTAGGTGTAATATATTCCACTTTCTTTTGGAATTGCTCCAATGTAATATATTCGCGAAGCAGTTGACGTATTTGCACGCCTACCTTATCATCTGCAATTGGTCCTATCACGATGTCATAATCATGCGCTTGTTCGGGAGTATTGTTTAATCTATTTTTGAGAATAAATTGCGCCCAGTCTATAGAATATCCCTCAAATATTTTCACCTTGAGATCTTTATCGCTTAGTTTTGTCTCATCAAAGACAAATGTAGTTATCATAGGTTCTCCACCTCGTCGAACGCTTGTGATTTGAGCCATACGCTCAGCCTGCTCATACTCACCACTAAGGTAGAAACCCTTTCCAAAATCTTTGCCCAACCTACCCTTTTCGAGATCAATGGTTAGTATTTTTATATTTGAGCCGTGATACAGTTTCATGCTATTGCTCCTCCGTTGCGTTGGCAAATCATCGTTAAATCTTCAACTGCTTCTTCAATAGAAAAAGTATGTTCTATATCGTAATAGTCGCGCAAGAAATCCGTACCTTTGTACTGATGTAGATAGAGGTATGCGTTCTGATTACTCAGTCCGTATCGTTCTGCAAAAGCACCTATACAAGCCACTAAATAGGCTATTCTATTGGACATTTCTCGTGACATATAGTTGACGACTTTTTCTTTTTCGCTGCAAAGTTACATTATTTTTCTGATATATCCAAATTTTTCATCTAATTATAATCAAAAATCGTGCCTAACGCGGGGTTGGCACGATTTTTTGATTGTGAGAAATGCAGTAATAATGCAATTCGTAATGCACTATGCTACTTGGTCGGTAGCAATGTGCGAGGGGGGATCACATCATTGATCCGCTACCAGTACCATCACTGCGAACACCCCCAAGTGGATCTATAAGTCCGCTACCTACCATAATGGCATTTTCACCGAGAAGTTTGATTGCCTCTGTGCGAGGCGCTAAATATACTTTTTTCATATCTTTCTGTTTTTTTGTTTTAGTGTATAGTGTAAAGTGTAAGGTGTAAAGGCTGGGATTAAAGGCGAGGAGAATGCGGCTTTCGCCGCTATTCTTGCCTCTCGCCTTATAGCCTTATAATCTCATCGCCTTAGAGTTTTTGTCCTTGTACGTTATACTTCACGCCATCACGGATGATGATAAGTTGACCGTTCTCAATAACCTTAACAGGAGCATCGGTAGTGATGATGTCCTCAACGCCAGTCTCTACGTTCTCATCCAATGCGATGCGGCAGCGAGGAGACATACCTGATATGGTAGTAATATCGAACAAAGCACGCAAACTGAGCAGTGTATTTGCATTGTTATACAAATATGTATCTGCCGCAAGCCAATACTCTGTAGTTCCGTTTGTTTTCGCACTAGCTGCAGCTGAAAGAACAGGTTTCATGGTGACCGTTGTTTTGTCTGCAGTGAATGAGATATTATTTGTATTCGTTGTGATAGTAGCACCTCTTACAACAAACGCATTTACATCCAATGAAGGTTTAATTAAATATGGTGTTCCAGCAGCTATCGCAGAAGGTTTGCTGAAATACAACACCAACTCATCACCCTCTTTTGCCAGCTTTGCAAACTGATACAAAACAGTATTTACGCCAAATATTGCCTTTACTTGTGTAGCGCTCAAAGCAAATGGCAATGAGAGAGTGTACAAGTTATCTTTGATAAATGAACGGTTGACGGTTACATCACCTGTTGCTCCATTGGTCAAGTTATTTACACCTTCTGTTAACACGAGTGTTTCTTCCTCTTCATAACCAGTCCAACAGAGGCGACCGATAGATACGCGGTCTTTGTTGCTTTTATTATTATTAGTTGGGCTCAAGTTAGTAAATACCATTTGGAAATCACCTGCAACATTGATATCCTCAATCACTTCGGTGTAAACAGTACCTTTTACTACATCATCATTTGCTTTTGTGATAGTGTAGGTCTTAACAACCTCATTATTTTGCTTGATATCCAATTGGAAGCTTACACCATTGGCCTCGCTATATGTATTAGCATAGCGAATCTTGATAGAACCAATACCGCCGTTCAATACAGGTGAGATGATAGTACCTACTGCGGTAGTTTTACCGTTGATAATAAAGCCAATGGTATCTACAGCAGCATTTTTCGCTGTCCAGCCACTTTCCGTTGTCTGATCACCATAACTTGTATTTGGTTTTAGTGTTGTGAAATCGTCAGAACCATCGCACTCTTCCGAATCTTCTCCTGGATTTGGTTCTTCAGGTTCTTCGCTATTTGAAACGTGCGAAACATACACAACATTCTTAGCCTCATGTTTTTCATTATACAACTCATAAACATTGGCTTGAACTTTAAGCAAATCGCCTTCTTTTACGTCCAATTCAGCAAACTTCTTTGATTCACCATTGGCATTCAAACAACCATAAATATAAATTATACCTGTTTCGTCAGTCAAATCAAAGTTTCCATAAGTTGTATTAACAATATTACTTACAGTACCCTCAAGATAGCAAACACCGCCTTGATTTGCAATAAATTCATCAATAGTCATTGCAGGAATAGCAGTCTTTGTAAATGTCTTCTCTGCTACTGTACTTGATTTTGCTGTTGCACTATTATATGCAATGGCTTTTACTGTAGTAGTTGCTGATAATTCAAATGGAGCAGAATATTCTATGCTACTTGTAGTAGGATCATCTCCATTGAGAGTATAGAATATTTTTAATCCCTCTTCAGCAGTAATCGTTACTTCAGTAGAAGTTTCAAATACATCTGCTCCTAAGATTTTAGGTGCTGCTACAGGTTTCTCGAGAATGGTAACATCACCATTCTTCATTTGAGCAGCCTCATTATATTTGCTCAATTTACCTATCATTTCTACCTTCATACCAACTACTATTTCTTCTGAAACATTGCAGAAGAACGATTGGAACACACTTTCATCACCAATATTATCGACTACTCTAAAGCTTTGTTGATTACTGCTTACGCCACTCAATGTCTCAGTTACATACGCAATAATGCGGTATTTCTTTTCTGTTTGAACATTGTTTGCTGATTGTGCCAAAGCAATGTCAGAAGCTTGTACACATGTAATGGTCTCAATAAATGTAAATGTCTTGGTTGCCACTGCACTTGCCTGACCATCAACGTAAGCAATTGCTTTGACGGTCTTTGTTTCTGTCAGCTCAAATGGAGTAGTATATTCAGGACTTGCATCTGTAGGAGTTGTTCCGTCAGTTGTATAGTAGATTTTTGCACCGCTTGTTGCACAGGTGATTGAAACTTCTGTAGAACCTGCAAATTCCTCCTCACCAGCGATTACAGGTCTTTCTACAGCAGGCGCCTCACCTAAGTAAATTTTAATTTTAGAGAAGCGAACGTTTTGCGCATTCGTAACCTTGATAACATGAGCAACATTAGCAACTTGATTATCCTCTGCAATCAAGAATGTTTGATCTACCTTACAACTTGTCACCGCTGTACTAACGGCCTCATCATCAACAAACACATTGAATGTTACCGAACCAGAACCTGAAGATACGCCTTCACAAACGATTTTTACAATAGGTTTGTTAAAGATTGGCAATACGATATATGAACCTTCCTTACCAATCATCAAGTTCTTATTGGTATTATCGAACATAAAACCTTGTCCTTCGCTACCTGCTACTGTTACGGTATAATCTCCATTGCTATAATCAGTAGCAGTTACAGTTTTTTCAGTAGGGAAGTTCCATGTATCATTTGTTGTAAAATCAAGAACTACATCAGCAGGAGCAGAAATTTCGTATGTGGCTTCTACTACAGGACTATCTTCTAATCCTTCTTTTACAGCATACGCTTTGATAGTCATACTTTCTGTAACTTGGATAGCTGTAGAGTAAACAGGAGAAGTTGTAGTTGGAGTAGTACCATCTGTCGTGTAATGAATGGTTGCATCAGCCATAGTACAAGTAAGCTCTACACTTTGTGCACCATCATACGCACCTCCTTGTAGTAAGAACTGTGGTGCTGGAACTTGTGTGATAGCTGCTGCCTCTACCTTTGTGATGGTACAAGATTTGATACCTACTTGATTACTTGTAGAACTAAAGGTAATTTTTACAGCATTCGTACCCGCAGGTAAATTGTCGGATGAAATAGTGAAGTCAGAAGATGTTATCTCAGTAGAAGTATATACATTTCCACCATCCTTAGAATAATGCAGTGTTATGGTTTGCGCTTTTGTAGTCCATTGCGTGCAAACCCATTTAACAGTAGCTATATTCATGCCGTCTGTCAACACAAGAGACACTTCGCCTCCTTTGGTAACAGGTTGATCTGTAATTGTTCCCGATTGCTTACTTGCCGATGCAAAAGTAACAGTCGCATCCTCATAAATTACAACATGCTTGTTATAACCAGTTCCCCACTCTGACATATCAATTTTTGTAAAATTATATGTAGGAGCCTCCTCTATAGTGATTGTGTATTCTGCTGTTTTAGTAACTTCACCTTCAGTGTATGTAACAGTCACAGTCTGTGTTCCAAGTTGGTTCATATCAGGTGTAGAAACGGAAGTAGGCTCTACCTTTGCTGCTTGGTCTTCTTGTGTAGCTCCATCTTTTGTTACACTATAGGTAGCAGTACAAGTTCCGTCGAAACTAAACGCATCACCTTGTTCGTAAATAGTAGTCATATCACTCACAGCAATAGACTTAAGAGTTTTAACGATAACTGGCTCTGGCTCACCAGAAGTTGCTTTGGTATAATGTACGGTAACACCAGTAAAGCCACAAGTACCACCAATTATAGCAGAGATAGCAGTTGTGCCATCAGTAGGAGTAACAGTAACCGTTTTACTACTTGCTTTAGCAGTTGCATTGGTCCATGTACTACTCTCTAGAGCAGACGCATAATCATCACTTGTTGCAGCAAAAACTACTGATGTGATAGTCACATTAGCCTCTGGGGTGATTGTAAGAATACTATTTTTGTAGAAACGACTACTTGTACGATTATTCGCATCACCACCTAGATAATTATTTGGAACAGTTGATGCTGTACCCTTATTTACAACCATATTAACATCAGTTGCAGGCCATGTAACTTGAGTATTGCTTGCTGCGCTATATGAATTTGTTGATAAATCCCATGTGTATGATAAAGCATCACCACCTGTTCCTGGAGTTGGTTCTTCTGGATCCCCACCGCCTTCGCCAGGAGTTTCGCCACTTGCAGTTTCGTAGGTAACGGTTATGGTGTTTATTTTTCCTGTAGCAGTAGCAGTAAATGTAACAGACGCCGCATCTCCTGTCCAAGTCGAATTTGACAAAGTACCAACATTAGCAGTAAAGACATCAGTTGTGGTACCCGCAAATACTACTTTAGAAATAGACCCAGAAGGTACAGAAAAAGTCAAAGTACCACCATTTTTGTAAATACGCAAATCTACTTTACCACTACTATTATATACTCGTGTTTTAGTAGTTGCATGAGTTACTTTCATTGATACATCTCCAAGCACATAGGATTTATCGGCATCCAAATCCGTTCCTGCACCAGCAGTTGGTTTAGTAACTCCCAACTCTGCAATACCTGCATCAGTATTGAAAGTGTACGTAACTTCCGCACCCCACACGTTTCCAACGCCGAGGGCGAGCATCGCGAATAACGCGAAAAATAGTTTTAAATGTTTCATATCATTATAATTTTGAGTTAATATATGCTACTTTATATATTTATTCAAGGTTCAGAGCGAAGCGATGAGGTAACCCAGCCTTTAGCCTCTAACCTTTAGCCTATAGCGGCTTCGCCGCGAAAGAATGATATGATGAAATTTGTGTAGCAAGTGCCCTATCTGTCAGGCGACCATTAGGCGACCACTATATGACATCTGTGGGACTTCTGTAGCACTTCTGTGGGACTGACTTGTTAATAGCGAAGCGATAAGGTATCCTTACCTTTACACCTTACACCAGAATAGTAAAACACTAAATTTATATAAAAAAGTAGAAGGCGGTAGCACAGAACCGGTCGGTTTTTTGCGACCCTTTTTGTCGTAGATACTTGTCGGTAAAGCGTGTTCTTTGAAATAATGATATGATGAAATAAAATTATTCGTCAAAAGTCCGCTGTATCTATCGAAACCACTTCGTTACCACCCCGATGATGATGATACCCCCCCTTGTCAGGTGGGGGTATGTGTTAGGAGGGGCTGGATGTGGCAACTGGTAATCGATTGGTATGCGAGCCTACAGAGGGGAAACACTTGCAAGTGAAAAGTGAAAAAAGGTCAAAATTACCGTAAAAATTACGTGAATTTACCACCCAAAAAACACCCGTTTTTTTGTACCAATGAAACGACCGATAAAATGATACAACCAAATGATACAGAATGAGATACGCCAACAAAGAAAAAATCAAAGTGGAGTGTCTTAACCGTTTTCATTTGATTTCGACTACAAAGGTACTACAAATAATGCACATACGCAAGTAAGCGAGTACTTTTTTTCAAAAAAAAATAGATTTATTTATTGAATCAGTAAACATCAATGATTTTATTCTGTGCATGAAAACAAAATTTAGATAAAAATCAACAGATATTTGGTCATGTAAGAAAAAATTAGTAATTTTGCAGGCGGTACGAATTTTGAATTATAAATCAAGAATTTTGAAACCATAGGCGAAATCCAAATAATACATAATACTATGACACTTACCGAAAGATTTTTGAAGTATGTGAGTTTCTGCACCACATCGGATGAAGAAACCAATATGACCCCATCTACCCCAGGACAGATGGAGTTTGCGAAGTACCTCGCCAATGAACTCAAAGAGATTGGTATGCAAGAGGTGACACTCGATGACAACGGCTACGTGATGGCTACACTACCCGCCAACGTGGAAGGTAAACCCGTTATCGGTTTTATTGCCCATATGGACACTGCTCCTGATGCGAGTGGCAAGAACGTGAAAGCACGTATCGTTACCCACTACGACGGCAATGACATCGTGCTCAACGAGGAGAAAAACATCATCTTCGAAATAGCCAAATACCCAGAGATACTTGACTACAAGGGTCAAGACATCATCGTTACCGACGGTACTACTCTACTTGGTGCAGATGACAAAGCGGGCTTGGCAGAGATAGTAACCGCCTGCGAGTACCTGATTCAACACCCTGAGATTCAGCACGGTAAGATTCGCGTAGGTTTTACGCCCGATGAGGAGATTGGTCAAGGTGCTGACCACTTTGATGTAGCAAAATTCGGCTGCGACTTTGCCTACACCATGGACGGTGGCGCTGTGGGCGAACTGGAATATGAGAACTTCAACGCTGCGGGTTGCAAAGTCAAGGTGCATGGCGTGAACGTGCACCCTGGTTATGGCTATCACAAAATGATCAACTCTATGCGTATTGCCAATCAGTTTGCCAGCATGTTACCTCGTTGGGAGACTCCAGAGCATACACAAGGCTACGAGGGCTTCTATCACCTCATTGCCATGAACGGCAGCGTGGAGGAGACCACCTTGCAATACATCATCCGCGACCATGACCGCGCTCGCTTCGAGAGTCGCAAACGCGAGATTGAGCACTTGGCACGCAAGATCAACCAAGAGTATGGCGAAGGCACCATTGAGGTAGAACTGCGCGACCAATACTATAACATGCGCGAGAAAGTGGAACCCGTAATGCATATCGTGACCCTCGTGGAGGAAGCCATGAAAGAGGTAGGCGTAACACCCAAAGTGCAACCTATCCGTGGCGGAACAGACGGCGCACGCCTATCGTTTGAAGGACTACCCTGCCCTAACATCTTCGCAGGCGGTGTGAACTTCCACAGCCGATTTGAGTACTTGCCTATCCCATCCATGGAGAAGGCTATGCAGGTAATCTTGCAAATCGTGCAAAAAGCGTGATTTGCAAGACCGTTTAAAGTTTAAGGTTTAAAGTATAAAGGCAAGAATATATGAAAACTACTCCATTTACAGACATCCATATCGCTTTAGGAGCGAAGATGGCAGATTTTGCGGGCTTTAACATGCCTATTCAATACCCTACTGGTATCAATCAAGAACACACGATCGTGCGCGAAGGCGTGGGTGTGTTCGATGTGAGCCACATGGGCGAGTTTTGGGTGAAAGGCGAGAAAGCATTAGACTTCCTGCAATATATCACCACCAACGACGTGAGCAAACTCGAGGCAGGCAAAGCACAATACACCTGTTTCCCTAACGGCAAAGGCGGTATCGTAGATGACCTGATTATCTACAAGTACTCCACCACCAAATACCTGCTCGTGGTAAACGCAGGCAATATCGATAAAGACTGGGCATGGGTGAATGAGCACAACACCTTCGGTGTGCAACTGGAGAACGCCAGCGATCGCTATGGTCAATTGGCAGTGCAAGGTCCAAAGGCTACTGAGATGTTGCAACTGCTTACGGATGCCGATCTGAGTGCGATACCCTATTACGCTTTCCGCGAATGGTCATTCGCAGGCGTACAAGGCGTGATTCTCAGTAACACAGGTTATACAGGTGCAGGCGGATTTGAGTTGTATTTCCCAAAAGAGCATAGCAAACAAATCTGGGATGCACTCTTCGAAGTAGGCAAAGACTTTGGTTTGGCACCTATCGGATTGGGCGCACGCGATAGTTTGCGTCTAGAAAAATGGTACTGCCTCTATGGTCATGATATAGATGACACCACTTCACCATTGGAGGCAGGTTTGGGTTGGATTACCAAGTTCGATGCCAAAGACTTCATCGACAAAGAGTACCTGCTCAAGCAGAAAGCCGAAGGCGTAAAACGCAAATTGGTACATTTCGAATGTCAAGAGCGTGCTATTCCACGTTGTGGCTACGAGCTTTGCGATGCAGAGGGTAATACTATTGGTAATGTAACCAGCGGAATCATGCTGCCAACCACCAAGGTGGGCATCGGTATGGGCTATGTGCAAACAGCCTTTGCCAAGAAAGAAAATATTATCTACGTGAAGATTCGCGAGAAACTGATTCCTGCAAAAATCGTGTAATCTTTCGGAACGACAATATCAACAACTTGCGCGGCAATCAACTCCCTGCCGCGCTCAAGATAACAAGAGAGGGCGTGTCAAAATATAGACACACCCTCTTGTTTTCTTTGCATATTTATGCGTCAGCGACTATGCATCATCATCGCTATCATCAATGTAGTAATGTGGTTCTTCGGTCTTCTTTTTGGTGAATTTTTGGCGATAGTAGTCCACATATTTACCGTATTTGCCATATCTGCCATAGCTATATTTACCACCATAGCGTTTGCTCTTGCCATAGCCATGTCCATAGCCGTAGCCATAACCGTGACCGTAGCCATAACCGCCATAGCCGTAACCGTAGCCATAACCATAACCGTAACCGTAGCCATAACCGTAACCACCTGATTTACCCACTTGAATATCAGACAATATCAAGTGAATCTTGTCCTTATGGTTGAGCGACAAGGCTTGCAGTGTCTGTTGAGCAAAATGTTTATTAGTAGTCATACAACGGATGACAAACAGCGTCACATCTGTCTTCTCAATCAAGGACAGTGCATCAGGCACCATACCTACAGGCGAAGAGTCCACAATGATATACTCGTAACGCTCACGCAGGATCTGCATGAGTTCTGCCAACTTATCGCTACGCACCAACTCACCTGGGTTAGGAGGAATAGTACCCGCAGGAATCACATCAAAGCCTAACTCTTCGTGTGTAAGAATGATATCTTCCAACTCGCAATCGCCAATCAGATAGTTAGTTACGCCGATTTTGGCATCCATACCCAGTTTGTCGTGAACGTTAGGCTTACGAATATCCATATCCAGAAGTACTGTTGGGTGTCCTGTCATAGCATATTGCGCTGCCATATTGGTAGAGATAAAAGTCTTACCGTCACCAGACTGAGTAGAAGTAATGGTGATAGCGATATTGCTCTTGCGTTGTACAATAAATTCGATACGCAAGCGGATACTACGCATCATTTCGGCATATCCCGATCGCGGATGCTTCTTGGCGTGCAATGGGTTTTGCGACTTCACACGGCGCAAGGTACCAATCACTTGGAAATCACCCAGTTTCTCGGCCTCCTTAGGGTTGCGCACCTTATTGTTGAGTATCTCAGAGAGGATTAAGATGAGCAATGGAATCACCAAACCGATAGCCATGTATGCCACCATGTTCTTGCGTTTCTCCTTGCTATTCATAGAGCGTGTGGTACGCGCACGGTCCATAATCTCACTATCAGGCGTGTTGCGTGCTTTCTGAATCTCGGCTTCTGCACGTTTCTGCAAGAAGAAGGTATAATAGTTGTCATCAATACGGTAGTTACGCTCGATGGCCACCATCTGCAATTCCTTCTCTGGGAGCAATTGAATATCCTTCTCAACCTCTCTTTGGCGATTAGCCAAATCTTGTTTCTCGATATTGAGCGATGCCTTCATAGACTCCACCAATTCGGCGATAGCCGTCTTGACATTGTTAATGTCATTGGTGTATTTAGCGTAATACACATTGCGCTCGCTGAGTTCGTCGCGTTGGATATGCAAATCATTCAACTGTTGCACCAAGGTCATCAGCATAGGTTCGTTCACACCCACCGATACAGGTGCTACCACCGTACCCTGCTCTATCTTTTGCTCCAGATAATTAGTCAGGTAGTTGAGATAGGTCTCCTTGAGACGAAGCGCCATTTTTTGTTGGTCGTATTGGTTAATCTTGGCCATCAAACCACCTGCGTATGAGGATACATCAACGAACTTATTCTCCTGACGGAAGTCGGTCATCGCACTCTCGCTCTGGCTGAGACTAAGTTGCAGTACGCCCAACTGTTGGTTGATAAACTCAATCGTTTTATCCGCCACCATGTTCTTACGCTCCACGCTGTGAAGGAGGTAAATATCCGACAATTTGTTGATAAAATCACGATCGCGTTCGGGTGTTACACCTACCAACTGAATACCCAGAATAGTACTTCTATCCGTCACGAAGTTCAATTGCAAACGGCTGGAGAACTCATTGGTGAGTCCATCGCGCGTGCGGAAACGGAAATAGATATGTTGTCCAGGACGCATCATAATATCCGTAGGATAGATAGTTGCCTCAAAGAACTGTGTTCTGAATGGCACGCCATATTGCGCCGTGTGGCTGAAGTCAAGGTCCTCTGCCTCGGGTATGGTGATATGCAACGAGCCATCATCCTGTACCTCGCACTTATACAGATAGTTATACGCCATAGGGTCTATGTGCGTATATTCCACCAGGATAGGTGTATTGCGGTAGATATTGCGCGTCTTGAAGCGACCTTTGGTGATATACTCCACATTGAGGAATGGGAGAGAATCTACGGTGCGCGAGATGAGGTCGTAACTACCCAAAATAATCAATTGGTTATTCACATTGCGATAACCCGCCTCCATACCAAAACCTTGCATCAGAGCCGAATTGCCATAGCCACCGCCCGATGATTCCTGAATAATCATCGTACCTGTGGTGAGGTAGGTCTCCATCACTTTTCGGTTTTTCAAATACGCTAACGAGAATGCAATGATTGCTGCAATAGCAAAGAGATACCAATGGTGGAGTATTCGGAACACCCACTCCATGATATCAATACCCGAACTCTCTTCCTCGATTAGAGGAACTTGCTGAACGGGTTGCTGTTGTTGTGCTGCCTGTTGCTGTTGTTGCAGGACTTGTTCTTCTTGTGTCATATTGAAATATATCTAAATTTTCGTGATTAATATAATACGCCTGGAATATAATTCAGTACCGTGATGAGCAACGATACCGAACTGGTAATCAGCCCAAGGAAGCCACTATAACTGGGTTGTTTATAGAAACTTCCGCTATCACGGCTTACGTAAATCAAGTCGTTAGGATATACATAATAATACTTGGAATCAATGATTGAGTTAGTACGAATATCAAACTCCAGCACTTCTGGTTCATTGTTGCCATGTGGGCGAATGATACGCACATGACGTCTATCTCCCGAGTTCATCAGATCGCCTGTCATTGCCAAGGCTTGGAAAATGGTAAGTCGCTCTTTGTAAATGATATATGTACCCGAATTAGCATCACCCAATACTGTGAACTGCTTATTATACATTGCCAATTTCACATCCGCATCAGGAATAATCTCGCGCATGGCTTTGCGCAATGTGTCTTGCGCCTCCAGCTCAGTCAGACCCTCCAATTTAATCGGTTTCAAGAACGGAATATCCACCGTTCCATCCGAATAGATACGATAGGAGTTGGCATACTGTCCGCCTGCCGAAGTGTTAGCCGACATCGTTTTAGCAATGGTCTCATCCATAGTGATAACGCGATAAATAACCTCATCGTTTACCTGCAAACGATAGGGTTCGTATGCCACCGAGTCGTACTGTGGCAAGTCTTCGCGCTCTTGCAACAAACCTACTTGACGATAGCCATAGCAGCCTGTCAATGCCACCGCCATGCTCGCTATCAAAAGTATATTTAATATCTTATATTTCATGCTTTTAACCAATTAACATTAACCTACATACTATTTTGCATTGGCATTTTCCACCGCATTGATTGTTCGCACTACCAATCCATATACAAAACCACCAAACGCAAGCGTAGTAGCCACCACACTAATAGATGTTGTTACCGAGTTGATACCAAAACTTTGTCCCTTAATGCGCTGAATATAAATCACATCATTCGGCTCGATATAGTAGAACTCCGAATTGATAATATCTTCAGAGCGCACATCAAACTCTTTGACCTGTGTCAGTCCTTCTTTCTCACGCACGATACGTACTTTGCTTCTATCGCCAAAGTCGCCTATGTCGCCTGCCATCGCCAGTGCCTCAAAGATAGTTACTTTCTCTTTCTGAATATTGAATGTACCACTACCTCTATCGCTAATCACGCTGAACGAGCGGCGTACAATCTTCACCTCTACGGACATCATCTGATAGTCGCCATAACTCTTGATGAAGCTGCTCAACTCATCTTCCAACACACGTTTCACGCCACGAGTAGTCATACCGCGCACAGGTACACGACCTACCATAGGGAAGTCTATACATCCGTCCTCTTGTACCAAATAGGTATAAAGGTCATAGGTACCACCTACGCCACCGCTACCTTGCAGCATTTGCATGCCAATCGTTCCGCTGGAGGAATTGAACATCTTATCCACGCGCTCATCCACCGAATAGACATAGATATACAATCGGTCGCCTATTCGCAACTCGTAATCCTCATACGACATTGTATCGGCATACTGAGGAATACCATTTTTCCCAGGCTCTTGCATGAGATTCACGCGTTTGCTTGTCACGCATGAAGCCATCAGCAGAGGTAGCAGAAGAATAAATATTCTTTTATAACTCATAATTCAAAATCCTAAATTCATAATTCAAAATCCCTTATCTCTTCTCATCCCAACCAAATGGGTGTGGTGCCAATGGCAGTTTTGCCAATGGGTGGTAATCACCCACCAAACCAATAGGATTGGCATGGCGTATTGCACTCACAATCTCTATACTTGGGCGTGCCTCTGAAATGCGGAAGCCATTGCCTGCTAATATCTGACGATAACTCTCGGTATGCAACTCCGTGAAGCCTTGGCTGAACTCAAACTCCTCGCCATCAATAGACAAAGTACGATACGTCTTCTTCTCACCTTCCACCGCATTCTCAGGCAAGCACAATGCGTTGATACTCAGGAAATAGCGAACGCGAGCACGCTTCAGTTGCAAATAACCTGCTACACGGTCAAACGACATCACATGCACAATGTTCTGCTCCACTTCGCCAAACAGCCATTGCAGCATGTCATAGAAGTGCACACCGATATTCGTAGCAATACCGCCAGCCTTGTGCACATCGCCTTTCCACGAACTGTAGTACCATTTGCCGCGACTGGTGATATAGGTCAAGTCCACGTCATAAATCTTGTCTTTGGGACCTTCCTCTATCTTCTTTTTGAGGGCAACAATGCGGTCGTGCAAACGCAGTTGCAATATGGTATAGGCTTTGTGCCCGGTCTCTTGCTCCAGTTCCAATAGGTTGTCAATGTTGTATGGATTGAGCACTAATGGCTTCTCGCAAATCACATTGCAGCCCAGACGCAAACCGTAACGAATAAACGCATCGTGCGTATAGTTAGGCGTACATATACTCACCCATGACAATGGGTCATTCGTGCGCATCTGTTTCGAGCAAAAACGGTCAAACTGTTCGTGCTCCGTGTAAAATGAGCAGTCAGGGAAACTCGAATCCAAACGACCTACCGAGTCAAACTTGTCATATGCCACCATCAGATTGTTGCCCGTATCAGCAATCGCTTTGATATGGCGTGGTGCAATATATCCTGCTGCACCTATCAGCGCAAAGTTCTTTCTCTCTTGCATAGCTTATTTCTTGGTTATTCCATCACGTTCTAATAAAGCATCAATCGATGGCTCGCCACCACGGAAGGCACGGTAGAGTTCCATTGGTTTAGCAGTACCGCCACGCTCCAAGATATTCTTGCGGAACAAATCTGCCGACTTCTTATCGAAGATAGTGCCCGTCTTTGCTTTAGCAGCTTTGAATACGGAGTAAGCATCTGCATCCAACAGCTCAGACCACTTATAGCTGTAGTAACCAGCAGCATAGCCACCTGAGAAGATATGGGTAAATGCAAACTCCATTTGTGTACCTGCTACGTTTGGCAATACTTGTACCGAAGCCATCGCATCGTTGCCGAACTTAATCACTGCCTCTTGAGCAGTCAATGCCTCAGGTACTGCAAATGGCTCTGTCAAGGTGTGCCATGCCATATCCAAATAGCCAAAACTGAGTTGGCGCACACATGCGTAGGCTGCATGATAGGTAGCTGCTTTTTGAATCTTGTCCACCAAGTCTTGTGGAATCACTTCGCCTGTCTCATAGTGCTTAGCGAAAGTGTCCAAAAACTCTTTCTCGCCGAGGAAGTTCTCATTGAATTGGCTTGGCAGCTCTACGAAGTCGCGTGGAACAGCAGTACCCGATTGCGCAGCATATTGGCATTTGGTGAGCATACCGTGCAGACCATGACCAAACTCATGCAAGAATGTCTCCACCTCATCGTATGAGAACAGTGCAGGCTTCGTGTCTGTAGCGCGAGTGAAGTTCATGACATTCACGATATGTGGACGATGATCATTCTTGCCTAAACCATATTGATCTTTGAATGAGTTCATCCATGCGCCACCGCGTTTGCCCTCGCGTGGGTGGAAGTCTGCGTAATATACTGCCAGGAACTTGCCTTTTTGGTCAAATACCTCGTATGCAGTCACTTCAGGGTGATATACTTGGATATTCTTATTCTCTTTGAAGGTAATACCATAGAGGCGTTTTGCCAAACCAAACACACCTTCTACCACATTCTCTTTCTTGAAGTATGGACGGAGCAGATCATCCGAGATAGCGTATTTCTCCTCCTTGAGTTGTTTGCTATAGAAACTCCAGTCCCATGGTTGGAGAGTCGCGTAGAAGCCCTTGCCCTTGGCAAACTCTTGGAGTTCAGCCACTTCTTGTTTGGCTACAGGCATATAACTATCGCGCAGTTGGTCGAGGAAGTTCATTACGTTCTCCTTGCTCTCAGCGCAGGTCTTGGTGAGGGACTTATCAGCGTGGCAAGCCTTCTCGAAGAGTTGTGCCAATGCGAGACGAGTGTTCACGATGTCTATGATTACCTGTGTGTTATCAAACTCACCACCGATGCAACGGCTGTTGTATGCAGTGTAAATCTCACGGCGCAAGTCGCGGTTTTGGCAGTCTTCCATGATTGGGAGATAGGTGGTTGGCTTCAGGTCGAGTAACCAGCCTTCCATACCTTTTTTCTCTGCGTTAGCCTTCAGCATGGCTTTGGTATCATCGTTCAATCCTGCCAAGTCTGCCTCGTTGGTAACGAGCATAGTCCAAGCGTTGGTCGCTTTCAATACGTTCTGTCCATATACCAATGTGAGTTGCGACAGTTTTGCGCTCAACTCTTTATATACTTGCTTTTGCTCAGCATTGAGGTTAGCACCGTTATTGGCAAATGACTCGTAAATATCCTCAAGCAACTTCATTTGCGCAGCATTGAGTTTGAGGTTATCTTTTTGGTCATATACGGCTTTGATACGTTTGAATAGTCCCTCGTTGAGGCGAATAGTAGCCGAGTACTCCGACATTTTTGGCGAGAGTTCCATAGCGATGGCTTGTAGTTCATCGTTGGTCTCTGCGGATGTCAGGTTGTAGAAGCAGCCTGCTACAATGTTCAGCAACTCGCCTGATTTCTCATACGCTTCAATGGTGTTCTTGAAGGTAGGAGCAGCGGGGTTATTGACGATTGCATCAATCTCTGCCAGACCTTGTTTCATACCTTCTTCAAAAGCGGGCATGTAGTGTTCAGGCTTGATGTCGTTGAATGGATAGGTCTTGTGTGGGGTCTTCCACTCTTTGTACTGGAAGAATGGGTTGGCGCTTGCCAACACGGTTACTGCCAATGCAGCCATAGTAAGAATTGATTTTTTCATATTGTTATTCATTATTTATTCAGGTGTTTGGCTTCCGGCGGCCGGGAGCCGGGGGCCAATGTATTTTATCCGGCGGTCGGCTTCCGGGAGCCAGGTTCTAAAACTGTATTTCCCCAAAAAACTCAGGCAAGTGGAACGCAGGTGCTTCTGCCTGGATTGGGTTCCACGATGCGTAATGCTTCATTGGTGTTTTATCACCACATTTATATAGGTTCGCGCGACGCGCGTGCTCGCGTGCGAGGTCCAACTCTATCAACGCCAATGGTATCGCTACCAGCAATGACCAATGAGCCGCGCACAGTTGCACAGGGAAACGCTTGATACTCTGTAGTTGCTCTGTATTGAGGCGCACCACATATTCTTTGCGCGACTTGCGATGCGAAGCGTTGCACACACCGGCGGCGTTAAACTCAAAGTTCCAGTAGCGTGTATTATCGGCATTGGCGATAAATATCTCCACGCACGCATCTTCGTTCACATGCTCCAGGTCTTCGGTTTTGGTTGCCAACGGCACTTCGCCTTTCACCTCAAAGCGCACCAACAGCATCTCATCCGTATGCGCCACCGTGAAGATTGTTTCGGGTGCAGTAGGATATTGTTCGTTCCAATTCAGCGTATCTATCTTACCTGCCACGGGCATAGCAGCCATCTGTTGGTCAATCTTCGCCAACGATAGCCCTTGCCAATCCGCTTGATATGTTGATTTTGTTCTCTTCATTCCTTCAATCACTTCCCTCCACGAAGCAGATTGATTGAACCTGACAGTTGATATACGCCTATCAATGCTTCGTCTTGTTTCTTCAGTTTGCTGTTATATACGGGTTTGATAGTATATTTCGCATTTTCATCCGCATCGGTTCCCAATGCGCGAATCACATAGAAGTATGCACCTTCTGCGGCTGGTCGTCCACCTATTGTACCGTCCCAACCTTTGGCGGGGTCGCTCCATTCATATACTAAGTGTCCCCAACGGTTATATACCCAACAATGAAACTCTTTGAGCGAGCGATACACCACGCGAAACTCATCATTCGTGCCATCGCCGTTGGGTGTAAACACATTGGGCACTACCACCATTGACTCGCTAATGGAGATGGTGAACTCCACCGAATCCAGCTGACAATTGCTATTGCTGATAGCCACTACTGCTCTGTAGTTGCCTTTATCCGTAAAGGTATATCTATGTTCTGCATCGCTGCGTGTGAGCATGAGGCTACTACCTTTGTAGAGTTTCCATTGGTAATACTCTGCGTTCAGTCCATTGGCTTTGAATAGCACCTCCAGCGGAGCCGACATATTCAGCACATCATCGGGCGAATAAGGGCGATTTACCTCGTTGCTCATCTCGCCTTGCTTTCCACGAGTTGTAGTGACAGTAACGGGATGTGCTTTCAACGCAACAGGCTGATAAACAGACGAACGAAGCGTATCTGCTGCTACGCCCAACTGTTCTGCCAACATATCGCTGATAACATAATCGGTAGCCACAGGCGATGCTGCCACTGTCATTTCCTGTTCCAATGTCAATTCTTCTATGGCCACTGAGTCCACCCACATTTCCGTATCCTCGCTCCATGCGGCGCTCATATACTCCACATGGCAGTTGCGGGGGTATGTCATTTGTTTGCCACTCAGGCGGGTATAACTTATTTTTGGCAGTTCGCCTTCGAGGTGTAGCATTGTCCTCTCGCAGTCTAACTCTGCTTCTATCAGCGAGATAGTGGGGCGCAATTGTTCGTAATCAAACACCCAAAACATATCGCGCTCCGCACCTACTTTGACCATATACCCCTCGCCATGTTCAGGATAGAAATAGTCAGTACCTGTCTGCACAGGCGTAATCGTATCGGGCAAACGATACCAATCCACTTCCCCCACACTATTCAGTGTCTTCAGTTCGGGAGCCGAAGCGAACACCAACAGCGTGTCGCCATCATGTGTCAGCAATGTCGCTTTGCCCACACACTCTACGTGCAGTGCGTACGACAAAACGGAGAATACGGTTAATATCAGCAGTAGGATTGACTTTTTCATTTATTCACTTGGAATCTTCTTATGCCTTTCTCCACAAAGTCCACAATCTGTTTAGCGGCTGCAATACCAGCATTGATATTGGCTTCAGCAGTCTGTGCACCCATTTTCTTTGGAGTAGAGAAGTAGCGACCTTCAAACAGTTCGTTCATCTTTTGATCCGCTGCAGGCATAATGTCGGTTACATAGCGGAAGTCCTGACGTTCCTGCATGAATTGTATCAATTCATCTTCGTTGATTACTTCTTTGCGAGCAGTATTGACCAGCAATCCGCCTTTCGGCATATGCGCCAGCAGGGCGTAGTTGATACTGCCTTTTGTCTCTGCTGTTGCAGGGATATGCAGGCTCACCACATGGCAAGTAGCGTACAGTTCTTCTGCCGAGTGCAAAGGAGTTACGCCGTCAGCCACCATTGCCTCATCTGGGCAATAGGCATCGTAGGCATAAATCTCCATGCCAAATCCTTTGGCAATACGCGCTACGTTACGTCCCACATTGCCGTAGGCGTGGATACCCAACTTCTTGCCTTTGAGTTCAGTACCGCTTGTGCCGTTGTACATATTGCGCACGGCCATCACCATGAGTCCCAATGCCAACTCGGCCACAGCGTTCGAGTTCTGACCAGGGGTGTTCATGGCTACTACGTTGTGTGCGGTGGCTGCTGCCAGGTCTATATTGTCGTATCCTGCACCTGCACGAACTACTATCTTCAGTTGTTTGGCTGCCTCCAGCACTTCAGCATCCACATTATCCGAGCGAATAATGAGTGCATCAGCATCTGCCACAGCATCTAACAACTGCTGTTTAGCGGTGTATTTCTCCAGCAATACCAGTTCATAACCAGCATGCTCTACTACTTCACGAATCCCATCTACTGCCACTTTGGCGAAGGGTTTTTCTGTTGCAACAAGTACTTTCATATCTATCTATATAAAATTAGCGTGCAAAGGTAGTAAAAATTTTTGACATACACAAGTGTATGTGCACTTTTATTTTTTGGATGCATTTTTGTTTCTGTCATTTTTCTTGAATTTTCCTCACAAATACTATGTGATTACTATGAGATTACTATGTGATTCCTCTATCTTTGAGAACACTTCAACATATCTTCAGGCTAATTTTATTAAACTTTTCGCTCGATTTCTTGCAAATATGTATTATTTTTTGTACCTTTGCAGGTTATTTTATCTAAATAGTATGCTAAAGGGTATTTTAATCGCTGTCGGAGCTGTGGCAATTAGTCTATTGCTGCTGTGTGTACGTATTATTATACAGAAGAATGGTAAGTTCAGTAGTGAGCATATCTCCGAGAATAAGCGAATGAGGCAAGATGGCATACATTGCGCCAATTCGCAAGATAGAGAGACCAGAAGAAAAGCACAAAAGAAACTCAATGTGAGCGAGTTATAAAGTACGAATTATAAATATTGATTATGAATAGAAGATTATTTCTGCACATATTATCCTTATTGATATTGTCGGTTGGTATCAGTTCATGCAGTATCAGCGCGCGAATCAAGAAGGCGGATCGCAAGTATGCTATTGGCGAATACTACGAAGCGGGCGAGATGTACCGCCAAATATATCGCCGTATTCCTACCAAGGAAAAGGCTCTGCGCGCACACGTGGCTTTTCATCAAGCAGAGAGTCAGCGTATTCTCAATAACTCGCGTGCTGCTTCGGCATACAAGAATGCTATCAAATACCATTATCCTGATTCTATCGTGTACCTGCACTATGCTCAGGTATTGCAGTATCAAGGCAAATACAAAGATGCCATTAAGCAGTACGACATGTATTTGGCTACTTATCCTAACGATTATGTGGCGCAAGCGGGCAAGTATGGTTGTATGCAAGTGGAGCAATGGAAGAAGCAACCCTCGCGTTACAAGGTAGCCCTTGCCAAGGAGTTCAACGAGAAACGTACCTCCAATTTCGCGCCTGCTTTCCTTTCTGAAGATGGCGATGCATTGGTCTTCACCTCTAATCGTCAGGAGAAAAGCACCAATAGCAAAAAGAAGAAATTGCGCACTTCTCCCGTTACGGGTGCTGCTACTTTCAATCTCTACTCTACCCGACAGAATGCGGCGGGCGAGTGGGAGGACATCGCGCTTTGCGAAGGACTGTATCAAGAACCTGAAAACGAGGGCGAAGAAGAGGGTGCAAGTGCCAAGACCACCTCTGCCGAGTTGGGTGTATGCTGCTTCTCACCCGATGGCAAGACGATGTATTTCACCTACTCTTGCCCCGTGAACGGACAAGATTTAGGTGCAAAGATCTACACCTCTACACGCGCCAGTGGCGAGTGGGGAGAAGGACAAGAACTCAAGTTATTCAGCGATAGCAGTATCACTGTGGGACACCCTTCGCTCAATGCCTCGGGCGATACGCTCTATTTTGTGAGCGATGCACCGGGTGGATATGGTGGTAAGGATATTTATATGGCTATCCTCGATGGTAGCGAGTGGACAGATATTCAGAATTTAGGTCCACAAATCAATACCGTAGATGATGAACTCTACCCACATTTCCGTGCGGATGGCAGACTATATTTCGCTTCAAAGGGTCATCCAGGCTATGGTGGTTTGGACTTGTTCTATGCGGTACGCCGCGACTCAGTATGGGATTTGTTTAATATGGGTGCGCCTTTCAATTCCCAAAACGATGATTTTGGTATCACTTTCGCAGGTGTAACGGAAAAGGGATTCTTCTCTTCCAATCGTGGACAGAAACGCGGATACGACCAGATATATTCGTTCTATCTGCCTGAGATAGAGTTTATTGTGGAGGGAACGGTATTGGACAATAATGGCGAACACCTCAGTGATGCCAATATCCGTTTGATTGGTGACGATGGTACTAACGTGAAAGCCCAGATTCGCCGCGATGGTACGTATCGCCTCAAACTGAATAAGGACACGCGCTATGTCATGTTGGTTACTTCGCGTGGTTACCTAAATCAGAAGCAGCAACTATCCACCTTAGGGCTCAACGACAGTCATACCTACCAACAAGACTTTGCTTTGGCACCTATCTCCAAGCCTGTGAAAATGGGTAATATCTTCTTTAAGTTTGGTAGTTGGGAACTCACTGCGGACTCTGAAGATGGTATGCAAGCATTGGTTAAACTGTTGAACGACAATCCTAATATCACGATTGAGATGGCAGCGCATACGGATATGATTGGCAATAATGCTGCCAACCAAGAGTTGTCGCTCAAGCGTGCCCAATCGGTGGTGAACTACCTCATCAAACATGGTATAGAGAAAGCCCGCCTAACACCTGTGGGCTATGGCGAGGAGAAACCTGTGGTGGTAGATGAGGTATTGCACAAGCAATACACATTCCTGCCCAAAGACCAAGTGTTAGACGAAGCATTTATCACTACCCTACCTGCTGACCAGCAGGAGGTTTGCAACTCGCTGAACCGTCGCACCGAGTTCCGCGTACTAAAAACAACGTATAATTTATATTAGAACATATGAAACAGTATTTGGATTTATGCGAGCGCGTGCTTCGCGAGGGAACCGAAAAACATGATCGTACTGGCACTGGCACCATTTCTGTCTTTGGTCACCAGATGCGTTTTAACTTAGAGGAGGGTTTTCCATTGTTAACTACCAAGAAACTGCACCTCAAGTCTATCATTTATGAATTGCTGTGGTTCCTTCGTGGCGACACCAATGTGAAGTACTTGCAAGAGCATGGCGTGCGTATTTGGAACGAATGGGCTGATGAGCAGGGCGAGTTAGGTCCTGTGTATGGTCATCAATGGCGTTCATGGCCTGATTACCAAGGGGGACATATCGACCAGATAGCGCAGTTGGTGGAGCAAATCAAGCATAATCCCGATTCGCGCCGTCATATTGTCAGCGCATGGAATGTGGCAGAGGTCAATAGTATGGCGTTGCCACCATGCCACACATTGTTTCAGTTCTACGTGGCAGATGGCAGATTGTCGCTGCAACTCTACCAACGTTCAGCAGACATCTTCTTGGGTGTACCATTCAATATTGCTTCATACGCCCTGCTCCTGCAAATGATGGCGCAGGTAACGGGACTAAAAGCTGGTGATTTCGTACATACTTTTGGCGATGCGCACATTTATCTCAATCATATTGAGCAAGTTAAGTTACAACTCACACGTGACACACGTCCGCTACCACAAATGCTCATTAATCCTGAGGTAAAGGATCTCTTCGACTTTAAGTTTGAGGACTTCACGTTGGTTAATTACGACCCACATCCTCATATCGCAGGTGTCGTAGCGGTGTAGAGCCCAATAGCCAATCGCCAATCACCAATCACCAATCACCAATAGCCAATCACCAATAGCCAATTGCCAATCGCCAATTACACAAACGAAAAATATGCCCGAGATTCTTCTCCACTATATTTGGCAGCAACGCCTATGGGCAGATATGCCACAAGCAACGACCGATAATCAACCAGTGGAGATATTGTCGGTGGGGCAGCACAATCGTGATGCAGGTCCTGATTTCAGCCATGCCCGTGTGCGCATTGGTACACATGAATGGGTAGGCAATGTAGAGATGCACATGCGTGCTTCTGATTGGCGACGTCATCGCCATCACACCAATCCTGCCTACGATAATGTGGTGCTGCATGTGGTCTGCGAAGCCGACGAACCGACCTATAACACCCGTGGCGAGTGTATTCCCCAATGCGTATTGCGTTATCCGCACAACCAAGACTACCTTACCCAACTCTTCGCCCATGCCCAGCAAATGGATTCTGTATGGGCAAACGTACCCTGCCATTCTTCGTTGCTGCTACAACCCTCGCTGCTCACACAAGGTTGGCGCGACACATTATTGCTTCAACGCCTGCAATGCCGACAAGAGGCTATCATGCAGTTACTGCAAATCACTCACCACAATTGGGCAGAGGCATTTTATATCACATTAGCACATAATTTTGGCTTTCATACCAATAGTCTGCCTTTTGAGACATTGGCGTTGTGCACACCACTTGCCTACTTGCTCAAGCACCGCAATAGTATGTTTCAGGTAACGGCTATCCTTTTAGGGCAGTCAGGTCTGCTCAATGAGCAGACCATCAAGAACGAAGAAGAGGCAGCCTTGCTGCGTGAATACCAGTTCCTCAAAAAGAAGTTCAGATTGCAGCCAATGGCTGCATTATTATGGAAGCGTGCACGATTGCGCCCGCAGAATGCCCCTCAGATAAGAATACGTCAATTCGCACAACTGATTTGCCAATCCGAGTGGCTCTTCTCTCAAATGTTGGTGCAACCCTCTGTGAATGACTTGCGCCGATTGCTGTGCCTGCAATTGCCTACAACATCAGCAGAAGATACGCAGTCAATCATATCAGCACCTCCCGCTATAGGAAAAAAATCTATAGATATATTGCTCATCAACACCCTACTACCCTATCGCTATGCGTATGCGTTGGCACATAGCGATACAACAGCAGCGCAAATGGCACTCACGCTCATGCAGCAGATTCCTGCGGAAGATAATACGATTATTCGCCAATGGCGATTATTGGGACAGCAAGTTACCTCTGCTGCTGATACACAAGCGCTGATACATTTGTATCAGCACTATTGTCAAAACGAACGTTGTATCCACTGCGAAGTGGGACAACAGGTCTTCCTGCTCAATCACATATCGTGAGCACAGATTGAGCGCGCTATTATTTCTCTCTTTTGGTATATACCGCAAAGGTGTGGGCGTATGGGTTCTTTTCATCCGCCTCGTGACGTTCTTCGCTAATACATTGCCAAATAGTAGGGTCAATCTCAGGGAAGAAGGTATCAGCATCTTCCCATGTATGATGAATATGCGTGATATAGAGTTTATCCACCAATGGCAAGAATTGGCGATACACCATACCTCCACCTATGATGAAAGCTTGCTCTTCGGGGGCAATCATTTCCATCACCTCAGGGATAGAGTGTGCCACTTCTGTTTGCTCGAAAGTAAAATCTGCACGGTCAGACAGCACAATATTCCTGCGATTAGGTAGTGGGTGCTTGGGCAGAGAGAAGAATGTACGCTCGCCCATGATGACGGTGCAACCGCTGGTCTGACGTTTGAAATACTGCAAATCATTGGGCAAATGACAAAGCAAATCGCCCGCTTTGCCGATAGCATTATTCTCGGCTATTGCTACTATAAGTGATAACATATCTTGTAGTTTATATTTATAGTTTGTAGTTTATAGTTGATAGTTTAAAGGCTGGGCGGCGAAGCCGCATATTCCGCGCCTTTAACCTCTAACCTTTCGCCTCATCGCCTCATCGCCTTTAGCCTCATCCCTATATATCATAGCCCGACAGGTGCATGAACTGCGACACGATACGTTGCCAAGTTGTGCGAGGGCGGTTGTTAATATAGGCCTCCAGCACTTTCACATCGCCCATGATCGGTATGATGTCATAGTCGGCGATAGCCGCAGGGATGAAGCACGAGAAACCTTCTTGAAGTTCAATCTCATCTTGCGTACTACGGATATGAATCAGGCATGAGCTATGCACGCAAGTAATGATGACAAAGGAGTCATAGAGGATCATATTGCGGCGCATAGGATAGTTGAGCGGTAGTACGCGGACACTGAAGTGGTCGGTATCCAGACACAGATTGGCCATGTCCATAGTGTCCTTGTAGGTATTGCGATAGTTCTGATGCACGGTGAAGTCCAGGGCTTGTGCCGCCAGTTCGGTGTGAAGCTCGCGCGGCTTACCATCGAGCCCTGGTCGTCCGTAGTCATAGATGCGGTAGGTGATGTCGGAGGTCTGTTGCACCTCTGCCAGCAGTACACCTTTGCCGATGGCGTGGATACGTCCTGCGGGAAGATAAAAGACATCGCCTGCGTGCACTTCGTGTTTGGCAAGTGCATCCATGATGGTGCCGTCTGCCACTTTGCGGGCATACTCATCGGGGGTGAGTTGCTCCTTAAATCCTGCGTAGATATAGGATTCGGGCTGGGCATTGATGACGTACCACATCTCGGTTTTGCCATGTTCGCTATGCATGCGGTGTGCCATGTCATCATTAGGGTGGACTTGTACGCTCAGGTCATCATCGGTGTCAATGAATTTGACGAGGATAGGCAATTGATTATCGTGTTGCTTAGCGACGGTCTTGCCGAGCATGGCTTCGGGCATCTTGCGTATCACCTCATTCAGGGTATAGCCTGCCCAAGTGCCGTTAGCAATGACGGATGGGGAGTTGGGGATGCCAGATACTTCCCAGCTCTCGCCTATATGGTTCTGTCGTGGAAGTTCTTTCCATGCGGTGAGGTCGATGCTTCCCCACACTTTGGTATGTAGGTTAGGTTCGAAGAGCATGGGATAGAGTTTGGTGCGCTGTGTCTCAATCACGCAACCCATGGCGAGCATGCGCACATCGGTGAGGGCGTGTAGTTCGTAGGACTTGAGGTGTTCGACGAAGATAAAGTCCTCCTTGGTACAACGATTCTTCTTGCCATCTATGGTGATTTCTATCTCACCTTCGAGTACGAAGAAGAGGTCCTGTAGGTCAGGGTGTATGTGTTTGGCACTGCGGTCGCCGGCTTTGAGTTCGAGTATAGCGACTTGTGTGATGCTGCACCCACTCTCGTTAGCCGAGAGCAGCACACGCTTCAGTCCCATCTCGTAAGACGTCGCCAGTGGCGTTATATCTATTGCGCTTCGTTTCATATTACGTTTTGTTTATAGTGTAAAGTATGTAATGTGTAAAGGCTGGACTCATTACCAACACAAGCCATTATATCCTTCTTTTCCTTCTAATTCTTTGATACGTACCAAATCAATGATTGGCGTACCAATAGCTACACGTGCCTGAGCATACTCGCTATCTTTGTTGGCAATGATGATGCAATCTGCCCACTCTGTAACCATAGCCATATCCTCTTGCAGCATTTGGTTGAGGTGTGGCAGTTTGCTGGCAATCACACTCTTGTTTCTACCTATTAGGCGGGATAAGCACACATTTTTGTCATATATACGTATGTCATATCCTTTACCATGCAATGCCTCTATGACATTCACAATAGGCGAGTTACGCATATCATCAGTACCAGCTTTGAAGCTCAATCCCAGTACACCAATTTGCATTTTTGGTAATCCTTGCATGGCACGTTGCTCTTCAATATGCTCTATCCGATGTACCACTTGTTGGATATGCAGTTCGTTGCTATGTTCAATAGCATTGAGTACAGGTGTTTCCAAGTAGAGGTCGTGTGCCAATGTCTTTAAACCGCGTAGGTCTTTCGGTAGGCACGACCCGCCGTATGCAAAACCTGGTCGGAAATAATATGGCGAAATATTCAGTTGCTTATCCATGCAGAATATGCGCATCACTTCATGGCTATCTATGCCTAATTGTTTGCATATGTTGCCCACTTCGTTTGCGAATACCACTTTCAGTGCGTGATAAGAGTTATTCACATATTTTATCATCTCTGCCACTCCTATTTCCACTACTTCAATAGGCGCATCAGATAGTCCCTGATAAAGGGTGCGCATTACATCTATTGCTTGTGGGCAACTACTACCAAGTACGGTCAATGGGGGATTCATATAGTCTTGCACGGCTGTTCCTTCGCGCAAGAATTCAGGGTTGCTGACTACAGCAAAATCCACATCATGCTGCTTGCCAGATACCTCTTCAATGATAGCAGTCATCTTGGCATTAGTACCTGGGAAAACGGTGGAGCGAATCACCACGATATGAAAGCCATTTTTCTCTTTCAGCGCTTCGCCTATCTGTTGTGCAGTTTGCAGGATATAGGTCAAGTTGAGATGTCCATTCTCGGCAGAGGGAGTACCTACACAGAGAAAAGATATGTCGGTATTGAGGACAGCATCGCGATAGTCCTTAGTAGCACGTATACGTCCAGCCTGATGTCCTTCGCTGATGAGTGCATCAATATCTTTTTCTACGATGGTAGGTTTACCTTGATTGATAAGATCTACTTTCACATCACTTACATCCACACCCACCATGGTGTGTCCTTGTTTGGATAGGCATCCGATGCCTACGCATCCTACGTATCCGAGTCCAAAAATTGAGATATTCATATTGTTTGTATTATTATTTTCGTGATTAGCCTTATTACTACAGTCGTTGCTCTATCCAATGGCACAACATTTCTTGCGGAACGTTGGTAATTCCCATTTCCATAATCAGTTTATGTTCTGGCATCGATGGTCTAAATACCCATCTTCTTGTCGTTTCATTTATCGTTGCATAGAGGTGGATATTGCCTTTGTAGGCTTGCTCTAAATACACATGAGTGAGTAATTTTCCGTTCTGCAATATCCATTCATTATTATCTGGTTGTGTTTCCACGAATCCCCACTCTCTTAAATGTGTCATCAGGCATTCTTCCACACAACCTATCCATTCGTTCCTTACTCCATGGCGTAGAGCTATGGATCTAAATTGCATAATAGCCGTAGCCACCTGTCCAACGATTTTCTCCGCATTGCGAATACCATTTTGCTCAGCAAACTGCATGATGTCTTCTTTGCTCCAATCTGCCAGTTTGCCACGCATCATAAGACAATGTTCACGTTGGGGTTGAAATCCTCCGACATTAAAAATAAATGTCATATCGTATGCGGGAGTTAATGCCCATTGTCCATTGGGTGAGAGCATAAATGAGAAGTTCTTGTTGTGGTCATCGGTATTGTTAGCCAGATAGTTGAATACCATTCGACGAAATATCTCCTCGCCTGTAGCATCTGGCAGATGCAAATGGCGACATACCAATAGCAGTTGCTCATAGCTGTCGGCATCAGGGTTCATTGCGGCTAAGGTCTGCAAATGCCATTTCTGGCCGTTCATACGGTCGAAGCGTTGTGTCAAGAAATGTTTCTCTCCCTCGGCCTCTAACAATCGCGAAGGCATCATATGGATGCCTGCCATGCATGCCATCTCATGGTAGGTCATCTCCAACTCAGCCAAACTGCGTTCTGCATTACCAAATTTCAGTATATAATAGTTATACCCTTCTAATCCCGCTATTTGTCCTGAGCGAATTTCTCCTGTCTCTCTATGAATAGCAATGAGTGCTTTAGGTTGGCGTCCTCCCACTGAAGTACCTACCATCATCAGTAGTTTCTTAGTGATGGTCTCGTTGGGTTCTATGACTGCTTTCTCTCTATCATTAAATATCTTCTGTGCTAATTGTGCCAAGGCTGCTATGTCTATTTTCTCCGCACGTGGGTTTATTTGTGCATCGGGTACAAACTCTAAAGCGCCCATGCCTCGGCTACCTATAAACATCAGTTTTTCCAATGGCGTAACTTGCGATACGGATAGTCCTTGATCTATTCGCCACCGTTCAAATAAGGCATTACCCCAATCATCAGGCAAACTATCTGCCAAAAAGGCGGGTAATCGCTGATACATACGTGCAGTATCGCTATGAAAGGTGCGGTTGATAGCCCCTCTCTTAGGTGCTATCAATGGAAAGGGTTCTAAGGGGTTACTCAAGTAGTCCGGATGATAGACAAAGTAACTATTGTGTCGTTCTTCACGCCACATGAGCGAGCCAATCTCTTTACCCCATAGCCATATTTTGATGCAATGTTGCACTATTTACGTACTCGTTTGGAATCTACAGTTTTGTTTATATAAGGCGAATCGGGTATTTCGGGCAAAAGTTCCTTCATGTTATCCAATTGCCCGATCACACGCCATAATCGAATGACGGTTGTTAGCGACACATCTCGCGATGTGCCACTTTCGAATTTCTGCACAGTCATTACGCTGAGTCCCGCCTTTTCAGCCACCTCTTTTTGTGTCATGCCCAATAGGAGTCTATATTTCTTGTATTGTTCTCCTAACTGAGTAATAATCTCGGGTGCAGTATATGAATAAACATCCGTCATTATGCCACGTATAATATAATCCAAATGATATTTAACTTCGTTTTTCGCGATTAAAATATATTACAATTATATTTTTTCGCTGCAAAGGTACTATTTTTTTTTAGTATATACAAATTTTAAGTCAAATTTATGCTCATGTTCGTTCTTTTTACCACTAAAACCATTGAAATACATCTTTCCATGGTTATTTTTGACCACTGAACTTCACTGAACAACACTGAACTTAGGATATATATACGAGTTTCCGTGCTTGTCCGTGCCCATCTGTGGTTACTATCATCTCCCTTGCTTCCGTGCTCGTTCGTACTCGTCAGTGGTTAGCAATCGCCACTTGCTCCACAAGCGCCATCATATACGTATTGATATCTATAAACTCCTCATCGATATGCTGGCGCAATGCCTGTTGCTGCTTTTCTGCTTCTTCGGGTGCAACAGATAGGTTCTTTACCCATTCCGCAAAGTCGGCCGTTTTTTGGTTTTGCAAGTTTGCCACTTTCGCGGCTGCTGCATTGGCAGGCATGTCATATCGAATGCCGAGGTAGTAGGCAGGCACGCCTAATAGTGCCGCTTCGCGTGCCATGCTATCACCTGAAGACACGAGTCCCGCGCTATAGTAAATGAGTGAGTGAATATCCTCTATCGGTTCTTGCAGGAGAATCCACTCTTTAGGGTACAAGTGACGCTTGTCTTTTTCTTCTAAAGAGAATAGCACTTTTTTGTCTTTGGGTATTAAATCTTGTATTCCTAATATAGCGCCTGATGCTTGTCCTGCATAGTTAACAGTACCGACACTCACCTCGCGTAGGAATACATACTCTTTGGGTTGTACACCACCATATTTCTCCAATACTTTTGGGTTAGGATTAAAATACTTAGGTGCCAAATAGGCCCATTCTTTTAGAACAGGCAATACTTTTTCAGGTCCTACTAAAGAAGGATCCGAGTAGACACAAAAATGGCAAATAGTATTATATTTAATTTTGTATTTGTAATCCACCGTTTGTGGATCATCATCGAATGAATAATTTGGAATATTACTTAAATGACTCACCAATGCTAATTGAAAGCCATTAGAGAATGCTATATCAATTGAGGTCTTCCTCTTCCACCACCACATTTTAGGAATACGCAACAGATTAGCTTCAAACACCGCCGAGCATTTTGTCATCCTATGCCTACCCATTGGTACAATTACAACATTGGGCATGCCACTCAACTCTCTATTAATAATCTTGAGCAATTTACCTCGCTGTAATACTGTAATCCACACTTTATTCCCCTGTTCTGACAACAACGTAATTATCCGCTTGTAGAAATTAAATTGTGGCACATGATTTATGTCAATCCAAATATTCATATATATCATTTTAATACGAACATCTGCTTGTAAGGCAGAAGGTCTATATCATTTCTTTTTCAATATCTTTACTCCTAACTTGCCTATCCTATAGAGCAACGGCTTGCAAACACAGAGATATCGTCCGTGCTCTACTTGTTCACCGCCAAAACGCGCCTTAAAGTCGCGCACGCCGTATGCCTCATCGGGTTTGCCAGCACCCATCATATCAAAGATTGGGCAACCATTTTCTGCGGCATAACGTATACCGAGATAGGTGGCATACGATGATGGGAAGATATGTTCGTACACACCGTCCATACCGCATACAAACCATTCATACACTGCCCTATTGGGCAATACTACGCACACTGTACCACCGATAATCTTACCCTGATATTCTGTCAAGATAAATCGCCCATGGGCAGTATGATACAACTGTTCAAAGAAGTGCCACGAGAATAGTGGCGTTTTCACTTTGGTGGTATATAAGTCTTTGAGGATGGCGTAGTACTCACGTACTTGCTCAATGGTAGGATTCAACACTGGTGTCACCCCATCTCGAATAGTGGTACGTATATCGCGCTTACGGCTCTTACCGAGATTCTTATCCACCACCTCCACAGAGCTGGTATCCACATGGAAGTTCAAATGCGGTTGATAAGTAAAACCATTGGCTTCAAACACAGATTTCCAACGGCTATAATCGTGGAAGTTTCTCGTCTCTATGTAAATCGCTTGCGATTTTAATTCAGAGGCAGTCACACGCAACAATTGTTCAACATCCATTTCTGTTGCATGATCACCAATCAATGGACCACCAATGATGATGGCACGGCGTGTGAAGAACTGTTTGAAGGCACTCTTTTCTTTAGTGATATAGCCTACGCAAATTGCTTTTAGGTGCTTATCTTCCTCTACACCGAACACAAACGGTATCATCTCCTCGGGATTGGACGCATAAAACTGATACGCCTCAGACGTTTGAAACCACGTGGCATAGGGCGATTGCGCAACAAGCGATTGCCATGCAGCGGGGTCTATGTCGGAGTATGTGAGTAAGAGTTTCATTTCGAGGGAATATGTTGATACAAAAATCGGTGCAAAGATAGTAAAAATCATTGATATATGCAAATTAATGGGTAAAAAATTGGTGATTAGATTAAAAAGAGTATTATGAAAGACAATATTGACAACATTGGAGAATATTTAGGACAATGTATGGATATGTTTTTTGGGGATTATGTTTTATACAAAAATACGCCCTCTGTGAGGGCTACAAAAATATTCAAAAATAACAGGTCATTGATTAAGACTATATAAACAATGCAAGGTTTATTATTTACAACAACACAAACAACATAAATCAACAACATTCCGCTGGGGAACAACACACCCCAGCGGCAAGGGTATGATGTTCTGCCGAACTGACCAGCGGTTTTGACCCGCGCTACTTCGTATCGCTCCTGCATCTGCTTCGCAGCTGCGTCAAAACACTGTCTTTGGCAGATGATGAGGTAATAGACAGGGTCGCTATCGCTTGTAGTGTAAAGCGTAGGGGGTAAAGGCACGATTAGCGGCAAAGCCGCATCGCCCCAGCCCACAACCAATACCCCATTACATCATCTATAAGGATGTGTTTTGCTCAAGACGCGCAGCGGATTGTAGAGTTGTGCCATGCACAACGAAGCAAAACCTATACATAGTTCGATAGAACCAGTCAGTTCGACCGAAGTGAGATAAGTTCATTAGACAGTTCCGAAGGACACAGAAAAGTAGTGGTAGTGAGTAGCAAGATGCTACGATAGTGGATGGTAGATTGGGCGATGAGTAAGTTTACTTACACAATCGACCAAGATAGCATTCACAAGAGATATGAGCAACATATCTCAACTATCACTAATATCCTTGAACTGACGAAAATTCTTATCTCGCCTGAGGGCTCGAACGATCTGCCTCATTTCGCTACGCTCATTCGTCTGTACGACATCTAATTGACGAAAATTGTCTTAAAAACACACTCCTGTTATTTTTAATTATTTTTGTAACAAGCGAAGCGCAGCGTATTTTTGACTAAAAAAGTATCTATTTTGCAAAAATATTTTGTCATATCCAAAAAATATTGTACCTTTGCAGAAAAATAATACAATAATATCTAAAATAGAAATATATGGAAGATTTCGAATACAATAGTAGCAATTTATTATATCAGTTTGATACAGAAACGACCGAGGATATCATGCGCCTGCTATCGCAGCAGCTCAAGGCACGTCGTCTGGAGCGCGGACTATCGCGCGAGGCACTTTCTATGATGAGCGGCGTGCCCGTATCCACGATTACTAAGTTCGAACAGCAAGCCACTCTTTCGCTCCGTCAGTATGTGGCTATATGCCAAGCACTGGGCTACAAGGAACCCATCAAACAACTTATGGCGCAGCCCATATATCATACAATGGAAGAATTAGAAACCATACGCAATAACAAAGATCGTAAGCATGGACGCAATACATTCCGTAAATAAGTTGCTGGTTTTTTATCGCCAGAAATGGGTAGGTACCCTCGGTCGCACACCTGACAACACACGTTGCACTTTCCAGTATGCACCCGAATGGCTACAGAGTGGTTTCTCCATCTCCCCGTTGGAGTTACCCCTGCGTGCGGAGCTATTCATTGCTCAGCCTACGCCGTTCTACGGTAATTTTGGTATCTTTGAGGATAGTCTGCCCGATGGGTATGGTAGGTATCTACTCAATCGCCTATTGCAGCGATATGGTGTGGATGAGCTATCACTATCGCCACTTCAACGTTTGGCAATAGTAGGATCAAGTGGTATGGGCGCATTGCGGTATGAACCCGAGATACTTGAGGCCGAAAAGCACTTGTTACCCGAACTCAACATCCTGCAACAGATGGCTCTGGATGTGTTGTCAGAGAAGACAACGGAGGGAGTGGATACATTGTACTACAATAGTGGCAATAGTGGCGGTTGTCGTCCGAAATGTCTTTATCGCGATGATGAGGGGCAATGGCTCGTGAAGTTTCGCCACACCTACGACCCAATAGACATGGGAGAGCAAGAGTATCGATACAACCAGTTGGCTGAAGCCTGCGGCATCATTGTTCCGCAATATAAATTGCTGAGTGGTAGGTATTTTGCCAGCAAGCGCTTTGATATCGATGCAGTTGGACAAGCATTGCATGTGGCAACAGCAGCGGCATTGTTGCGCGAGAATATCCATCCGCCTAAGACGGATTATAAGGTGTTGTTGGCTTTGACGGGCTACATCACGCAGAGCCCTGAAAAAGTGGAGCAGATGTTTCGAAGGATGGTGTTTAATGTGTTGATTGGCAACAAGGATGATCATGCCAAGAACTTCTCGTTTATTCATTTGGAGGATGGTTGGCATCTTGCTCCAGCATACGACTTAACCCGATGTGTACAGGGGTATAATGGTGAGCACGCTACCTCTGTGATGGGGAATGGGGTTCCTACGGAGTCTGATATGCTCAAGGCAGCAGAAAGTATCCGTATCTCTCGTGCAAGGGCTATGGAGATTATCCGCGAGATGCAAGATTGCATTTCTTATATGAATTAGCGTTTAGGTGAAGTTCTATGGTTTTTTCATACAAAAATACGCTTTGTTGCACTCGCTACAAAAATATTCAAAAATACCAAGGATATAGGAATAGCGTATATTTGATGCTGCTGCCACACTTCGTTTAGGCATCGCCAGATAAATGTCCAAACTAAAGCCGCTCAAATATCAATAAGGGGTCCCCGAAAATTTTTAATTTTTGGGGAGAGCGGAGGAAACGGTCGCTTAACAACGACGACGTCGTTGGTCTGTGCGACTCGCTTACCGAACGCGAGGCGGCTCTTTTTTGTCCATTTATCTTACTCTCATCCTTCGTCTGAGAGCCGCACCAAATAATTTTCTATGTTCTTCGAACCATTCACCGAATTATTCTCCCTGCGGTCGAGGGTATGATGTTCTGCCGAACTGACCAGCGGTTTTGACCCGCGCTACTTCGTATCGCTCTTGCATCTGCTTCGCACCTGCGTCAAAACACTGCCTTTGGCAGATGATGAGGTAATAGACAGGGTCGCTATCGCTTGTAGTGTAAAGCGTAGGGGGTAAAGGCACGATTAGCGGCAAAGCCGCATCGCCCCAGCCCATAGACCATACCCAATCGCCAATAACCAATAGCCATAACCAATAACCCATAGCTTCAGCTAAAGGCTGTGTTTTGCTCAATACGCGCAGCGGATTGTAGAGTTGTGCCATGCACAACGAAGCAAAACCCAAAGCCCATAGGGCTGATAGGCTCCGAAGGACTATGAAAAGTTCGAAGAACATTATAAGCCTTTGGTGGCGATTGGCTGCATAGCAGGCAAAGAGTGATGGGATGATAGTCCAAATCCATGCTTGCATGAGTGAGGGTTATCCAGACCAACACTCGTATGATGAACGTAGTTCAGCACAGCCACCAAATACCCATTGAAATATTTTTAATTATTTTTGTAGCCATCGCAGATGGCGTATTTTTGTATAAACAAGAGTTCTATTTGTAGGCTATTTTCGTTTAGCAAGCACGTTTTCGTAAATGCTCTCCAGTCGCTCCGCGACCTGTTCGTTGCTCAGCCCCATCTCTATGATTCGCTCACGACCGTTGGTGCGACCATTGAAAGTCCCTTTAATAACAACTTAAATTAGAACAACTACTCTCGCTCAATATCAACATTATTCATAAAATATCTGCGTTTGCCATTTTTAAGAGGCTCAAATTGTTCTACATACTCAATAATTAGTGTCGCATCGTCACCTATATAACGTTGAATCGTTTTCCTTATTTCATTTTCTTGTTGTATATTGTATTTTTCTTTTATAGTTTGTACTTTTAACGTCACTTCATTTACACCTGTTTTATTAAAATTAAATGCAACAATATCAAATTCTTTCATAATCATAGAAAATCCTGTAGCCGTCATACTATGTCCATTTTCTAGACGCATTACATCAGACGTTCTACCTAATATCCTGCGAATCACTTGACCGTTGTATTCTTTAGCATCTACAGATGGCAACAACTCCACTTCATCACCAAACTGATAGCGAAGCAATGGAAATGTATAATTTAATAAATTCGTAGTAAGCAAACTACCTGTATTTTCTGCTATTGGATTGATAACCTCACACAACACATTATACCCCACATGATAACTATGAGGTTGTATTTCATATGCATTCATACCTGCATCATTAGCACCATAGCAATCCATAACACGGCAATCATAGGTTTTCTCAATAAGTTCTCGATATGTATCAGTAAGATTTTCGGAAGTCGTAAATACTACCTCAATCTGTTTTAAGTCAATATGATGCTTCGCTACATAAGTTGTAAATACGTATATAGAAGCTGTATAACCATAAATATAACGAATTTTTTGTTTTTTAATAAATGCAATATATTTATCGCATAATTCATCAGTAAGATTGACTGTATTAAGAGGAAACTCATTGCGAATTTTATCGTATATTCTACGGGGTAGTGATGGTTTCTTTGCAAATAACGACGCACTTCCCATCGCCACAAATTTGTCACCATACTGATAGGATGTAGTCATCCATGCGTGCAGTTTGGCTGCAGATACATATCCCCAATTATTTTCATCCATGAAATAAAACATGGGTTCACCCGTAGTGCCCCCCGTTCTATCATTACGATATCGAAAAAAAGATAGATTATCAGGTATTATCTCATCGTGATGAGCATTAGCAATTTCTTTGTTTATGATTGGTAGTTTTTTTAAATCATCTATAGTCTGTATATCATTTGGAGTTAATCCTAAATCATCAAAAATACGGCGATAATATACTGTATGCTCATATACATGCTCTACAAGCTTTTGTAAATGTTCGTTTTGCCAAGTCGTTATTTGCTCAGGAGTCCATTCAGACATTTTTTTAATTTGTTGTAGCCATTTGTAAGAACATACACCTACAATTTTTTCTGCCAAAGGCAATACGATATGCAAACGCAATATCTCATTTAATTTACTCATATAATTTTAGAATTTTTTCTTTAACATTGTCCCATGTATACTTGTTTGCTTCAACTTGTGCAGAAATTCTCATTTCTTCAACTTCCTTAGGATGGGCAAGTGCCCATAACATTTTTGCTGCTAAATCCAGACTATTCGTGCATTCAAAAAGTAGTCCATTCTTACCATCTTCTATCATGTATGGTACACCACCTACTCTGCTTGCGATAACTAACAAATTTGCATTCATAGCCTCTAATAGCGATACTGGCATATTATCCGCTTTGGCTGCTGACAATAGAATGTCTGCATTATTTAGATACTCATATATCTGCGAATTTGATACTTGTCCTAAAAAACGAACGCCTGTCAGATGATTTTCTATTACATATTGCTCTAATTGTTCTCTCATTGATCCTTGACCTAAAACATCCAAAGTAGCATCGGGATGATATTCTAATACTTGCTTATAGGCTTTCAGCACACAGGGAATATCGTATAGTGGCTCTAAGTGGCGAATACTAATAAACTTAGGGGCTATAACATCTTCTCTTTTGGGGCGAATTTGCAGTACAACAATATTAGGCACTATCTCACAAGGAATATCATATTGATTAAAAATATCCTTAAGGAAGCCCGACAGCACCACTACTTTATCAGCTCTACTCAACCAACGTTTTACAAAGTTTATATGATTAGCAAAAAAATCAGCGGCTTCTCCACCATGATAAGTAATTACAATATGTTTGTGCCAAAAATTACCCGCTATTACTCCCATCACCACAGGTATCATTCCCCAATAAGAACAAGCATGAATATGTAACACATCATATTGAGGAACTATACATAATAAGTTAATCCACTTTAAGATCCTAATCAATGGATTACCTTTCGTGGAAAATATATCAGCACTTATACCCTTCTCTTTATTAAGAAAAGTATGCAATAATTTCACTTGAGCATCAATACCGCCAATACCTTTTTGATAATTCGATATCAATAATACTTTCATATTTTTTATTACATTTGTAATATCCAAAACATCACATTTTACAGTTTCTTCCTATACCATTCCTCGTCCGGCCAATTTAAACCAGTTCCAGGCGATGGCGGCAACGAACATCAACGCACACCAATAGGGGTAGTACTTCTTGATCCACCAGACCTCATTCATCTTGCTAATACCATACGCTGCAAACATCAGCGAGAATGGCAATATCGGCAAATGGAATCGCTCAGAGTGAGCAAAACTACTAAATACCAATACCACTAAATAGCCACACAATATCGCTAATGGTAGCACATATTTCCGCCATTCACCACTAAACAAAAGAATAAACATAGAAGTAATCGTAAAGAACGATAGTATATTCTTCACAAAGTTTCCACCGTGAATCATTTTTTGGTTCTCCTGACCAGGCACCTCATTCATGGTAGGGAATGGAATCGTAAAAATCATCGGTGCAAATACTGCTGCACCCGCATATTTAGCGAATCGGTTGTTCAATCCACCTGCCATATCCGTTCGCTCCGCACGCCATTCCATATGAGCTTGTTGTCTTGAACCACGCGTTTGCCACATCTGCTGAATATCCTGACCTATGCTTGTACTTGTTGTTAATACCACTCCAGCAAAAACTAATGCCAATGTCAACAACAAAGCGCGCCGTCCCCAGCTAACGATACGCTCACTACTGAGTAGCAATGCACAAAAGAACGCCATCACCATTACCGCGGCAAGTGCCGTTCGAATCGTAAACATCACAGATGGAATTAGCATCAATGCTGCCGTTGGCATAAATGCTAATTTTCCTTTCCACAATAGAAAATCAGCTCGCTCAGCAAAGAGAATGCATAGAAATACCATCTCCACTTCTTTCAATTGGAATGAGCAATAATAAATTAAGTTCGGCATCAGCATACACATAATGGCCGTCATACGCCCTACTTGTTCTCCAAAATTGCGTGATGTCAATTTATACATCAACACAACTGTCCAAGCTCCTAAAATTGCTTTTATCAATCGCGCTACCACAATACTGCCACCAAATATCCAATAGATAATAGTAAGACAAATAGGATAACCCATATCAGAAAATTGAATATCACCTGAATAATCTTGGATGTTGCTGTATATATTCCAATTTCCATTACGCATCATGCTCGCAGCATACTGAGCTACCTCATTATAAAACAATTCATCAGCTGCATCAATTGAAAACGCAGTACCTGTCCAATTTCGATATAAAACATACGAAATAACCACCCAAATAGCACGCAACAAGAAAGCTGTCCAAAAGAGTTTTTGTGTAAAGTGCAGTGGTTTTAAATAGAACCAATCTTTGGATAAACGATTCGCCAAATAGAAAAATCCCAACACCTCTATTGCGCCAAAGAACCACCATTGCCAATAGAGCATTTGAGATGCAAACAAAACATTACAACAACATATTGCTGCCACGTAGGTCAACATCGCCCAACTCGTTACGCGTTTGGGGATAAAAGATTGTATTTTACCGTTTTGTATTGAAGATATCATTCTATCACTTATTTAAACCAACTAATAATCTTTTCAATTGCACCAATAAATTGATTATTTCTCGCACTATCCACCGATCACGCAGTCCTCCTTTTTTGCCATCTATCCATGTACCTGCAAAACGATGGATACAATAGGTATTTTTCGATTTTCGCATCACGCGTGTAGCTGTGATTGGTGAAAAATAATCGTGTGCATATACACGAAGTCCCCATTGCGATAGGTATTGCACTTTACGCTCACGCAGCAATCCACCTTCTACCATCCTTTCGCCCAATCGCTTCACATTGGTAGTCAAATCCATAGAACCATCCTCACGCAGGAAATGTGCGTCATCGTATGTTGCCAACATATCCTTTACCCACTGGCAATGTGTTTCACATGCCATCACGCATGTCCCTGGTAATAGCGCCAATGACTCCTCTAAGCCAATAAACGCAATATCATTTAGCAATGGTTCAAACGACTTTAGCACCTCCACATCTGTATCTAAATACAATCCCCCCTCTCGTTCCAGTGCCCAAAGACGTACATAATCACTGACAAAAGCATATTTCTTAGCTGCATACGCCTCTTTAACATACACTGGCATATAATCTAACCAGTCATTTTCCTCCGAGCCAATAAGAACATTATCCGTAGTATTTGAAGTCCTTCCCTTAAGGGAAGGATTTAGGATAGGCTTCAGGCTGTCTTCCGTCCACAACCGATATTCCCAATCAGGCATATGCTTATGCCACGAGGCGATGCATTGCACAACCAATTCGGGCATTTCGCCACGACCAAACCAACAATAATGTATTATTTTTGGTATCATATATTAACCTTTATCTATTTTTCACGTATATCAACCATAAAAATATTTTAGGACAAGCATTTATCAATCTTATTTTTTTCAATGATTTTTTATCCGACTTGTAAATTGACAATGGCAGTACATTCAATGCGCGCAAACGTTTTAAATATCCTTTTCTTTTGTCATACTGATATACACCTATCAAAGTTAATAATGAAGCTACTGAATGAGCAATCATCATTGCATACCATTGAAGAACACCTTGATTATCAATAATTCTCATCTCTTCTTGCAAAATCTCTAAAAGAAGGAAATTACCATCGATTTTACGTTGCACGGCTTTTGAAGATTGCGCATTCACTAACGAATCAGAACGTTCCAAATAATCATACACCACAGCATCACAGATATTCATACGCTCTGCTTTCATTAACACCAGTGGTAACCATGGCGTATCATCGTAGTAATCGCCCACAAAACACCATATGTTATTATCCACAATGATATTTCTACGATAGATATATCGCCAAATATTGCATGCGATATCCAAGCGCTCTGAAAGGAACTGCGTACCCGTCATTAGTTGCGGCGTATAGTCAAACTTATACTCAAATGGACGCTTAGGAATAACTTCATAATTTTCGTTTACTACTTGATAATTAAAGCGAAGCATATCCAATTGCTCCTCTTCCATTTGCTTTATCAAACCGCCATACACATTTGGCTCCACAAAATCATCAGGATCCACAAAACATAAATATTTACCCGCTGCCGCACGCATACCTGTATTGCGTGCCCCAGATGGACCTTGATTTTCTTGATCCAGCACTACAACGCAAGGGTGCTCCTTAGCAATCTCACGAGCAATCTCTGCAGAATTATCAGGACTTCCATCATTCACACATATTATCTCCACTTGTTCCTCTGGAATATCCTGATTTAAAACAGAGTATAAACACTTCGGCAGCCATGTTGCCGAATTATATAGCGGGATAATATAGGATAGTATCATATTCTTTAGGCGATTAGGCGATATCGCTTCGCTTGGCGATTAGGCGATAAGGCTGGAGTTATTTTTTAGCAAAAGAACTTTTTCTCAGATAGCACATTGCTTGAATCATCTTGCTTATGCTTTCTACTTGTTCCTCTATTTGGTTAAACATCTCGTCATTAATATATTTTAAGTCGTGCGCAATATCAGCTTGCGCAAACAATTCCATAAGCGATCCATAGGCGATATTTAGGAAATGCGATTGATCTTTATCGGACAAACGCCCCATACCTTCAGCTATGTTAGATGGTATAGAGACTACAGCACGGCGCATTTGTCCACAAAGCGCAAAACGCTCTGCTTCTGGAAATACATTCAGCATTTTATACACCAATATCACCAGTTCTTTCGATGCCTGATATACTATCAAGTCCTTTAATCTTTTCATATCCTCTTTCCTTATAGCCTCATAGCCCTATCGCCTTATAACCTCTCGCCTAATATCTACTTATAATGATTCGCTTGATTACATGGTATTATCTCACCAGACACGCATCTACTTGCAGGAGACATCAAGAACACTGCCATCTCGGCTAATTCATCTGGCATTATATAGCGTTTCCCCACTGCGCCTTTTAGATAAGCATCATCATATAATTCTGGTTTCTTTACTACATCTGCAGTTACTCCAGGAGCGATGGCATTGCAGTGAATTCCCTTGCTTGCAAACCGACGAGCAATACCTGTCACAATATTGCCTATAGCAGCCTTAGTCATACCATATGGTGCATCATCAGGGTATAAACCACGCTCAGATGTCACGAACAATATGCTTGCTGACTGCACCTTATTTTTCTCACAATGACGAACGAATGCTTGAGTCAGAAAAAATGGACTTTTCACATTCAACAGGAACTGCTCATCATAACTCTGCTCCGTAACATTCAAGAAACCATCATCAATTCTGCATACACCTGCATTATTGACTAATCCATCTAACCCTCCTAATAGTTCAACTGTTTCTTGTATGAGATTAGGTAAATCTGCAATATTTGTCAGATCAAATGTAATACATTTACATCCAATGGTTTGTGCAGCATCTCTTAACTTGTGAGTATCACGTCCCACAATTACCACTTCTGCACCCTCTGCTACAAATCGTTTAGCGATTTGCAAACCTATGCCTTGACTACCACCCGTAATGAGGATCTTTCGCACTTGTAATAACTGAGATGGAAGTATGGTAGTAACGCCTGCATTCACCTTCATGACTGGAATGCCCTTATACAACCATTGCCATAGTCGATATAAATATTGCTTCATACTCATCGTAATATATGCCATTTTTCTAATTTAAACAATACTCGCTCTACAAAATAAACCAATCCCCACAAATGATGTTTTTTTAGTCGTTTATATTGATCAACAGCGAAATGATAATTATCGTAGTCGCGCAATATGCCTACTGGCACCATTTCCTTAAGCAACTGATTCCGCTCATTATTCAGCAAATCTTTGTTGGTTTCTGATATACCCGTCATATCAAACAAGGTCATATCAATATCCACATACTGCACCTTTTCGCCTCCTAATATGATAGACTGCATATAAAATTTCCAATCAGAACATATACGGAGATTCTCATCATACATTCCATATTTATCAAACAATGAGCGCTTGATATATGCGGGTGAGTGATTGAGGCATCCACGATAGAACATATCCAATGTAACATCGTTTCCACCATTGCATGTATCGTGAAGGATTTTTCCATTAGGAAGCAGTTTCTTCATATTTCCGTAGAAAATTGTGGGACGATTTTCTGTGTAAGAGGTTTGAACTCGAGCGCTCATTGGTGTAAGGTGTAAGGTGTAAGGTGTAAAGGCTTGTATATCGGCTTCGCCGTTTTCCGTGCCTTTAACCTCTAACCTTTCGCCTTTAACCTGAAGCGCTTCTAACGCCGCCATCATCCGCTCAGTAACATCATCTGCGGCTAACATATCGCCCGAATTTAGAAATTGGCAATATTCACCTGTAGCCATATGAATGCCTTTATTCATCGCGTTGTATATTCCCGTGTCTTTCTCCGAAAGCCACTTAAGGCGAGAGGCGATGAGGCGATGAGGCGATAAGGCGAGGGTAGATTCGTATTCACGAATCACCTCTACGCTATTATCTGTGCTACCACCATCCACAATGATATGCTCTATATGCGGATAGGTCTGTGATGCCACAGAAGCGAGCGTTTTACGCAAGCCTTCGGCGTTGTTGTAGTTTATGGTGATGATAGAAAGAGTCATATAACCTATTCCTTCAATAATGCTTCCACAAAGTTATTAAACGATAGAGAACGATTAGAATCATACAAAGCTTTAAAATCAGACTTATCAATATAGCTTAATATTGAATTTGCATCTGTTTTATGTTTTTCATATCTACAACCTACTAATTGAAAAACTCTATCCAATGTTTCAGCAGGATGATAAATAACTGAATCTATACACATACAAGTGTCATAAATTGAGCGTAAATCGTCTTCAGTTAACAAGGAAAATTTCTTCAACAACGATTGATGCATTGCCAATAACCACGATTCTATTTCCATTATTGCAAAATGAAACGACACATATTGATCTCCTACAGAAAGTTTACTAACGATTTCTTCTTTTGCTGCATTAATTATTCTTTCATTGAGAGTTTCATCAATCACTTTTGATTTTTTACGATAGTAATCTGAATACATGTCTCGAAGCCCTATAATAAAATCATACCCTTCCTCCTTTAAATTCTTTGCGCGTTTGAGTAACCATGAAAGAACACGGTTATCATTGCCCACATTAACTAGTTGATAATATACATTAGCTTTTGGACTTAGATAGTCGTATTCTGCCGGAATTGTATTATCTCCAATTAACTGATAGCATGCTATAGAAATCCCTTGATATGCATACCATTTCAACAAGAATTCTCTTACAAAGATTAATTCTGTCTGCCCTTCTACAAACACACACACTTTTTTCATTTTTTACCATTCTTGTGTTTGTATCGAGAGATAAAGTCAGAAGAAAACAAATCAAAATTTGTTAATCCAGTGCTCTCAAAATGATCAAATAACTCTGCTTCGTTCGATTCATTTATAACCTCAACTTTACTACCAACCCTATGAAGAATATTCCAGTATTTCAAATCAACCACATCCATCAAAAATGAATCATTGCTAGATGCCATTAATTGTATTCCTAATTCTTCACACATCTCGAAGCACAATTTCCCCAATTTTGTAGAACGATTATAATCTAGACCTTCGCACAAATCATCCACTAGGAGCATAGCGGGTTGCCCTAATTTATTTCTTTTAAAGTATAACAGATAGGCAACTATATATATCGACCGAAACATACCTTTTGACATATTTATATCAAAAAGCGGAGATTTCAATCCTTTTTCTTTCACAAAGACTTTTTTTTCAGGTCCAAAATCCAATGCTTTTATTTCCGTAATATTATAGTCTATATCTCTCAACTTTGAATAAAATTCCTCTTTGGCTCCTTCGTGTTTTTCCATATCAACAACGATATCGTTCAATTTGTTTTTATACCCATAGAACCATGATTCATTACGACTATCCCCATACATATCTGTCTCATTAAATGCAAAACCAACAATGTTTTCTGCCCATATTTGCAGAGACTCCATTTGAGGATATAGTTGTGTATCACGTCTCACATTCACGACAAGTTTGTTAGATGGTGGATTTACAACTTCATCAAGTAAATGGCATTTTGTTCTATCTCGTTCAATTATTATCTTCTCATCCGCCCCATTAGGTAAATATGATAATTTCTCATGCACAACGACGCCGTCAATCACAGAAAAACTATATAACAACATTCCATTTTCCACTCTAAAAACCAACAATGTACTCATATCATCGTATGTAGCGAGTTCTGTTCTTTGAGAAATAAGAGCTACAACTTTAGCCAATGCTTTTATAGTTTTAGATTTACCAGATGCGTTTGCTCCAACCAATAAAATCTGCTCAGCAAATTGAGTAAAATTCAATTGCCATCCTTGTTCACGATATTCAAAAACAACTAATTTCATATTCTATTCATTTTATTATACTATTCTCGAATTACTACCGTCACATGTATTGTAACCATAATTTTTCCGCATAAAATAACTATACTTTTCCGGCACCCGCAGATCCTTTTCATTCGGCATGTCAAGGTTACACGCTATGCGTTATTTGTTATATGTCGCTAAGCGACGTTGTTGTTATTATAGTCGTAATCTTATACAATTACTACTATCATATTTCCTTCCAATCATCTATCCTACCACTTTTCTTACCAAACGATATGCCAATCTTGTGTATCGGGCGAGGATCCAATCCATACGGGGTAGCATATCTCCGATCCTCTATCTGCTACAATGCTTCACGAGCCGAACCATCTAACTTAAATTCAAAAACATACACATGCTTCTTCGTTTCTACAATCAAATCTGCACGCCCCTCACTATTATGCTGCTCTACACGAACAGCATAAGTACTTACCAAACTGAACAACAAATACAGCGTATATTGAAAATGATACTCCTTATCCTTTCGCATCACATAATCAATAGACGACAAATATGTATTCAACACCTTTTGAAACTTAGGCATATCATAATCACGCAAACAATAGAACAGTTCACATACTACCCCTCCAAAATCCTCCTTCGCTGCAAAATAACTATTGCCCAGCATCGTTACGATTCCACGTTTCACCTCTACATTCGGAAAATCCAACCAATACAGGTTCTTTTCCGCGCAAAGGTACGGATTTTTTTTGAGATACGCAAATATCTTTGATATTTTGTGTAAAAAAAAGTGATTTTTGTAGCAAAATGAGATTTTTGTACCTGTTTTTTATACTAATATGGATTATATTGTTGAGAAATAAAACAAAAAATATCCTCACTCTACTCTGTACAAGTAAAGTGAGGATATCGTCTTCATACCCATAAACTATATTCCATAGCCTACAAACTTATAGGCTCCTCGCTCAGTTCTCTTTCTTCTCTAAGCCATTGGGCTCGTTGGAGGGAGTCGGCAATATGCGCTTGCTGCTCATAAGAGCACGCAAGATCAGCATAAGGATACGAATCAGGGCTTTCCAATTGAATGTAAATTTCTTCATAAGGATTCTGTTTTATGTAGTTTAACAAATATGAGCGCAATTCTTCCAGGCGCTTGCGGGAAGATAGTAGTCTATCAGGCGAAGAGGCTAAAGGCGATGAGGCGACAAGGCTGGTTGAAGCAACCTCATCACTATCCTCTGAACACGGCAGGTCGCCGACCAAAATACAACCCGTGGTATGTGCGATGGTATTGCCCGCATGGATACGGATTCCAGAGCGAAAACCACCACAAACAGGAGTATTATTTTCTTCCTTAAGCGCGGCAGGAATTTGATTGTCGCGCAATGGTTGTTGATTGATGTTGTTAATGTTGTTGGAGGTACAAATTCCTATTTGTTTTTGGTAGCCAATAACATTGTCTAAGATAGGCAAAACTTCCTGAAAGCGAGGCGAATAGGTCATACGCAGGCGGTAGAAGCCATCGGGGATGGCGTAGTCCAAATGCTCCAACGTGTGCATGGATAGTTGGTAGTGATGAACGCCTTCCTCGGTGATGAGGCTGTCTACGTAGAGAGTGCCCGTAAGGGCGGAACCAGAAGGTTGATTGCGAATTAAACGGATTAGCATAAACGGATGGGTTTTAATAACAAAAATTATAAACAATTAAACCAAAAATTATCCAAAATTTAACGGATGATTTTTCTATACAAAAATACGCTGCGCTTCGCTTGCTACAAAAATATTCAAAAATAACAGGTCATTGATTAAGACGATATAAACAATGCAAGGGTTATTATTTACAACAACACAAACAACATAAATCAACAACATTCCGCTGGGGAACAACACACCCCAGCGGAAAGGGGTATTGTTTTAAGACAATTTACGTTGTATATTAAAATATTTTTTATATCTTTGCACTCGATTTACATCTAAAGTATGGATTAAGACAGAAATTTATGTAGTTACTAATACTGTAATTGACGTTCCGTCCCCATACTTTTTACATCCAAAAACTGGATAGTTCATTGGGCATTGACCCCGCATTCGCAACGATAGTGTTCAGATGTATAAGATGTTTAATCAATGCAATAATTCAAATAACACGTATGATCTACATTGGTATTGACGTAAGCAAGGATTCGTTTGTAGCGGCTTATCCTGCAACGAGTGGTTACACCACTAAAACTTTCAACAATGACACCAAGGGTGTGCGCCAGTTTATCAAGTCTCTTCCCGAGGAGAGCCACTGCGTG
>JAZNMH010000008.1:0-41528 GCA_045579505.1 Paludibacteraceae bacterium
TGAATACCCCGCGTATACCCCATGAATACCCCAAAGCACTTACTAAAATGATAGAAAGCAGCACCCTTACTTCCCTATTGGCTGTTCTATGCACTGGCTGTTACTTTGTTCGCGTAAAAAAACATTTTGCATAATATACTATTTTGGTGGTGTATAATTCCATACAAAAAAGTATCAATTCTTTAGAAAAACATATCACACTTTATTAATCGCGCACACGCGCGCGAGAAAATTTGCATGTTCCATACCTTTTTATTAATTTTGCACCGATTTTTGGCTTTTATCGAAAGCAAATCATAGTACAATTCTTAATAAATCGCACTTTTATATTAACAAACGGTACAAAAGATAATAACTACTAATTTTAAACGAACTGAAGATGAAACAATTTCTACGATATACCCTCACCCTCGTTGTCATTTTACTGACAACCACCCCCGCGTGGGCAGCAACCGCCACTTTGGGAGCAAAGAAACAAAATGTTACAGCGGACGGCATAACATTCTCGTTAGGAGGATCATACACAATCAACAACATCCTTGTCGATTATTCATATACTGGAAGCGACAAAGAAGCTTCTTTGTCGTGGACGGTTCCTACTGGCTATACCATCAGCGTTTCGCAAATCACGATAAATGCTAAAAATGCCAAATCATGGGGTACAACAGGAAAAGGTCAATACAAGACTTCAAAGAATGGTTCATATAGCCAATTTTGCAACTCCAATTCATTTGTCACCTACACACTAAATAGTTCTTCCTATTTTCCTTTAGGTAACGATGGATCAATAACCATAAAAGCAATCGATAAGGAGTTACAATGGAAAGATATTGTTTTTACTTACACCAAAACAGCCCACAAATATAATATCGCATTTAACGCCAATGGTGGAACAGGCACAACACAGGGTATTAGTAATGTTTCATACGACACCAATGTAAACCTTACGCCCAATGGCTTTACTCGTAACAAATTTATTGTAACCTATGATGCAAATGGTGGTTCATGCTCTCCCACAGAAGAAATAAGGAATTATACATTCGCTGGATGGGCAGAAACCTCTAATGGGGCTGTAAAGTATGCAGATAAACAATCGGTTAAAAATCTTACATCTACCAATGGAGCCACAGTGACATTATACGCAAAATGGAACGAACCAGATAACGCCACTCTGATTCTCCCTACAGCCACTAAAACTGGCGCTGTATTAGAAGGTTGGTATTTGGACGATACAAAGATTGGTGAAGCAGGAGACACATACACTCCTACGTCAAGTGTGACATTGACTGCAAAATGGATTGAAAAATATACACCCGAGATCAAGGGCTCTGACGCAACCATTTTAGTAGGCGAAGAAATACCAAATGCCTTTACTTTCAAAAACACATCGAATCCAACTGCCATTATCACTAAAAAATCCATCAGCGACATTCGTAATGGCGAAGATGTAATCACCTATGACGCTACAGAGAACAAGATTATAGCTCATAACGCAGGTGTTGCAGAAATCTATTTTGTGCAAGACCCAACATCTACTATTGAAGGAGGTACTTCTGCTACATACACCATCACAGTCAACAAAAACCTCTCCTCTTTCACACTAAACTTTGCAGATGAATACTTTGTGGATGACCAGATCGCACAAAGTACTTTCTTGGTTTCACCAACTAATACAGAGGTGCCTATTTCCGTAACTGATAACAAAGGATACTTCAGTTATACAAACGATAATCTCATAGCCAATTGCCCTACCCCATTACCCGCAGACAATGATCAAACCACCATCACTGTCACCCAGCCCGAAAACTACAAGTGGACAAGTTATTCCCTCAACAAAACCGTTACAGTCAAGAAATACCCTACTGATTTCAGTTGGCTATTGCAAGACACCTATTTTGTAGGCGAAACAATAACATCTATTTTCAATAAATCTGCCAACAATCTTCCTTCCACAATCACCTCCAGCGATCCAACTATCGTGAAAGTGGAGAACAACCAACTCATTGCCCTCCGTGCAGGCAAGGTAAAAATCACTATTTCACAAGCCGTTGACCGCAAATGGATTGCCTTTACACACGAGAAAGAGATTACCATTGTCAAACGAAGTACCAATTTCCAACTCCTATTAGGCAATACTTATTACGTAGATGACCAAATCGCTGATGCACAAATCTATTCTAAGGTCAGCGAGAACACGCTGCCAGTTAGCATCGTTTCCTCTAATAACGACATTCTGATATACGATGCTGATAACCATAAACTCATCGCACGCAACGCTGGTAAGGCTACTATTCGTGTTTCACAAGATAAAGACACCACTTGGACACACTTCGACCAATCCATCGAAGTCACCGTCCTCAAACATAACATCGTTGCCACCATCACCCCTAACAATGCCTATTGGAACGAGTTGATTCCTAATCCATTCGCTGCCACATCCACACACCCTGTAACTAAACAAGTAACTAAAATAGATAATTTCAATGTAGCGCAACAAGGCAACGAGCACATTGCTCTCATGGATGCCAACACGCGCAACATCCAAACCTACTATACCAACGGCACGGTTAATTTCCTCATCACCCGCGATGCCGACCGTAAATACAACGCCCTCAGCCAAACACTTACGTTGACAGTGAATGCAAATACAAGTGGGTGTAACCCCACTCCTTCACATACAACAGCATCTGTTGCAAATTCTGTTCTAAGTTCCACTACCTATTCTGAAATTATAACCTACCAAGGAGTAGGTGATACGTTGGTATGCCAAATTCGTGTTGAAGGCATAGGAAATGCAAGTAATAATCATTACCTTACACCACAATACTCGACTACCGATAACGGAGATTTCACCGACTTTCCAAATTCGCAAAAGACCGTTACATCTAACTCATGGAGTAACGATATTAAATTCGCTATACCTGATGGCACAAAGCGTATTCGATTTAAACGCACAGCAGCTTCGGGAGGTACAAGAACGATTGCCATACGTAATATTGCTATCATCCGCGCACCATCTCTCAAAGCCACTCCGAATCCTCTCTCTTTGCCTAAAACAGCGGTTGGAACTCCAGACGAAGCCGAGTTTATCCTCGAATGGAATACATGTGCAGATATAATCTTGCTCACGCACAAGAATCCTCACTTCACATTAAACCACTATTCTATTGCATCTAATGCGGGAAAAGGAAGCACCAAAATCATTGTAAGTTGTGATGCGCAAGAAGTAACTACTTATCGGGATACCATCATAATCTATGATCAAACACAGATGATTCCAGTTCCAGTAGAATGTGTAGTAAGACACAAAATCCAACCAGCCATTACGGTGCCAAGCACATACAATATGTTGGTAGATTCTGATTGGGAAAATGTATTTACTTACGATCTTGATTCTATAGAAACGAGTTTGCCTACAGAGAATGAAAGCGACCCATTCTATTACACGATAGAGCATAACTTTGATGGAAACGATATTAAGAAACCAGGTTTTGAAGATAAAGTCATTACTTACGATGCTCAAAATAACAAAATCTTCGCTCACAACGAAGGAACTGCTATCATTAAACTCATTCACAACGAAACAGATGGCTATTATGGAAAAACTGCTACCTGTACCCTCACCGTCTCCAAACACGATGCTGAACTCAATTGGAAAGACCCTGTCTATTACAATGACACCATTTCCAATTACTTCACAACTACCGACACCATATCCCCTATTGTCATTGTGTCTCAGACAGATACCGATGTAGCCAAACTCACCAACGAGTTCAACCCTACATCCAACAACTCTTTGGATTTGATTACCTTCAACAAGGAGGCATCTACCACCGTCACCGTTTCCCAAAAAGAGAACTACAAGTGGAACGGCTACTCCATAGATCATATCATCACCCCTATCGACCCAAGTAACCATGTTACCTTCACCATTGATTCAGAAGCAAGGATGTGGGTATTCCAACCTACTTCCAACGAACAATTGTCTTGGTCTAACGGTATCAAAGTAACAAAAGGTGATTTGATAGATGCTAACTGGGATGATAGATATGTCATCATTAATTTTACGGGTATTCCTAAAGACATGTCATTCTCTTTTGAGCCAAGCGTTGATGGTACAACTTATGAATATTGGTATGTCGATGAAAGTCCTAACGGTCAAGATGGTACTTGGACACGTGCTTGGAATACAGAGGGCGAAGGCGACAACTATGAACGTGGCACAGTGACCGAACATCCCCTTCTTCCAACCACTCGCTACCTCAAATTGTGTTATTCAGGTAACTATGGCGGTATATTCAAGAACCTCCACGTCACCGAGCTCAACCAGTTCGAGGCTGTACCCAATGTCCTCGACTTCGGATTGCAATATGTGGACAACCCTAAGACGACCAAGTCTTTCGACTTCAAGTATGCCAACGCGGGCTACAAAGTCCACCTCCAATCTACTGACACTATGTTCACCGTCGCCACCACCTATATCGACACCATAGGAGGCGAGAAATATGGTACTGTGCACGATATCCAAGTCACATATAATCCGCTTCACGTACACAAGACCACTGGCGAAGATGCTATGATACTCATCTGGGACGAAGCTGGACACCGTGATACAGTCTTCTTGCATGTCAATACGGTTAAGTCCAAACCTTCGCTCTACTGGACTGAAGATTGGTCTGCAACCGAACCTATTGTTCTGCTTGATCAGCATATGCCCGACACGGTGGCAAAAGCCACCAACGGCTATCCTGTCAAATATCGTTCCTATGACGAGTCTATCCTTAAGATTGCAGATGACAGCCTCAGCTTCATCGCTGTAGGTATAGGTGAGACATATATCACAGCGCATGCCGATTCCGATCGTGTCTATCTACAGCCTGACACTATCCGCAAACTCTTCCGTGTCACCGACAAACTCGTACAGCGCATCGTTTGGGAAGACAATCTCACCGATTTCTGTATCAACGATGGTCCAGATACACTGCGTGCACAAGTATGGGTGCTGATTGATGCTGCCAATGGCACATGGGAGTATAGCCCTGAACAAACAGCCAAACTCCAATATAGTAGCCCCAATTCAAATATCGCTACCGTTTCTGACAGTATACTCACCATTCATGGTGTGGGCGAGATGTTCCTTAATGCAACTGTACCTGCAGATGAAGATGACAGTTACGAAAGGGCAAGCGCACAAATCCCTGTTCGTGTGCGCGACTGTTCAGTGCAATGTACAGATGCCGACCTCATCATACCTATCCTCAAAGCAGACGGGGCACGCATTAACCCAGAAGACCTAACTACATTCAACCCATACTTAAGGGAATCTGAAAAAATCGTAGCTATCGATACTACTGCTGGAATACCTGGACACCTCATATTTGCCTACGCTGGAAGACGAGAATGGGGCACATTGGCAGGCAAAATCCGTGTATTCGAGTCAACCGATGGTGGTTATAATTGGCAGCAAGTACTCTCAGATGCTGATGCTGTCACACCACTTGACCAACAAGCACAGTATTCACCATACATTCCACTATCGCGCAACGCTACACACATCAAATTCGAGCGATTTGAGCAAGTAATGTTTGGCTACCACTATCTCCAATACATAACCATCACACCAGCACAATACATCGAATCCATACCCGATGATATTGATTTTGGTAACGTATATTTGGGTAACACAGTGGACTCCACCATTGCTATCACCTATTCCAGTTTACGAAGCAACCTACAAATCACATCATCCCACCCCACCCACCTCACTACCGACAAAACGACTATCGAGGATGAGTGTGGTGCATGGGATACCATACCCCTCACTATCTCGCTCAAAGCAGACATTTCTATCATGGGTAATTATCACCAATATATTACTGTAACTGACCCAATCGGTGGTATGACTGACACCATTCATGTTTACGCCAATATCGTTAAGAACTCACCTACCATCACATGGAATCCAACCGATACCATCCGCTCTTCTGCTGAATGGGAAACCCAAAAGACCGCTATCTCCTCCTCGGGCGACCCTGTCCTATACGAACTCACTGCAGGCGACCTATATGCCTACCTCAACGACACAGGCAAGATGATTCTGCTGCGTGGAGGAAGGATTACCGCTCGCGCATATACCGCAGAAACCACCACCTCCAACGAAGTGTCTGCATATCACGACTTCATTATTGTCGTGGACCCTCTCTTTGAGGATTTCAGCAACGATGGCAACTGGCTCAATGACAATAACTGGAATATCGGACGTATCCCTTGGACAACCGACTCTGCCACTATCGCTGCTAACAAACATGTATCGCTCGATACAGAAATAATCACAGAGGGGCTCTCTTTCGAATCTGGAAGCTCCATCCACATCACTTCTACAGGCGGTCTCACCGTAGGCGCACAAGGTATCCAAGGCGCCGCTGATGGCAGCAGCATCATCATTGACAACAACCCACAGGGAGCAGGCTTCTTGCTTATTTCGCCTTCTGCGCTAGAAGCCTACAAGCACCCCTACTTCACAATGTACTTCACCACCCGTGCCTTCAACGAGGGCGTTCCTCGCGATGAGACATGGCAATATATGGGTGCACCAGGCAACAATGCTACCATAAAGGATCTGGATAGCCAAACACTCATCTACCACTGGGACGAAACAAAAGGTTGGACACCATACACCATTACTGATACTATCCCCACATGGCAAGGTTACGCCCTCACACAGAGCATCGAAACCAATCATACCTACCATATCACGGCCCAAGCTATGCAAGAAACAAAGACCATAAACCTCACCTACACTGCATCGGGTATGAAGGGCGATAACCTGTTTGTCAATAGCTTCACAGCTCCTATTGATATTACCACATTCACAAAAGAGGATATCACAGGCAACTGGAGTCACCAAACCTTCTATTTCTTCAACACTGGCTCGTGGAACGACTGGCAAGGCACCAACCCTGACCACTCGCACGACGACGCATCATCGGCTGGTCACTACTACACCGTACCACTCTTCAGTGCACCATACTTAGAGGGTTCGCAAACCATCGTACCACCTATGCAGGGCGTATATGTCCACACCGACGAGGTGCCTGTATCCATTACTCTGGATTACGAGAAACATGTATGGAACGGTGCAGCAGGCAACCTGCCTATGCGCGCACCACAAAAGCAGTCGCCAGACTTCCAACGTGTACGTATTCAGGTAAGTAGCGAGAACAGTGGTGCAGACCGCATGTACATTATTCAGGAGCCATCCACTACCCGCAACTACGACAATGGCTACGATGGCAAGAATATCAACGCCAAAGGACAAGTCAACATTTACACCAACGAGCCATTTGGCAAGATGGAAGTTTCCTGTGCCAACAATATTGACAGTATGTATATCGGCTTGCGTACTGGCAACGACTCCCTTTATACACTCACCTTTGGTGCTATCGCTGGCGACTCACTCTACTTGCAAGACTTGGAGAACGACAGTATTATTCCTCTCTTCGATGATGAGCAATACCATTTTACTGCTGAGCCAAACACCATCAACAACAACCGCTTCCTGCTATTGTCTCACCCACGCTTGGCACCGAATGGCGACACCTCCACACCAGATGTCAATGGCGATGAAATCACCAAAATCTGGTCAATAGGCAAAGTCATATACATCGCCAACGCCCCTGCCAATAGCGTGGCTTCACTATATACCGTTGGCGGACACCTCGTCCTCTCCACTCCAATAGCCAATACCCAATCGCCTGCTATACTTGACGTATCCTACCTGCCTGAAGGCGTATATATCCTCCGCCTCAACAATCAGGTGTACAAGTTCGTATGCAAGTAAAACAAAGGATGTGTGTATTAGAAAGTAAAATTAGTTTGTTTGATAAGATTATAAGAATTTGAAACGTATTTATTTTATATTGTTACTGCTGTGCACGCTTGTGTTCCCAACGCAAGTGTCTGCACAAATCTATAGTACTGCCGAAGCCGCACTACAGTCTGCTAAACACAAGAGCAGACAGACCATTTTTGTGGAGCCAACGCCTATTACATTCCGCTCTACAAGCAGTTATATCACCAATCATACCCAAGCAACATCAGCAATACATACCATCCGCTTTGCCAATGGTACCATACAAACAGCAGCCTCCACACTCACAGGAGGCATAATGGCTGACGACACTGGCTTCATCTCTACAGGCGACAATCAGACCTCCACTAACGGACAGAATAACGAAGAAGATGATGGTTGGGGAACAGGTACACCTGACCTCCCTCTCCACCTCGACTGGGACGCACTGCTCTTCATCCTCCTACTCACTATCCCTTATCTTTATCGGGTGGATAAGCGGAGGATAAGCGGTCAATAAACAAATAGGGCGTATCCTAACAACCTAACAACTCTACACCCTACGCCTACACCCTACACAACAAAAAAAGCACACCTCATCGGTATGCTTTTTTCTTTATCTTCGTTTACTTACGAATTACTCGCCATCATGAGCATGCAAAGATTGCACATAGATAGCGTGCATCATTTTCTCACGCTTAATCTCAGATGGTTTTGAGAATTGCTGACGACGACGCAGCTCTTTTACGACACCTGTCTTGTCAAATTTACGTTTGAATTTCTTAATCGCGCGCTCGATGTTCTCGCCTTCCTTTACTGGTACAATGATCATTGCATACACCTCCTTCTCTTGTTCTCTCCAGGCAGTCAGCCCGTTCCGAGTGATAGCGGATGTTTAAGTCTCCCGCCTGACCTTTTTATGGGTTAATATACTTATTACTCTATTCTGCTCTAACAACCAACACACTGCTGCCTTTCTTCTTCCTTGGCGCGCAAGGATGTTGATTTGCGGCGGGGTCCCCGAAAATCTGCAGATTTTGGGGTGCTCTGCAATGTTGTTGATGTTGTCTTTATTTTAGAAAAAAAGACCACCTAACATTTGTTAGGCGGTCTTTGTACCCAGAGCCGGGGTCGAACCGGCACAGGGGTGAACCTACTGGTGTTTGAGACCAGCGCGTCTACCGATTCCGCCATCTGGGCCTGCTCTTTTTCAAAAGCGACTGCAAAGGTACTGCTTTTTTTTGATATGACCAAATATATTTGCAAAAAAAAGCATTTTTCTATAAAAAAAGTGCATTTTATAGACTAAAGATTAAAGGTTAGAGGCTAAAGGCTGGTAACATGCGGCTTTGCCCTACTTCTCGCCTTCTCGCCTCATCGCCTTATCACCTCATCGCCTTACTGCGCCAGCAGTTGGCGCACCATCATATTGATGGTCTTGCCTTCGGCTTTGCCTGCCAATTGTTTGGTAGCCACGCCCATCACTTTGCCCATGTCCTGTGGACCAGTAGCGCCCACCTGAGCAATGATACCCATCAGCACTTCGCGCAACTCATCTTCGCTCATCATGGCTGGCAAATAACGCTCAATAATAGCACATTGTGCCATCTCATCATCAGCCAACTCAGGGCGATTAGCCTGACGGAACAACTCGGCTGCCTCCTTGCGTTGCTTCACCATCTTTTGTAGAATTTGCAACGCACGGTCATCATGCAGTTCGCCATCGCCGCCTTTGGCGGTCTTAGCTTCCAAAAACTCTTTCTTTATACCGCGTAGCGCATCCAACGCCACTTTATCCTTTGCGAGCATCGCTTTCTTGATGTCCTCGCTAATCTGTTCAAAAAGATTCATATTATTTTAGTTTAAAGGTTAGAGGTTAAAGGTTAGAGACTGGGGCATGCGGCAAAGCCGCTATTTCTTGCCTCTCGCCTAAAAGCCTTTCGCCTCGTCGCCTAATTACAAGAATATCAACTGCACCAAGATATATACGGGCAACAGCACAATCAACGAGAACTTCAGCATATAGCCGAAGAACGATGGCATCTTGATGCCGTTCTCCTCGGCAATGGCTTTCACCATGAAGTTTGGTCCATTACCGATATAGGTCATAGCACCAAAGAATACCGAGCCAAGGCAAATAGCCTCCAATAAAATCTCAGGAATACCTGCCACAATATTGCCACCAAAGACAGCCATCTGGTCAGGTGTCAATCCCGTTGCTACACTATGAAAGGCCACCGCAGTAGGTGTATTATCCAAGAACGATGATAATAAACCTGTAGCATAATAGAACTGCCATGTCTCGCTCAATCCCAACGATGCTGCATTAGCATTCAGATATGCCAAAGCAGGGGTCATCGTAGTGAAAATACCCAAGAATAGCACTGCCACCTCAATAATAGGTGCCCATGAGAACTTATTCAGTCCATAACGCACTTTGCGTTTGGTGGTATAGAGCGACATGAATGTGATAGACAACAAGCATATCTCACGCAAGTATTTCAACCAAGTAGGTGCATTGGTCTCACCCATAGCAGGTATAGTACCTGTATTGATAAACGCTACCGCCAATACAATACCCAACAAATAGATGAAGTTATGCTTTCCACCCAAACGCAATGGCACATGCTCTTGATGGTCCGCCTCAATAGCAGCAGGATGCTCCTTCTTGTAGTAATAAGTATCCAATGCGAAATAAATCAGCAGCAATAATACACCCGTAAACAGCCATTGCGGAAACATTGACATAAACCACGCAAATTCTGCGCCACGCAAGAAGAGCATGAACAATGGAGGATCGCCAAGCGGTGTCAGCAAACCACCGCAGTTAGCTGCCAACGCAATGAAGAAGAGGATAGTATGCACTTTGTATTCACGTTGTTGGTTAGTGGTAATCAACGGACGAATCAGCAACATTGCTGCACCCGTGGTTCCCATGATACTTGCCAGTATCCAACCAATACCCAAAAACAAAGTGTTTACCCAAGGCTTAGCCTTAATGTCGCCTGAGAGGTGAATACCTCCTGTAACAACATAGAGTGCCAACAATAAGATAATGAATGGAATGTAATCACCGAAGAGTTGGTGTTCCAACTCATGTATCATACCCCCCATAATCAAGCAGATAGCAGTAGGTACACCCAAGAATAGGGCTACTGTCAATTTGTGTTTGTTATTCTCCCACCAATGCTCTGCCAACAATGGTGCTACCGCGATAGTAAGCAGCATCAATCCAAAAGGGATCATGCTCCACGCGCTATGTACAAATTGTTCCATAATAGTATTGTATTACTTGTTTTACTTTATGAGTCTTATGAGTCCTATAGGCCTCATGGGGTCTATATGGTTTAATCCAATTTCAGCACAGCAAGGAACGCTTTCTGTGGCACTTCCACGTTGCCAATTTGCTTCATACGTTTCTTACCTTTCTTCTGTTTCTCCAGCAGTTTGCGCTTACGGCTCACGTCACCGCCATAGCACTTCGCCAACACATCCTTGCGCACCTGCTTCACGGTCTCACGGGCAATAATCTTCGCACCGATAGCCGCCTGAATAGCAATATCAAACTGCTGACGAGGCAACAGTTCTTTGAGTTTCTCACACATACGGCGACCAAAACTCTCAGCATTATCTCTGTGCGTCAGCGTGGAAAGCGCATCCACTTGCTCGCCATTGAGCAGAATATCCAATTTGACCAGATTGCTTGGACGGAAACCATTCTGATGCCAGTCGAATGATGCATACCCCTTGGAGATTGATTTCAACTTGTCATAGAAGTCTATCACGATCTCGCCCAATGGCATGTCATACAGTATCTCCATACGATCGCCAGAGATATACTCTTGCTTCACCAGTTCACCACGCTTACCGAGGCACAAGGTCATGATTGGACCAATAAAATTGCTGGTTGTAATCACACTGGCACGTATATATGGTTCCTCAATACGGTCAATGGCAGTAATATCGGGCATACCCGCAGGGTTGTGTACCTCCACTTTCTCGCCATCCTTGGTATAGACATTATAACTTACGTTCGGCACGGTGGTGATGACATCCATATCAAACTCACGATCCAGACGCTCTTGCACAATCTCCATGTGCAGCAGTCCCAAGAATCCGCAGCGGAAGCCGAATCCCAATGCCACCGATGATTCAGGCGTAAAGGTCAAAGCAGCATCATTGAGTTGCAGTTTCTCGAGCGAAGCGCGCAGGTCCTCATAGTCCTCTGCCTCAATAGGATAGACACCCGCAAAGACCATCGGTTTGGCTTCCTCGAAGCCTGCAATAGCCTCCGTACAAGGGCGAGCCACGTGGGTAATGGTATCACCCACTTTTACTTCGGTAGAGGTCTTGATACCCGAAATGATATATCCCACATTGCCTGCCGAGATAGTTTTCGAAGGTTGCATACCCAACTTCAGCACACCTATCTCATCGGCATCATACTCCTTGCCTGTATTGAAGAAACGTACACGATCATTGGTGTGCATAGTACCGTTCACCACCTTGAAGTAAGCAATGATTCCGCGGAAAGGATTGAACACTGAGTCAAACACTAAACATTGCAATGGTGCTTCAGGGTCGCCTTCGGGTGGAGCAATACGGTCAATGATAGCATCCAATATCTCGGGTACGCCATCGCCCGTTTTGGCAGAGCAACGCAGGATCTCCTCGCGTTTGCAGCCAAGCAGGTCAATGATCTCATCTTCCACTTTCTCTGGCATAGCAGAATCCATATCGCACTTATTCATCACGGGGATAATCTCCAAGTCGTGTTCCAATGCCATATAGAGGTTGGAGATAGTCTGTGCTTGTACGCCTTGTGAAGCATCCACGATAAGGAGAGCACCCTCGCAAGCAGCGATGGAGCGACTCACCTCGTAGGAGAAATCCACGTGTCCTGGGGTGTCAATGAGGTTGAGCGTATAGCCCTTGTATTGCATCTGGATGGCGTGCGACTTGATGGTAATACCACGCTCTTTCTCCAAATCCATATCATCCAACACCTGATTCTCCATTAGGCGTTTGTCCACCGTGGCGGTATATTCAATCAATCGGTCCGCCAATGTGGACTTGCCATGGTCAATGTGGGCAATAATACAAAAATTTCGTATATTCTTCATATCCTATTTATTATCAACTTCTGTACCAGAGAGATAGTAATTAATAACTATTAATTATTAACTATCAATCAGCCGCCTTGTACTCCTAATTTATAATCGGGTGCAAAGGTACTCATTTTTTCTGATATATGCAAACAAAAATCGCCACGAGGGCGATTTTTGTGTAAAGTATAAGGTGTAATGTGTACAAGCAGGGATTACATCTCTTGTCCCATGATAGAGTATATCTTACCATCACGGAGGATGTAGATATGGTCTTCATAGAGAATCTTTTGGCAATTGAAGGTGGAGAAGGTATTGCTGTTCTCCACACTCGTTGGAATAATATCTATAACCATATTGTCGGATTCAATATTGCCACAATCTGTTTCAATTGCATACTTCAGCACCACTTGTTTTGTACCAGCCTTCACTGGCTCTGCGGTCAAAGCTGTCCAATCGCTGTTCTCTATGATATACCATGCTACCTCTGCATTTGGTGCATACCATGTCTCGGCTTCGATGTGTGCTTGAATCTCTGCGGTTGGGATTGTCACACTAATGGCTTCACCCGTGCGAACGATAGGCAGGGTCACAACTGCTGGTAGGGTTTGTGAGTAAACATTCACTGTCAGTTCGTGAATAATACTATCACACTCCATACCTGCATATTGCTCGGTAATAGTATATGAACCTGCTTCGGTGAGCCATTGTCCGTACCATTCGTATGGTAGTTCTGAAGGACAAAGTGCAAGTTCCTCGCTTTCTGTGGTAGCCTCTGGTAGGATAGTCAAGTGCAGTACCTCTACACGCTCACAGCCTTGGTCGGTAGTGGTAGTGTAAGTGTAATCGCCACTCTCGGTATATACAACACCATTCCACTCGTAAGAGTCGCAAGCAGTAACAGTTTCTTCTACATACTCTGACTTGTTAATTGTGAGGTGGAGGGTGATTATGCTATCACAACCATTGGCAGCGGTGGTGGTGTAAACATACTCGCCACTTTGGGTGTAGGTCTCACCGTTCCATGTATAGCTATCACAAGCTGTAATAGTCTCCTCTGTATAAACGGTTGGATTAACCGTTAGGTTGAGGATATGTTGGATACTATCGATGTCTGTACCTACATATTGTTCGGTGTAAGTGTATTTGCCTGTTGCAGTAAGAGATTGATCATACCAGAGGTGTGGTAACTCACTTTCACAAATAGTAAGGTCAGTCTCAGAATACTCCATAAAATCTGCACGCAATGTCATGTCATGATAGAGCGTTATTGTTCTTGGATTTTCAGTAACATTATCACTCCATCTTGCAAAACGATAGCCCTCATTGGCATGAGCAGATAGTGTAACGGTTGTGCCATATGAATACGCTCCGTTGCCTATAACAAAGCCACGGGTTGTATCGCACCAAACATTCACATTACATACAGACGTTTCGAATTCAGCAGTTAAGTAGGTATCTTGTGTCAGAAGGAGAGTGCGAGGGTTTTCTGTATTTCCATCACTCCATCTTACGAAACGATAACCATTCGTGGCATCTGCACGGAAAGAGATAGTGAAATCATCACAAGTAGCCTCATCTGTAATGGTGACAGAACCTTGTGCTTCGTTCGAAGAGGTGATTGAATATACATATGAACCTTTTTCTCGTATTCTGATAGGTTCGATATGATAGCCACTTGGAGCATCCGCATTCAATGCTGTATAATACGCATCTTTCGTGCCACATGGTACTGTAAATTCGCATGGTGTATTCCAGAAACAACCATAAAAGTCATTATTAATCGCAGGAGGTGTTGTAGATAGGAACTCTACCGATGTCATACTACTACAAGCTGATACGCCATACCCACCGATGCTCTTAAGTGTGCTTGGGAATACGATGGATTTTAATGCATAACAACAATATATACCAGCATACTCAATTGTCTCTAATCCTTCGGACAATGTTAGGGTCGTTAGTTCATCACAATGGTCAAATGCATCTCTGCCAATTGTTTTAACGCTACCTGGGATATAGATGTTTTCGATATCGGAATATGCAAAAGCAGATTCGCCGATAGAAACTACTCCGTCAGGAATCTCTATTGACTTGATTCCATATCCATAGAAGACTCCGTATCCAAGAGCCGTTACGCTATTTGGTATAAATGTATTGCTACAGCCTGATATCATCGTATTGGTAGCCGTTTCAATGATGGCATTGCAATTCTCACGACTATCGTAAGTTGTATTATTACTATCTACTACAAACGATTTGATTCCAGAACACCATGCAAATACACCTTCTCCAATAGAGGTTACTGAACTTGGAATAGAAATAGATATACCAGAACCAATATAATCTCCATTTGGATCAATATAACTGCCTTCTGTGACATAATAACCCATACCATTAAAACAGTTCTCAAATGCATGACCTTCTATGCTTTCAAGTCCTTCGGGGAACTCAATTGATTGTAGGTGCGAACACATCCTAAACGCTCCATATCCTATACTCTTCAAGTTTCTTGGCAATGTAATAGATTCAAGGGAACCACAATCAGCAAAAGCATCATCTTGGATGGTTGTAATGCTGTTTGGAAGAATGATAGTACGAAGATTGCTATTATTAAACACTCGGCTACCAATTGTAGTGACAGGTGCATCAAAAGTGATGGTACCTACTCCATTCTCATAGGTATTGCTGATTATGTTTGCGCCGAACATTGAGTAATAGTCTACACCATTATTAATATAATCAATATGGTAGGTCGTATCTATTCTTACAATTTCATCATCCCATGTGGTGTATTGGATTTGGTTGGTCGGAATGAGGTCTTCATATTCACATTCCTCCACTAATTCACCCACCTGATTTGCCCAATCGGATGCTTGGTAGGAAGCGATGGTACCGCAAGGGATGTAGCAGATAGGAGAAGGAGTTCCTGTAAAAGCCTCATATCCTAATGTTGGGGGATCTTCGGCATAGACATTAATTGTATCAACTGATGAACAATCTTTAAAAGCCTTTTCAGAAATAGTAGTGACACCCTTTGGAATGTCTATAGATGTTAAAGAGGAACAACCATAGAATGCCCATAGCCCAATACTATTGAGCGTTTCTGGTAGCACAATACAAGAAAGGGACTGGCAAGCACAGAAAGTTTCTGTACCAATACTTGTAATACCATCTGGAATTCTAATTGTAGTCAATGATTGATTTGCTCTAAAAGCAAAATCACCAATACATGTCACGCTACTTGGGAATATCGTATTTTTACAACCGACCACTAATGTATTCGTAGCGGTTTCGATAACGGCATTACAATTTTCACGACTATCATACGCCATATTACCTTCTTGAACACTAATCTCAGCCAATGCATCACAACCCGAGAAAGCATAGTATTCTATCGTATTCACATATTTAGGAATAACAATAGAAGTCAATGTTTTGCAATAGGAAAAGGCTTCGGCACCAATTTTGGTCACAGGTCCATCAAAAGTAATTATACCTTGTCCATTTTCGTAGGTGTTACTTACGATGTTTGCGCCGAAGCCATCAGTCTTGAAAGGAGTTACTATCTTGCCATCGATGGAGGTGTAGTAGATATAGTACGTAGAATCAGGAACGGTCTCCATTGGCAGGCATTGGATGTTTGTGAATCGTCCCCATATGCCACGTGATTTATATTTATCAAGAGCATCACATGGGACAAAAAGTGCTGCGTTATAATTTGCAAATGTTTCGGATGTATTATTAAATGAAGGACAATAAATAGTAGGCGGTTGAGGCGGATAGCAATAAATTGTATCAAGAGCTTTACAATTTTCGAATGCCATTGTACCTATATTTGTAACATTACGACCTATGGAAACAACACCCAATGAAGAGCAATCACGGAAGATATAATCTCCAATACTTGTTACACTATCAGGAATTTGTATTGAGTTTAAAGAGGTACAACCATCAAATGCAAAACTATTAATCGTTTTGAGATTGTTACCCAAATATACTGAGGTTAAAGAGGTACAATGTTGAAAAGCATCACTTCCAATACTTATCATGCTATTAGGAATCTTTATAGAATCCAAAGCAGTACAAGTATAAAAAGCGTAATCCTCTATCGTTGTAACACTTTCGGGAATTACCACAGAGGAAAGAGATGTACAATTATTAAACGCAGAACTTCCTATGGTTGTTATATTTTCGGGAATCTCCATAGATTTAAGTGCAATACAGTCCTTAAAAGCACCACCTCCAATTGTTGTAACACTATTACCAAATGTAACAGAAGTAAGCGAAGAACAACCAGCAAAAGTTGCCATACCTGTACTAGTTACTCCATTTCCAATAGTGGCAGAAATAAGTGAGGCAGAATTCTGGAAGATATAATTACCAATAGTAGTTTTTGCATTACCGATAATAGAGGCAGAAACAAGAGAACTACACCTATAAAATGCATATTCTCCAATATTCATTACGTTTTCCGGTATGACGATACTGTCAAGCGCAGAAAGAGCAAATGCATAATTACCGATACTTGTCACACTATTAGGTATGATAATGGAAGTAAAAGAAGAACCCTTGAAAGCAGAATTTCCAATCACATCAACGCCATCGCTTATAATGACTGGCGAAGAATAATTAACGAATGCATAATCACCTATGGTATCTACGGTATTAGGGATTATCATATTTTCTACTTTTTTACCATCTATGTATAAATTATGAGAATAGTATATCGGGTTTGACTGCTCATTTGTAAAGTTTATATTACACCAATTTTCAACACTTCCAGTATAAATATTCTGAGAAAGAGCAGTACAATCGTCAAATGCACTTTTACCAATACTTTTTACACTATGAGGAATAGTAATAGATTTTAGATGATCACAATCATTGAAAGTTGCTTCCCCAATAGTTATGACACTATTAGGGATAATTATAGATGTAAGTGATTCGCAATCATCAAAGGCCGCGTTTCCCAAATGCATTACAGTATTAGGGATAATTGTACTTTGGCAACCTGCGATTAATGTATTAGTAGCTGTCTCTATAATTGCGTTACAATTATCACGACTATCGTAAGTTGTATTATTGTTTTCTACGACAACAGAAGTAAGAGCGTGACAACCTGTAAAAATAGCTTCACCTATATTTGTAACACTTTCTGGAATTACAATAGAAGTAAATTGATAGCAGTTAGCGAAAGCCCATTCTCCAATCTCTGTAACGCTATTCGGAATTATAATTTGAGGTAAATAACGACACCAGCCAAAGGCTTCACGTCCAATTTTTTTGATAGTATTAGGGATTACTACCGATGAAAGAGAATTACAAGACTTAAATGCCCCTTCTCCAATGCCAGTCACGTGATAAATTTTTCCATTCATCATTACCGTCTTAGGAATAACCACATCACCAGAATAGTTCCAATCCAAACTTGGATTACGTTTTACTTCTACGGTATAAGGAGCAATGGTATCATTTGTTATGGTATAGTACAAATTAGTAGTAACGCACTGAATATCAGAAAATAGACTCCATTTATTATCGTTTTGATAATTTGTAGCTGAAGAACAAGGAACAAAAAGAGTCGCTGTATAATTTGAGAATGTATTTTCATTAATCATTGCAGGTTGCTTCGAATAGCAATAAATAGAATCTAATGCTATGCAATCATTGAATGCATACTCTCCTATTTCCAAAATACTACTTCCAATAGTGATTAGAGAGAGGTTTTGGCAATCCGAAAATGCATAATTAGCAATATTAGTTACACTATTAGGAATTGCTATTGACGAAACAGATATACAATTATGAAAAGCGTAATCTCCTATAGAGACAACCCCATTTCCTAAGAAAATGGTCTCAAGAGAAACACAATTTGAAAAAGCATATTCATCTATATGTATTACCTCATCAGGTATATTTGCTGAATATAGTGCAACACATCCATCCATAGCATGTTTTCCTATATTAGTTATGCTCCTTGGAATAGAAATAGATGTAAGATTTGAACAATTGTAGAATGCAGAATCTCCAATGCGGGTCACATTATATATTTCACCATCAAGCATAACGGTTTCAGGAATAACCACATCGCCTGAATATAAAACCTCTCCATATGTTATTTCTGCTGTGTATGGTTCTATCGTATCATTCGTAATATTATAATAATAAGTTGGTTTATTACATTGCATATTAGCAAACTTATTCCAACCTTCATCTGCTTGATAATTTGATAAGACATCACAAGGAACAAAAAGTATTGCATTATAATTAGTAAATGTATTTGTTGCTAATACTGGAGGTTGTGGACTATAACTATAAATTTCTTTTATTGCCAAACACTTTTCGAATGCTCTATCACCGATGCTATCAACATTATTACCAAGAATAACAGATACTAATTTGGAACAATTGTAAAACGAACGATCCTCTATTTTTTTTACACTATTTGGCAAAGTTATACTCTTTAATTTAGAACAATCCGAAAAAGCACCATAACCAACAGAAACGACACTATTAGGGATTAGCATAGATGCAAGCGAAGAACAACCCGAAAAAGCAGCTTTAGCAATCTCAGTTACACTATTAGGAATCACTATATTTGTAAGTTCTGTCTGACCTGCAAAAGCATAACTTCCAATACTTTTAACCGTATTTGGAATAATCGTACTTTGACAGCCAACAATCAATGTGTTAGTTGCGGAAGCAATAATAGCATTGCAATTATTGCGACTATCATATGTTGTATTACCATCTTCTACTACTATAGTTTTCAATGAGACACAGCCTCCAAATGCATAATCATCAATATTTGTTACGGATTTAGGAATTGTAATAGAATCTAAAACATAACAACCATAAAACGCATTACTTTCAATAGTATTTACACTGTTCGAAATAGACACAGATTTCAAGAAGCCACAACCAGAGAATGCTCCCTCTTTAATAGTTGTCGCATTATTTGGAATTGTAATAGATTCAAGATAAGTATTCGCAAATGTATAAGGTTCTATTATTGTTATATTTTCAGGTAATTCAACACTCCAAAGTCCTGAATAATTAAAAGCACCATATCCAATACTTGTAACTGAATTCGGGATATCAATAGACCATAGCTTTTGGCAACTCGAAAATGCACCATCTTCAATAGTTGTAATATTTTCTGGGATTGTTACAGACTGCAAATTCTGACAATACATGAACAAATAAGCAGGAATAGTGGTCAGTCCTGTTGGAATAGTAAACGTAGAAAAACCACATCCACTGAAAGCACTTTGACCAAGGTACTGCAAAGTGCTTGGTAAGGACAGGGATGTTAATTTGCTACATCCACTGAATGCATAATCACCTATTTGCCGTAGTCCTTCTGAAATTTCTACAGATGCCAATTGATAGCAACCATTGAAAGCATTAGAACCAATATACTCTACTGAAGCAGGTATATTTACTGCAACAAGCGAATCACATTCTCCAAAAGCATAATCCCATATGCCATACACACCATCGGGAATTGTGATAAACTTCAATCGATCACAGTTTCTAAACGCCTCAAAGTCTATTGAATAAATACTGTCTGGAAGTGTAATTGATGTTAGTGTCTCGCTATTACTAAATGCCTGGTAACCGATGCGTGTAACAGGTCCATCGAAGGTGATAGTACCCACTCCATTTTCATAGGTATTGCTAACAATATTGGCACCAAAAGCATCTAATTCACCCATATATCCTATATTAGGAATTATGATATTAGCATCAGAAGAGGTATATTGAATTTGGTTTACAGTAATGAACTCTTCATCTCCGCATTCCTCCACTAATTCACCAACTTGGTTTGCCCAGTCAGATGCTTGGTAAGCAGCGAGGGTACCGCAAGGAACAATGCAGGTAGGGGAAATGACATAAAACACATCAGTACCTAAAGTAGGTGGATTGGTAACTTTTATGTAGATTGTATCAAGAGATCCGCAACGAAAAAAAGCTTCCTTTCCAATGCTCGTGACACTATTAGGGATGGTGAGGGAGGTGATGGAAGAGCAAAATCGGAAAGCATAATCTTCAATGCTAGTGACGCTATTAGGGATAGTGATAGAAACAAGAGAAGAACAAGCTTCGAAAGCTTCCTTTCCAATGCTCGTGACACTATTAGGGATGATTGTATTTTGACATCCTGCAATAAGTGTATTGGTAACTGTTTCGATGATTGCATTGCAGTTTTCACGACTATCATAGATAGTGTTGCCGCTATCCACAACTATGGAAGTGAGGGAGGAGCAACCAGAGAAAGCACCACTTGCAATGCTCGTGACGCTATTGGGGATGGTGAGTGAGGTGAGGGAGGAGCAACCAGAGAAAGCACTACTTCCAATGTTTGTTACACTATTGGGAATAGTAACAGAAATAAGATCAGTGCAATGATCAAATGCACATATACCTATGTATGTTACACTGTTGGGGATAGTGAGGGAGGTGAGGGAGGTGCAAGTGCTGAAAGCATAAGGTCCAATATTTGTTACACTATTGGGAATAGTGATAGAGGTGAGGGAGAAGCAATCAGCGAAAGCCGCATATCCAATGCTCGTTACGCTATTGGGGATGATTGTATTTTGACATCCTGCAATAAGTGTATTGGTAACTGTTTCGATGATTGCATTGCAGTTTTCACGACTATCATAGACAGTGTTGCCGCTATCCACAACCATGGAAGTGAGGGAGGAGCAATCAGCGAAAGCAGTACTGCTAATGCTTATCACGTTATTGGGGATGGTAAGGGAGGTGATGGAAGAGCAAAATCGGAAAGCATAATCTTCAATGCTCGTGACGCTATTAGGGATAGTGATAGAAACAAGAGAAGAACATCTATAAAAGGCTTCATTTTCAATTTTTGTCACAGGTCCATCAAAAGTAATAACACCTTGACCATTTTCGTAGGTGTTGCTTACGATATTTGCGCCAAAGACATCAGTCTTGTATGGAGTTACGATATTGCCATCGGTGGAGGTGTAGTAGATGTAATAAGTAGAGTCTATTTGCGTTGTGAACTCTGCGACTAATTCTGTATCTTGTGTTAGGATTAGAGTACGTGGATTGTCTTTATTTCCATCGCTCCATTGTGTGAACATATAATCATCTGCAGGAGTAGCCGAAATAATTGTCTCACAAGCGGTATTCTTGTCCACCGATGCAGTTCCTTGGTTATTATCATATGATGATACTATGATTGAATACTCAGTTTGAGGTTCTTGGATATTGGTAAATTCCTTCCAACCAGATGCTGATTTATACGCTTCAAGAGTACCACATGGTACATATAGAGGGATGTTTTTATCTACATCATTGAACGTAGAACGAGTTATAGAGGGAATAGTGTCTGCATTACATGTAATAGAAGTTATTGATGAGCAACCTGCGAAAGCATAACCACCAATTTCTATTACATTAGCAGGAATAACAAGGGAGGTTAAGGAAGAACAATTGCGGAAAGCAAAATTACCAATACTTTCTACACTACTAGGAATAGTGATAGTTGTAAGATTTGATAGTCCAGAGCATAGAGAATTAGGAATAGATTTTACATTATCGCCAAATATAAAACTATTTATGTTACAATTAGTAAACAAAGATGCAGAAGTAGATACACAATCCTCTGCATTCCATATCACAGATGAAAGTGATGAACAGCTTTGGAAAACAGACGAACCTAAGGAATCTACACTAATAGGAATAGTAATACCTTCAAGAGAGGAGCAATAGCAGAAAGCATAATCTCCAATATTAGTCACACTATTGGGAATAGTGATAGAGGTAAGGGAAGAGCAATTTTTAAATGCTTCCTTTCCAATGCTTATTACACTATTAGGGATAGTAATAGAGGTGAGAGATTCGCAAGTCCCGAATGTTCCATCTTCGATGCTCGTTATGCTATTAGGAAGAGTAACAGAATTGAGTTTAGTGCAATAAGAAAATGCATATCTACCTATGTATGTTACGCTATTGGGAATAGTAATAGAAGTAAGAGAATTGTGCTCGAAAGCTTGTTCTCCAATGCTCGTTACTGTTTCTGGAATCGTGATTAAAGACAAGCTATAGCAATTATCAAAAGCAGAATTTCCTATACTCATTACACCTTCTGGGATTGTAATAGATGTAAGTTTTTTGCAGTTATAGAAAGCAGAGTCTCCTATATTCGTTATCGGGGCATCAAAGGTAATGACACATTGACCATTGATCATCGTATTACTAACTATATTAGCTCCAAAGACATCTGTCTTATAAGGAGTTACGATATTGCCATCGGAGGAAGAATATAGTAGTTTATATTTATCATCTGGTTCATCATTGGAATCTGGTATAGCATTCTTATAACTAAAAGTTATTACTCCATTTTTCTCCCGAATATGCTTAATTGGATGGTTCGCAATCCCTGAATATTCAATTGCTCCAGCAGGAAAAAGATCACCGACCTTTGCATATGTCTTGTCCGCAACACCATCAGCTTCTATCAAATCTACGCCCATACTGGAAACCGTATTATTGACTATATTTTGATACCATTTGTTGTAGTTGTATTGTATTTTGGTAAGCATTAGTCCGTGTCCAGGCAGATACTCATCCCATCCCATTTGTTGGCGATTTTCGAGCAAATAGAAAGTAGTTGGATTAGGGTCATTGCCAATCAAGTTGTGTTGATCAGTCTCAGTAACTAGCAGTGCCTCGTTGGTGGTACTCAAATCCTCTAGCACCACATTTTCAGGCTCTGTCATCAATCTTGGAGTTAGCCACCCCATAAAGAAGCGCTCGTATGCGGAATATGTAGGAGGTGTATTGCCATCGTTATTGTAATTCCCATAATCAAGGATAGACCATGCGTCCAAAGTTTTATGCGTACTTTCACCTGAAGTCACATATAAATCGGGTAATCCCAAAACATGACTAAACTCATGGCAAAAAGTACCGATACCTGTGTGTTGTTTAGAATGGTAGTTCAACTCATTACTGCAAGCATATCGGGAAACACGCTTTCCGTCCACATTACAAGTAACTCCTGCAGAATATAAATCCCATGAGTGCGGCCAAATGGTAGTAGCATTACCACCATCAGCCTCACCATAACCTGCATAGATGACATAAACAAAATCCACATATCCGTCATTGTCATTATCATATAGTGAGAAATCTATAGTAGCGTCTACTAATTCGCACGCCTCTTTAATCATCTTCTCGGGAGCTTTATCACTGCCCCAACTATTATTTCCACCATAGTATGACATGTTTTGACTTATGGTCACAGGACCTACCACATCAAACGAAGGATTATACTGCCCGTTAGAGGAATCATAGAAATACTGACGAGCAGATCCTTGCGAAGTGATATGATAATTTCTTGTTCCATATTTATACGAATAATCACGAGCATAGTTGTAGCCCGTGAGCATACTATCCATCTCCGCCTTGTCGGTTTGGAATTGTGCATCCGTAAAGTTCACCAAAATAATCAATCCGCGAGGAGCCACATTCAACGGTGTTGCTTTGTACTCTGCGCGCCTTGGTGCTGTCATTCGCCTTGTGTTGATTTCTGCCGCAGTTAAGGTTTCAGTAACGCGATAGAAACCATCGCTATCTAAACTGAGCCACTCCCCCTTGGCATTAGTAAGCCAATGAAAATACTCATCACCATGCTGATATACAGCAAGTTCTGTTCCATCAGGTTGTGTTACTATTACACCACCTTTGCGTGCTGGTACTGCAAATGCGCTGACCATCATCATGCACATTACAACTAAAAGCAATAATTTGTTTTTCATATTCGTGTATATTTAATTATTTTTCGAATTTTCGTTCAGTGCTTTTCATTCATAAAACATATTTTTTCACAAAAAACAAAAAGCGTGAGACCTCCATTGTCTGTTCTGCAAATAGAGGCCCTCGCATTGCCTTGATATAAGAACCGACAACGCGAAGCCCACGCCGAATATAAAACGGTAATTTAGTTGATAGTTAATATCCTCCTCATTTGCGCAAACGAGCGCGCTGCGCAGATGTAAACACGCGAGCCCATTATACACATACAAGGACACTAAGGATGTTTTATATCCCCGTAGGACATCTATCGTTGCTAAGTTCTGAATATCAATTCGAAATTTGCGAGATTTCTATTTACCAGAACAAAGCGTAATAAACGCCTTTTTTATAATATGTCTGCAATATCAGTTGATAGGTCATATTTTCCATTAACCGAAATTGCGGTGCAAAGGTAGTAAATTATTTTGGATTGAGCAAGAAAAATCGCTAATTGAGGCAATTTTTATGGTGTATGGTGTAAAGTGTAAGGTGTAAAGGCAAGAATACACGGCGACCTACCGCCGTGCACAAAACCAATGGCGGAAATATAAGAGGATGTGATTGACAACAACATAAAAAACATGACCCAACAACAGTTGCGCCCAAAACAACACATTGGGCGCAAAGGGAAAAAACACGAGAGGAATAAAGGGAAAGTGCAGAACAGTAACGAAGTGATAACGGAGTGGTAACAGAGTGGTAACGGGAAAGACTGCTGGAAAGCAAGAATAAATCTTAGAAAATGACATAAAATGGCATATATCACACAATCCTGATATAGTTGCAAAAAAAATTTGCATAATTCAGAAAAAAGCAGTACCTTTGTCGGTCGTTTTGACAACAACACAAAATATTAACTATTAGTTACTCACTATTAACAACCATGCAAAAGCAACATGTAGTAGTTCGCTTCTGTGGCGATTCGGGTGACGGCATGCAATTGACCGGCACCATGTTCGCCTCGCTAAGCGCAATCTTGGGCAACGAGATTAGTACGCTGCCTGATTTTCCTGCTGAAATTCGCGCACCACAAGGTACATTGGGTGGCGTCAGCGGTTTCCAAGTTCAGTTAGGTACGGGTGTCTATACCCCTGGTGATCAAGCCGATGTGATTGTAGCCATGAACGCTGCCGCACTGAAAGTGTGTGCCCTGGGTTCGAAATTCAATCAGGCAGGTGCACAGTGGAAAGAGAGTGAATCTATGTTCAAACGCGATGCAGTCATCATCGTGGACACCGACTCGCTTACCGCCAAAGATTTGGAAAAAGCACTCTATCAAACAGACAATCCATTTACCGAGTTAGGTATCCCCGAGTCGGTACAAATCATACCCGTAGCCCTGACAACCCTCACCAAAGAGGCACTCAAAGACATGGGCTTGGACAACAAATCGGTACTCAAGTCGCGCAATATGTTCGCCTTGGGACTCGTATGCTGGCTCTTCAATCGCCCTGTAGATAAGGCCGTTAGTTTCTTGGAGGGTAAGTTCCAAAAGAAGCCTCAACTCATCGCACCCAACGTGAAGGTACTGACCGATGGCTTCAACTATGGCAACAACCTCGCGCTGAACATACAAACGATGAACGTGGAGAAATCCAACGAACTGCCTAAAGGCACCTACACCTCCATCGCAGGCAACAAAGCCACCGCATGGGGATTGATAGCTGCTGCGGAGAAATGTGGCAAACGCCTCTTCTTGGGTTCCTACCCTATCACTCCTGCTACCGACATCATGCACGAGCTTGCAGCCCGCAAAGACATGGGCGTGATGGTAGTGCAAGCCGAAGATGAGATAGCCGGTGTCTGCACCGCTATCGGTGCGGCTTTCGCAGGCGATCTGGCTGCCACCAGCACCTCTGGTCCTGGTCTGAGTCTCAAGTCCGAGGCTATCGGATTGGCCGTAATGGCAGAGTTGCCATTAGTAGTAATAGACGTACAACGCGGTGGTCCAAGTACGGGTCTGCCAACCAAGACCGAGCAAACCGACCTCATGCAAGCGCTCTACGGCCGCAACGGCGAGTGCCCTGCTGTGGTCATGTCCGCATCGAGCTCCGCCAACTGCTTTGAATACGCATATCAAGCCAGCAAGATTGCATTGGAGAACATGACCCCTGTTATCCTGCTCACCGATACCTATTTAGCAAACGGTACAGGTCTGTGGCGCATACCACAACTGAGCGAGCTGCCTGAGATTAAGCCACAAGGCGTGCCTGAAGAACTGAAGGGACACTACAACCCCGCTCTGCGCGATGAACGCGGCGTGCGCTACTGGGCTTATCCGGGTATGGAGGGTTATGAACACCGCAATATAGGTCTGGAGCGTGATGCACAAAAGGGTACTATCTCTACCAACCCTGAGAACCACCAACAAATGGTTCGCACCCGTCAAGCGAAGATCGACCAGATAGCAAACCAAATTCCACTCTTGCAAGTACAAGGGAATACCGATAGCGACACCCTGCTCATCGGCTGGGGAAGCACCGAAGGACACCTGCATGCAGCAGCCAACGAACTGGGCTGCGCATTGGCACACTTCAACTACATCAACCCACTGCCTAAGAACACCGAGGAGGTTCTTCATAAGTACAAACATCTGATTGTCTGCGAATTGAACAACGGACAGTTTGCTGCATACTTGCGCTCGAAGTTCGAGGGTCTGCGCATAGAGCAATACAACGAGATGACTGCACAACCATTTGCAGTGGATCGCATAGTTAACTTTGTTAAAAACGCCTTTTAATCTACATACATTCTATGGAAGCAAGTCAATTCAAAAGTGATCAATATGTAAAGTTCTGCCCAGGTTGTGGAGACCATGCTATCTGTATGGCACTGCAAAAAGCAATGGCGCAGATAGGTATTCCTACGCATCAGGTAGCAGTTATCTCGGGTATCGGTTGCTCAAGCCGTATGCCTCACTACCTGAACACCTACGGTTTTAATACTATCCACGGTCGCGGCGGTGCTATCGCCACAGGCGTGAAGACCAGCCACCCCGAACTATGCGTATGGCAGATGTCAGGCGACGGCGACTGTATGGCGATTGGCGGTAACCACTTCATTCATGAGATACGCCGCAACGTAGATCTCAATGTATGCGTGTATAACAACCGTATCTATGGTCTTACCAAAGGTCAATATTCGCCTACCTCGCCTAAAGGTTTTGTCAGCAAGTCCAGCCCATTCGGCACCGTAGAGCGTCCGTTCATCCCTGCCGAGTTGGTACTCGGCGCACGCGGCACCTTCTTTGCCCGCACACTGGATGTGGATATGCCTACCACTGTGGATTGTATGGTACAAGCCCACCAACACAAGGGTGCCAGCATCATCGAGTGTCTGGTCAATTGCGTCATTTTCAACCATGGTACCCATGCATGTATTGCCGACCGCGAGACACGTGCTGACCGCTCTATCGTACTCCGACACGACGAGAAGATGATCTTCGGCAAAGAGAAAGACAAAGGTTTGGCACTGGACTATAGTCAAGGTATTATCCCTCAGATTATCGTTGTACCTGCTGATGACGAGCGCGTTCTTACCCACGATGCCACTATGCAAGACCCTACCCTACACCGCATGCTCGCTATGATGGGACAAGAGGGCGACACCACCCTGCCTATCGCACTCGGCGTGATACGCAATGTGGAGGCAGAGTCATACGACGAGGCTGTCAATCAACAGATTAACGAAGTACGCGAGAAAAGCAAAGCCAAGACCTTCGACCAACTGACACAGACCCTTGAACAATGGGAGGTGTGAGAATTAGGAAAGACAACATAAACAACTTCTGCGCGCGCCAACATTGCGCTTGCCCAGAAAAGACATTCATTTGTATATGAAGAAATGGATTATATTGGTTGCGATATTAGCAACAGTGGCTACAAGCGCATGGGCGCAAGAAGCGGTGGATACCACACAAGTATCTATCATTGAGCGTGTAGAGAATTGGTACGCGGAAAACATGAACTACGGCACCATCGCCACATTAATGGCTGTAGAGAGTTCGTTTATTCCTTTTCCAAGCGAGGTGGTGGTTCCTCCCGCAGCGTATGTGGCAGGTATTGAAGGCAGTAGCCTGCACACCACAGATAGTTATCCACTGAATGTGCTACTGGTAGTGCTCTTTGGCACATTAGGCGCAATCATCGGTGCAATCATCAACTATCTGTTGGCTATGTGGCTTGGTCGCCCTATCATCTATGCGTTTGCGGATAGCAAAGTGGGACATCTATGCCTGCTCTCTTCGGAGAAAGTGAAGAAGGCCGAAGACTACTTCAACGATCACGGCAAGGTGAGTACCTTTGTAGGACGCCTGATACCAGGCATTCGCCAGCTGATAAGTATCCCAGCAGGCTTGTGCAAAATGCACTTTGGTTGGTTCCTATTCTACACCTTCTTGGGTGCAGGCGTGTGGAATATAGTACTGGCACTGCTGGGCTATGTGGCGCACGGTCAAATGGATCTTATCCACACCTACAGCCACGAACTCAGCATCGCCATCATGGCACTGATAGGATTGCTCATCGTGTACTTCGTGGTGAAAGCAGTGGTAAAGAGGCTAAAGGCGAGAGGCTAAAGGCTAAAGGCGAGAGGCAAGGGTTATTTATGTGCCCAGCCTAAGGAAAAAACGCTTATCCGACATGCTCGGATAGGCGTTATTTGTTGCATACAAGCAAACATAGTCGAACCCGAAGTGATGACATCGTCCACGAGGAGGATATGCTTATTCTTCCACTCCTCAGGATAACGCACAGCGAAGATGTCCTTCACATTATCTTGGCGTTTCTCAAATAGCGAGCGCGACTGGTGAGGATTGTTGCGCGTGCGGATAAGATGTTCGGTATCCATAGGGATATGCAGCACTTCGCTAAGTCCCTTGCATATCCACTCCGCTTGATTAAACCCACGTTGGCGCAGACGGCGAGGGTGCAAAGGCACAGGCACCAAGTAATCAATGTCGTCAAAAATATCAGAATCTATATACTCCTGCGCTGCTAAACGCCCTAAGAAATAGAAAATCTGCGGGTCGGGGTGCGTACCGTACTTACCTTGCTCTATCAACGTGCGCAAAGCAAAGCCCCTCTCCCTATTATAAAACGCAAAAGCCGCACCGCGCTCATAGCGCACGGTGCGTCTTTCCTTCTGAATCAACTCTAAAAAGAGTAAATCAATGCCATTCTGCTCCAATATAGCATGCTCAGTACGAGGAATAGATGCCACACAATCACTACAGACAACGGATTCATCCTCCATCAGTTTGCCTTTGCAAACAGGGCAAAAGGTAGGATACAACACCTCCAATACCGCATGCCAAGCAAATGAGAAGAAACGGAGTGACATGAGCGTAAGCAATAACTATCGACGGCCACGCATCCAACTGGCAATACCCGAGAGGCGCGTATTCGCAGGTTCGGGTTTCGCTGCAGGAGGCGGAGTAAAGATAGAACGTTGCACTTCTGGCTTAGGCGCAGGCATCTCCATATCCATCTCGAGGTCAATGACCATATCGCCCTCTTGCAGCACCACAGGTTCGGGAGCTACAGGTTGTGGAGTTTCCTCTGGCTCAGGCGTTTCGGTGGACTCTTCCTTACGCGATTCGGGATAGAATGTATCAATAGCCTCATCTACCGTCTTCTTACCCACCGCATCATCCAGACCAGGAATGTCAGAGACCTCGTATCCAGTCGCTATGACCGTTACACGCACTTTGTCCGCCAACTTATCGTCAAAAGAGATACCCCACTGTACCTCCACGTCATCGCCCATCTCATTGACAAACGTGTGCAGTTGCTCCATCTCGGAAGCCACGATAGAGTTCTCATGCGAGCAATAGAGTTGCAACAACATACGCTGAGCACCATGCACATCATTATTGACCAAAGGCGAATGCAGTGCCTCGTGGATAGCCTGCGAGATACGCTCCTCGCCACTGGCACTACCCACACTCATGATAGCCACATTACCGTTCTTGAGTGTATTATACACATCGGCGAAGTCGGTATTGATATAGCCAGGCACCGTGATAATCTCTGCAATAGAGCGCGCTGCATTGGCCACCACATCATCTGACTTGGAGAAGGCATTAGGCAACGAGAAGTCGGGATAGATATTCAGCAGTTTCTGATTATTAATCACCAAGATAGCATCTACGTGTTCCGCCAATTTGGCCACGCCCACCATAGCCTTCTTAATTTTCTTCTTGCCCTCAAACTCAAACGGTATGGTGACAATACCCACCGTGAGGATATTCATCTCACGCGCCACCTCTGCCACAATAGCCGAAGCACCCGTACCTGTACCACCACCCATACCAGCGGTGATAAAGAGCATTTGTGTACCATCGTTGAGTGCCTCACGGATACGTTCGCGACTCTCCTCGGCATACTGTTGCGCAACCTCAGGTTTACCACCTGCTCCCCAACCTGGACCTAACTGCAATTTGGCAGGCACACTGCTGCGACTGAGGCTTTGCTTATCGGTATTGCAGACCAAGAAGGTTACATCTGAAATCCCCTGCGAATATAGATAATTAACCGCATTGCAGCCACCTCCACCTACGCCCATCACTTTGATAATAGTATCTTGGGTAATCTCCAAACCCAAATCATTAATCACATCGTACATAGTATATTGATTTTGATTATTCAGTTAATATTGTTCGGTAAACATATCCAAGATGCTTGTTTGGGCATTCTTGGTGAGTTTTTCTATTCGCTTGCGCAGGTCATCGACAGGCTCAGCCATAGGGTGCGTTTCACGATACAATGCCCCTAAAATCAACGTACCTACCAACGATGAATAGCAAGGCGCATAATACTCGTCAGGCGTATCCTCATCCAACCAAGCAGCATGCGAACCATACATCACTGGTATCGATGTGAGACTCTGCACATAGTCCTCCATACCATTAAGCATAGAAGCACCACCCGTAATATATAGCACTCCAATAGTGCTCTCATACGCTTGCAAGTCGCTCATGAGAGGTGCCAAGATTTGATGCAGGCGAGCAGCAATGGTATTTACCACATCACCAAAACGCAATACCACAACCCCCTCTGGCGCATTGGGATTAGGCACACGCACACAGCGACTCGCCGTTTTCTCGTCTGCGACAGGAGTGCCATAGTTACACTTCAAGCGCTCAGCGTAGGCAAAACTCATACCCAGCTGCTCAATATCGCGTGTCACATCATAGCCTCCCTGAGAGACTACCTTATTATATACATACTTATTGTCCTTGAAAATGGTGAGCGTAGTAGTCTGTGCGCCCATATCTAAGATGGCGCAGCCATTCTTGAGGTCCTCATCGCTTGCCAACGCACATAGTAGGGCATCGGGGCGCGCATACGTGTGCTCTATATGCTTAGGCACACGTACAAAACTGTCCAATACCTTCTGCTCCAGTTCCCTGATACCAACAAAAGCGACGTACTTCACCACGACCTCGGCAGCACGCTGATGAGGCTCAGGTTCCTGCTGCTGCATCACTCCATCAAGCACGTATGCATATGGTATCAACGCGAGGACTGCCACATGTGGATTACGCTCCTCTACTTTTTGTTTGCACTCTGCATCCATTTCCTCCAACAGGAACTGCTGCACCTCCTTGCGATGCACCTGATCGCGACGCGACTCGACCTCCACCACCTTCATCGAACGCCCACCTAAAGACACAAACGCCTTGGTTAATTGTGGGTGCTGAATGCGGTTAGCCAATAGTTTGAGGCACTCGCCAATGCCATAACTGGCATTACTGGTATTGGTTACCACGCCACGCTCTACGCTGGTGTTGCGATTAGAAGCCTCAGCTCCCAAGACATGCAGCCACCCCTCCTCAGTACGTTCGACTGCCATAGAGCGCACCCCATGACTACCCAATTCGATGGCCACCAGTGGGTGTGGTACGGTTGATTGTATTTTCGTTTTTGCCATAATTCTATACTATATTCCCCATGCAACTATTTGCGACCTATAACCTGCCCCTTATAGCGCAAGTCATATTCGCGATAGTTCATTTCGTTCATGTAGTCCGCCTCCTTGGCATAAAGTTTTTGCAGTTTTTCCAATTTCAGCTCGTATTGCGAGAGGTCGCCCAAGATAATTTTACCCTTGTCATCCTTCTGATGGAGAACCAGATGCTTGGGATGGACCACCTGCACATACTGAATACGTGATTGCCAATAGCGGTCCGAAATAATCCACTGGGCAAAATCAAAGTATTCCTCCATGGCTGCACGTTTGCCCACAGCCCCTTTGAAGAGCGGTACATCGACCTCTATCGTTCGGCGGGTAGGCATAATCTGTCGGTCGCTATCCACATAGTAAGCCCCATCGTTGCTCACCACATACAAAGCAGGCACACGCTGTGTTACACGCACACACACACCACCTTGATAGGTCTTAAAGCACTCTGCCGTCCGCACCATATCATGCTTGAGGAGGCAGTCCTCAATGGTTTGGCAGGACACCTCTTGCATCGGTTGTCCCACTGGCAATAAGCCCTCGCGCGCTAACAAACGGCGCAGTTCTTCACTCTCTACAAACCGACGGTCCAAACTGTCGGTAACCTCCACCCTAAGCCATGCACAAGGCGACGGGTCGGGTCGATGAGATGCCCAAAAAGCGGCAACAGACATTGCTGATACCACCACAACGGCACTCACTAAAGCAATAATTGTCTTGATTTTCATAATTAAAGTATTTTGTAAGTTAGTTTATGTGTAATCTCATTTACTTGTCTATCAATATCTCCCGCGCCCATGGTAATTACCACCACTTGTCGATTCGCAGCAAGGCAGTTCTTAACACGTTCGCGCAAGTATTTGGGCAATATGGTGGGTAATACCAAAGCACGTTTGACAATTATCTTATCCATCAGCCACTCGCTATTCACCCCCTCTATCGGCTGTTCGCGAGCAGGATAAATAGGCAACAACGCTACCTCATCCAATTGGCTCAGCACCTCAGCAAACGCATCTGCGAAATCACGTGTACGCGAGAAAAGGTGAGGTTGGAAGACTCCTATCACATATCTATCGGGATACAATCGTCGAACAGACTCTATGGTAGCCGCCAACTCCTGTGGATGATGCGCATAGTCATCAATATAGGTGATCTGAGGAGTATTCAGATGGATATTGAATCGGCGAAAGACACCTGCAAAACTGCTCACGCCATGTCGCAATTCGTCCTCAGTCGCCCCCACAAGCCACGCCACAGCCATCGCTGCGACGCTATTCTCAATATTCACCCACACGGGCACACCTAAATGGATATTGGCTATTGGATATTGGGTATCGGGCGTATGGAAATCGAAGTATATATGCCCGTCCTCTACGCGTATGTTATCCGCAAAGAAATCTGCTTGCTCATCAACAGCATAGGTAAAAAGGCGATAAGGCGATGAGTCGAGAGGCGAAAGGCGAGAGGCTATATTCTTCTTGACCACTAACGCCTCTTGTACCAAAGAAGCGTAGTGCGCAAAACTCTCGTTGTAGGCTTCCTCCGTACCATAGATATCCAAATGGTCAGGGTCCATGCTGGTGATGATGGATATATAGGGCGTGAGATGATGGAAAGAGCGATCAAACTCATCTGCCTCGACCACCACATAATTGCTCTTAGCATCGAGCAAGAGATTAGTGTCATAGTTATTGGCAATGCCACCAAGAAAAGCGTTGGTGCCAATATGCGAGGAATGGAGGATATGTGCCAAAATGGTGCTGGTAGTCGTTTTGCCATGCGTACCAGCCACACAAAGAGCCTGCTGCTGGCGGGTAATCAAGCCCAACACTTCCGCACGCTTGAGGATAGTGAACCCCTGCTCACGCAGCCACACATACAGCGCCATATCCTGAGGTACAGCAGGCGTCCGCACCACCACCGTCGTTGCCACATCCAACTCTTGCACCTTATCCAAGCAGTCATCATATTGCACAACAATCCCCTCTGCTTCAAGCGATTGCGTCAAAGGCGAAGGAGTACGGTCATAGCCCATGACACGAAAACCCTTGGCTACGAAATACCGTGCCAAAGCACTCATGCCTATGCCACCTATACCCAAAAAGTAATATGTATCAATCGCTTGCATCTTATCGAACAATAACCTTGCCTATCTTATTGCCTTGGCGCAACACATAGACCCCTTGTGGCAACGCTGGGCGCAAGGCAGACACATTTTGTCCTGTTAGAGAATAAACCTCTACTTGTTGGTCCTGCCAATCCAATGTTTCCACGTTCTCTACTGCCGTTGCTGAAGCGGGAACGAGGACGTTGGTTTGTCCCCATTTCATTTCTGGTGTACCATTGTAATTGAGCAATCGACCCGTCAGCGAGACCTTATCGCCTTTGACAACGGGTGCATTATAGTAGCATTGGAAGGCATAGAATACATTTCCGCCATTGGGTGTATCTGCCACCCAGAACGATTGACTCTTATATTGGGTGCTATACCCTCCATTCAACGATGTTACATAACCTACCACCACGTACTCCTCTGCGGATTGGCTGCCCACTGACAACGCCAACGCTTTCTCACGCGCTTCCTGACACGTGATGGCTCCGTCCACCGTACCTGCATCGGGTTCCACCACCTCAGCATCGCAGTCGTATGGCTTACCCTTCATTGTTCCCCAGATATATTCCACCAACGCAGGTTGTATCACAAATGGATTGTCATTTCCCTGCAAATTAGCAACCTTGCTATTTCTTGTGATCTCCTTGTCCGACACAGGGTCTTGTCTATGCCACTTGAGCATCAATGCCAATGCTGTTGTCTTGAAATTGCTAACACCATTGCTATACGTGAAATAGCGATAGCCTTTGCCTCCTTGCGTGAAATCTTTGTTCATATAACAAGTCAGCATGTAGAAATAGATGCGAGCAATATCGCCTTTGTATTCATCCACTGGTTCAAACGCAGTTTCGTCACTCCAATTGGTGCTTGTACCCAACTTAGAGCCTAAATTATTGCTCCAACTTGCCGTTTTGACCTCATCATATATCCATGCGGAACGCTTGTCATTTGCCATGGCATCCACCGAATAGATATGGTGTAAATCCGTGTACATAGCCTCAGAGGTCGAACCACCCCACCAAGATTTAGGCAGTACGTGTTCACGATTATAACATTCGCCCTCCACAACATTTATACCCGAGCAATAATCCGACAAATAAAAATTATATGCCGAATAGATATCCCAAATCTTACCATCTGCACGCACATCCACCTTGGCTTTATCACCACGTACCTGATTGTAACTCAACATAGTATGTTGCGAAATATCGCTATACAACTGCTTGCGCAAGTTCTCCGAAGTCAGTCCTTCCAACTCTTCGTATGGGCAATAATCCTCAGGCGACACCAATGCCTCGACCACCACATTCTTCACCTCCCACGTGCCTGCATAACTGCTTGTAGAAATATATTCAAACATAAACTGCATAGTGCTGGAGGCATATGCTGTCAGGTCAATCTCGCACGTTACAAACCCCCAACGTTTGCTGGGCCAAGTGGGGATAGTCAGTTTTGTCCAATTAGTGCCGTCTTTACTCACTTTCACTAAGCAATAGTCCACATCGGAAGTGCTATTGCCCGCATAAGTCGTATGATCAAAACGCAAAACCACCTGCATGTATCCCTTCGTATTCAATACGGGCGAGATTAACTTGCAGTCGCTTGCGCCCTGTGACTGACCACTCACATTGGCAGACACCTTGGCATAACCATAAGAACTATTTACATACCACATGGATGAATAGGTACAACCAGGATATTTCTGCTCGTCCAACGTGAAAGCACCCAACGAGTTGGAGAATGGTTCATCTAACAAGATCTCAGATTGGGCATATCCCGCAATGGATATTACAAAAATAGTCAAGACGAGTAAAAACGACTTTTTCATACGCAATTTAATTGTTTATACACTATTATCCTAAATTAGAGCGCAAAGTTACAACTTTTTTCGCAAATATGCAACACTTTTTGATTTTTCTTTTAGTTTTCTCGTTTTCGCTTGCAGATATGCAATTTTTTCACTACCTTTGCACCCAAATTGCGTAATAGGGTCTTTTTGCCCCTCGCAACCTTTGAAACTTTTAAAACCCTTGAAACTTTTAGAACTTTTATAGATATGGCAACACAAGAAGAAACCTTCAAGAAACTGGTCGCACACTGCAAGGAGTACGGCTTTGTTTTCCCAAGCAGCGAGATCTATGATGGTCTTGGTGCAGTCTATGACTACGGACAAAATGGTGTAGAACTCAAAAACAACATCAAGAAATATTGGTGGGATGCTATGACTATGCTCCACGAGAATATCGTTGGTATCGATGCCAGTATCTTTATGCACCCTACCACATGGAAAGCCTCTGGACACGTGGATGCTTTCAATGACCCTCTTATTGACAACAAAGACAGCAAGAAACGCTACCGTGCCGATGTACTCATTGAAGACCAATTGGCTAAATACGATGAGAAAATCGAAAAAGAAGTAGCCAAAGCACGCAAACGCTTCGGCGAGAGCTTCGATGAGGAGATGTTCAAGCAAACCAACGAGCGCGTAAAGGCTAACGTGGAGAAACGCGATGCACTGCACGAGCGTTTTGCAAAAGCCATGAACGATAGCAATCTCGAAGAATTGAAACAAATCATTCTGGATGAGGAGATTGTATGCCCCATCTCAGGCACTCGCAACTGGACAGATGTGCGTCAGTTTAACCTGATGTTCTCTACCGAAATGGGTAGTACCGCCGATGGCGCAATGAAGATTTATCTCCGTCCAGAGACGGCACAAGGTATCTTCGTGAATTATCTGAACGTACAAAAGACTGGTCGTATGAAGATTCCATTCGGTATCGCACAAATCGGTAAGGCATTCCGCAATGAGATCGTTGCCCGTCAGTTTGTCTTCCGTATGCGCGAGTTCGAGCAAATGGAGATGCAGTTCTTTGTTCGCCCAGGCGAGGAGATGAAGTGGTTTGAGTATTGGAAGGAGTTCCGATTGAAATGGCACAAGGCACTCGGCATGGGTGATGAGAACTATCGCTATCATGACCACGATAAGTTGGCTCACTATGCAAACGCTGCTACCGACATTGAGTTCCACATGCCATTCGGATTCAAAGAGGTAGAGGGTATTCACAGCCGTACTGACTTTGACCTAAGCCAACACGCCAAATATAGTGGCAAGAAGATTGAGTACTTTGACCCAGAACTCAACAAGAGCTATACCCCATACGTGATTGAGACCAGTATCGGCGTGGACCGTATGTTCCTCAGCGTGATGTGCGGTGCGTACAAAGAAGAAGTGTTGGAAGGTGGTGATACACGTGTAGTCCTCAATTTGCCAGCCGTTTTGGCTCCTGTTAAAGCATGCGTGATGCCACTCGTGAAGAAAGATGGTCTGCCAGAGAAGGCACGCGAGATTATGGATATGCTGAAGTATGACTTCCACACCAACTACGACGAGAAAGACTCCATCGGCAAACGCTACCGTCGTCAAGATGCTATTGGTACACCATTCTGTATCACTGTGGATCACGACACATTGAACGACAACTGCGTAACTATCCGCCACCGCGACACCATGGCGCAAGAGCGCGTGAGCATAGACGACTTGCAGGCTATTCTGAGCAAAGCATGCAATATGCGTGAGACATTTAAGAAGTTGAAGTAAATCGCCAATAGCCAATAGCCAATAGCCGATAGCTATATAAAACAAAAACTGCCAACGAAAGTTTGGCAGTTTTTGTTTTATTCTCGAAGGACCAAGTAGCCCTGCCTTTATAATCTCCTCCCCTCTATCGGGTGGATAAGCGGTGGATAAGCGGTGGTTGGTGGTCGTTCAATGTCCTTTTTGCTACCCTCTTGTGAGACAGTGAGACAGTAAGACAGTAGTTTTTAAAAATATTATACGCGCTATACAATATACAAAAGTTTTAGAAATGTATTGTCTTACTGTCTCACTGTCTCACTGTCACAAGACGGATTGACAGCATAGTCTCCACCCTGCCAAACTATGAGGAAAGTATTGGACAATCACGGAGTGGTATCGGAGTGATAACGGAGTGGTAACGGGTAAGACTGCGGGAAAGCAGGATAAATGCGACAATCCGCATAACCGAGACTATCTCATTCGATTATGCGGATTGCGCAAATAGGTTGTTACTTATCTCCTTATTTTAGAAACTCAACGCTAAACCAACACCGTTTTGGCTTGCTTGAATGTTTAGTGATAAATCTGCTCTAACCATATTTTGTTTATTAAAGCGCTTGGGTGTATTATTCACAATACCATGTCCAGCACTCAAAACGGGAATAGAAAGGAAAGTTAATCCACCACCTCCACACATAACTCCCAATCCTATAACCCAATCTTCTTCCCAAGAATGCCCATTTTGTTCTGCTTTGATCATTAGTACGCCACCTGTCACTGTCGTAATAGTTCCTATAGCAAACATTGTCCAACCTGCCGAAACACATGCTTTACCACGCATGTAACGCTTAAACACTTTAGGATTATTGTTTCGTAGAAAAGTTTCGTAAGCTTGCTTATCCATCTGTTTGTCACCGTATGAATATGCTTGCACACCAAACAATTTTTGGTCGGTTTTAGAATTACGAACTAATTGTATTTCAGCAGGCACTAACTTCACTTTTTCTTTTTTAACTTTCTCAGGTTTATTTGGCTTTTGAAAGAGTGTTTTTTTCTCTGTTTCTACTGCTGAATTTGTATTTTCATCATGAAACATTTTTTTTGCTAATGCAATACAACCTTTCTGAATAGCATCTGCTGTTGTTCCCATCATCATATTATCAGTCATAATCGTGCGTGCGGTTTCTACATCCAACAATTTGGCAGTAATAAACATTGTTTTACCATCTACTACAACTGCCTCTGCTACAAGAATGTAGTTAGCACCTGTCATTTCACCCAGTTTCTTGATTTGGTCGTTGCTTACCAGACCTGTGCGTTGGAAATCTTGCTCACCCATAATGGCATCAATATCGGTACGGTCATACGCTTCATAGCCATCCGTGTTAGTAATCGCTTTACTCAAGTTCGCACGCAAAATCAGTTTATTTGCATACGATACCTTGCTCTCCTTGTCCACAGTTTCCAAAATTGCGACACGTTTTACTTGCGCAGTCATCATTCCTGAAATCAACAGGAATAAGAATAAAATAGTTTTTGTTTTCATTGTTGTAATTGTTTAATTGTTTGTATTTTAGTTATTTATTATTTCGCTAATTTGTGCTGCAATATCTTTGCTTGCATCTGTATATGCCTCTTTGGCGGCCAGTTCTGTATTATTTGTATGAACCCCTTTTTTGCTTACATTGCCCGAATAAATAATCTGTCCCTTCTTTTCTATCTCTATTGCTACGTCTGCCATAACCACAAATGCACTATACGATTTTTTTTGCAATGTATTGTGTTCTTGTGTCGTTCCCTGCAACCTAATGATCCAATCTGCCTCTGCCTCGTTTGTGGTGAAAGTGCAACCGATAGGAGAAATCTCCTGCTTAATCTGCTGAATAAATGTGGGATATGATTTATCAAAAATAGTCACATTACCAGCTATATACACCATTACTCCATGCTTCAGTTGTTGTTGCAACTTTGTTACTCGCTGTTTGAGGGCGTTACTTTCCGAAAAAGCAATATCTTCCATTTCTGTGCTGCTGTCCACACTTTGCACCACTTTTTGTTGCTCCTCTACTTGCTGCAAATATTCAATGGCTTTGGCTATTGCTTTGCGCGTTGCACCCTTCTCGCCTTCTGCCAACAGACCTTCAGCTTCCTCTAATGCCATCTCCGTACGAGTGATATGGCTGATAATCTGCTTTTTCAGTGTACGTGTTAAATCTTCTTTCTTAACCCATGCAAAAGCAAAGACCTCATTCGTTTGGGGATTGTGCCAACTCTCCACGGATAGGTTGGAAATATACTTTATCCTGTTTGTAGCAATGTTGATATTTTGCAAGGCTTCCGCTTGGGCTTTCTCTTTTAGGCGTTGAAGCGTTTGCTCAACACTTTCACCTGTTTGTGGTTCACCCACAATAAAACCCTGCAAATACAATTCGCGAGGATAATTGTTGGCGCGCCATTCATTATTACACCAAGAGGGAATTGCCACTTGGTTGCTGAAAGATTGATTGCAATGGGTGAAGTCGGTAAATGACACTTGTATATTTCCATATCGTGCTACTTGGCACAATACATATACTGCATATTGGTTGGCCTCCTGCTGAATAAATTCGCACACTTTGTTCACGGGTACGTTCATTGCTTCGGAACTGTCGCCATAGTTACTTCCATTAGCAATTGCGTTATTGATACTGGACAAGTCAATTCCTAACGACAAACGCTCTATCGTGCTGCGATACACCAATCCCATAGCGCGATTGCGTGCTTCCATCTCCGTGGCGCCAACACCGCGCTCCACTACATACAAGTAGGTATCGTTCGCAGGGCGAGGCTTTTTCTGCACCCATTGGGGTACTTCCTGTGCACAAATAGCCACTTGCGACACTACCAAAAGCAGCAAAAATAGTATTTTCTTCATTGTTTATTATTGTTTGATAAGTCAAATAAGGGTACAAAAATAAAAGATACTGTATTAAAATCCAAATTATTGGTCTTAAAAATAGTATATTTTTTTGTTTTGCTCATTTTTTCCAAAAATATTTGGATATGTTTATAATATTTTGTACTTTTGCACCTTCTTAGGGAAGA
>JAZNMH010000009.1:0-13112 GCA_045579505.1 Paludibacteraceae bacterium
TTTCTTGAAAATCCTAAATTCTTAGCAATTCTAGTGGGCGGTACACCACGATTGTACATTTTAATTGCCTTTAATTTTTCCTTTAACGAATGCTCCATAAGCGACACTTAGTTTTGTGTCTAACTTTTTGGGTGCACTTCACCCCGTTCGCTTGGCTCACGAGCCCACCTCGAAAGTACGTTCGCTCAATGTAGCCCATACTATAGCCATTCGCACTTATTTTGAAAAAGACGGATTACCGCTGAAGTATCTTCTTCTACATACTCTTATGTAAGCAAGCTTTCAACGAGCAGCAGAAGAACATACTTCAATAGATAAATCTATCCATTTTTCAAAAAAGTGCTCGCTTTGCTTGCGTATGTGCATTTTTTGTAGTACCTTTGCACCAAATTCAGAAAATACCCCAGATTTGATATGAAAAAAGCCCTTATCACAGGTGTCACTGGCCAAGATGGCTCATACCTCAGCGAGTTCCTACTCGACAAAGGCTACGAGGTGCATGGTATCATTCGTCGTAGCAGCGTAGATTATCGTGAGCGCATTGCGCATCTCGAAGGCAAACCCCACTTCCACCTCCACTACGGCGACCTCTCCGACTCTATGGGTCTCATACAGGTCATCGGTAAAGTGCGCCCAGATGAGATTTACAATCTGGCTGCCCAGAGCCACGTGCAGGTTAGCTTCGACTCTCCCGAGTTCACAGCCGACATCGATGCCACGGGTGTGCTGCGTGTGCTGGAGGCTGTGCGTGCCTGCGGACTTGCCCATACTTGCCGTATCTACCAAGCCTCTACCTCCGAACTCTATGGTAAGGTAGAGGAGGTGCCTCAAAACGAGAACACGCCTTTCCACCCATACTCACCCTATGCTGTGGCGAAGCTCTATGGCTATTGGATTGTCAAGGAGTACCGCGAGGCGTACAATATGTTCTGCTGCTCGGGTATTCTCTTCAACCACGAGTCCGAGCGCCGTGGCGAGACCTTTGTGACCCGCAAGATCACCCTTGCTGCTGCACGTATCGCACAGGGCAAGCAGGATAAGCTCTACTTGGGCAACCTCTCTTCGCTTCGCGACTGGGGCTATGCCAAGGACTATGTGGAGTGCATGTGGCTCATCCTTCAGCATGAGACGCCCGAGGACTTTGTGATCGCCACAGGCGAACAGCACAGTGTGCGTGAGTTCTGCGATTTGGCTTTCAAGGAAGCGGGTATTACGTTGGAGTTCCTTGGCGAAGGTGCCGAGGAGATAGGTGTCTGCGTGGAGGGACCTAAGCATTTGGTGGGCAAGACATTGGTGGAGGTGTCGCCTGATTTCTACCGTCCAACGGATGTGGTGAACTTGTGGGGCGACCCTACGAAAGCGAAGAAGGCATTGGGTTGGAATCCTGCGAAGACCAGTTTCGAGGAGTTGGTGCGTCTGATGGTGCGCCATGATATGCAGAAGGTGGCAGCGGACCATGCCGCGGAGCAAGCCCGCGTGAACCTCGCCGAGTACCTCGAACGTGGCATTGTGAAGTAATTGTGGATACTATATAAGACAATTATTGTCAATAAATTGTCAATTATAGTCAATTCCAGAGATATTTTGTTTTTACTCAAAAGCATGCAGCGTGCTGCATGAGTGAGCAAAACAAAACACTATAGACTCTTTTGACAATATACTATAACAAAGAGATGATAACCCAATTTGATATAAATAAACTAAAAGACTTGATGTATCCTATTATAGGAGCTATTTATGAGGTACATAAGGAGTTGGGTCCTGGGCTGAATGAGTATGTGTATCAAGAAGGGTTGGCTATGCAACTCGAAGAAGAGGAGATAAGGTATGAGAAAGAAAAGCTATTTACTCCTACTTATCACAACCGTATTATGAGAGCCAACTATCGTTTGGACTTTGTTTGTTTAGATAAAATCATAGTAGAATGTAAATCAGTTGAGAAATTAACCCTTAACCATCGAGCGCAGTTATACAATTATATGCGTTTAACCAAGTTGCCAATAGGAATTTTAGTTAATTTCTCGCAAAAGAGTGTTGTAATTGAGCGTTATCTATATAATCACCAGACCAATGAGATTCTTAGCATCGACGGCTCCGTTCTAACGCGCTTTGCTACTAACTAATTGTTTTGTGAATAGATGTAAATTGTCTTAAAACCCAAAAATAGTCACCTTATTGTATGAGGTTACCAGCGACTTGTCGCTCCCATAACCTCAAACAATATAACACATGAATTGACGAAAATTGACAATATATTGACGTAAATTGTCTTAATTATAAGTCCGCAGTAAAGTTGTTTATTGTATTAACTATAAAACCGATATGAATAAAAACGCTAAAATATACGTCGCAGGACACCGAGGGATGGTGGGCTCTGCTATCGTGCGCGAACTGCAGCGCCAAGGCTACACCCACATCATCACCCGCACCCATGCCGAGCTTGACCTCTGTCGTCAAGAGGCCGTCGAACACTTTTTCGCCGAAGAAAAACCCGATTACGTTTTCCTCGCTGCTGCCAAGGTCGGTGGCATTGTCGCTAACCAATCTGCTCTCGCCGATTTCATGTACGACAACATGATCCTCGAGATGAACGTCATCCACTCCGCTTGGCAACATGGTTGCAAGAAACTGCTTTTCCTTGGCTCCAGTTGCATTTACCCACGCCTCGCACCACAACCCATGACCGAGAGTTGCCTGCTCACGGGCGAACTGGAGAAAACCAACGAGGCATATGCTTTGGCTAAGATTTCGGGTCTCAAGTACTGCGAGTTCCTCAATCGCCAATATGGCACCGACTATATCTCTGTGATGCCAACCAACCTCTATGGTCCTAACGATAACTACCACCCCGAGCACTCGCACGTGCTACCTGCACTCATCCGCCGTTTCCACGAGGCTAAGGAGAGTGGGGCAGAGAGTGTTACCTGCTGGGGCGATGGCAGTCCACTGCGCGAGTTCTTGTATGTGGATGACTTGGCGAACCTATGCGTCTTCCTCATGAATAACTACTCAGGTAACGAGACCGTCAATGCTGGCACGGGTAAGGAACTGACTATCAAGTCGCTAACAGAGTTGGTGGCAAAGGTGGTGGGCTATGAAGGTCGCATCGAATGGGACATTACGCGACCAAACGGCACTCCTCGCAAACTATTGAATGTCAGCAAGGCCACCAAACTTGGTTGGACTTACCGCATCGAACTGGAGGATGGCATCCGCCTTGCGTATGATGATTTCCTCCACAACCCCATGCGCGCCGAGCGATAAGGAGAACTTATCAAATATGATACTACTTTTGCATTGTCATAAGTATTAGGATGTTGACTTTTCAAGCGCTCAAGCGGAACATAAGGAAGACTAATCCGTCATTCCCTCCATTGAAGGTATCGCTTCTTGGCGATACTGCTACACAACTATTATCCGTTGCGCTAAAGGGTACTGCTGTGGAGCGAGGATATACATTAGACCTTTATGAGGCGGAGTACAATCAAGTAGAGCGGCAGGTGATGAATCCAACATCGGAGTTGTATGCTCATCGCGCACAATATACGCTGATTTTTCAATCCACGCACAAACTATTGGAGCATTTTTCAACCTCTAATATGGGTACACGCACTGCATTAGCAGAAGAGCGTATTGCTTTTTTGCGTCATGCATGCGGGAGTATACAAGGTAAAGTGATATGTTTCAATTACCCTGAAATAGAGGATGTGGTGTTTGGTTCCTATGCAAATCAGTTGGAGGAGTCGTTTACCTATCAAGTTCGCAAATTAAACTACGAGCTGATGCTTTTAGCACAAGAACTGCCCAATCTCTATATCTGTGATATAGCCGCCCTGCAAAACAAGTTCGGTCGCGACTGGCTGTTCGATACCTCTGTATATGTATCCACCGAGATGGTACTATCCATTGATGCGTTGCCATACGTGGCAAGTCGCGCAATGGATATCATTTGTGCTATAGAGGGCCAGTTTAAGAAGTGCCTGATTTTGGACTTAGATAATACCGTATGGGGTGGAGTAGTAGGTGATGATGGTTGGGAGAATATCCAAGTAGGTCATGGATTAGGAATTGGTAAAGCATTTACCGAGTTTCAGCAATGGGTCAAGAAGTTGCGCGAACGCGGTATCATCATTTGCGTATGCTCGAAGAATGATGAGGACAAGGCCAAAGAGCCTTTTGAGAAGAATCCCGAGATGGTGCTGCGCTTGGAGGATATCAGCGTTTTTATTGCCAACTGGGAGAACAAGGCGGACAATATCCGTATGATTCAAGGCATCTTGAATATCGGTTTTGATAGTATGGTGTTCTTGGATGATAACCCATTCGAGCGCAATATTGTGCGTGAGAATGTGCCAGGTGTAGTCGTCCCTGAGTTACCTGAAGATCCTGGAGATTACTTAGAATATCTATATTCGCTCAATCTGTTTGAAACAGCATCGTATAGCTCTGCTGATAAGGATCGTACCAAACAATATCAGGTAGAGGCACAACGTCTGGTCGCAGCCACCAAATTTACCAATGAAGCCGATTTCCTGAAGAGTCTTAATATGCTATCGGTTGTTGAAGGCTTTACACCTTTTAACACCCCTCGCGTAGCGCAACTGAGCCAGCGAAGCAATCAGTTTAATTTACGTACCATTCGCTATACCGATGCGGATATATCGCGCATGAGTAGCGACAATGCGTACTCATGTTTTTCTTTTACATTAGAGGATAAATATGGTGACAACGGATTGATCTGTGTGATTATTCTGCATAAAGAAGATACAGACACCTTATTTGTTGATACTTGGTTTATGAGTTGTCGTGTGTTAAAGCGCGGTATGGAACATTTTACTTTAAACACGATTGTAGCGTATGCCAAGCAGCATGGCTTTAAGCGTATTATAGGGGAATATATACCTACCCCTAAGAATGGTATGGTATCGGAGCATTATGACCGTCTTGGATTCATGCCTATGGCAATAGGCGATAGCAAACGATATGAATTGGATGTTGATTCGTATGAAATAAAAGAATGTTATATTACTAAGAAATAGTTACTTATGGAAAAACAGGAGATTTTATCACAGGTAGAAGGTATCTTCCGTGATATTTTGGATGATGAAACGATTGTGCTTACGGATAGCTCCACTGCCAATGATATAGAGGATTGGGATTCATTGACCCATATTCAATTGATTGTAGCGATAGAAAAGCTTTTCCACATTAAGTTTACATCCCGTGAGATTCTTTCGTGGAATAATGTAGGCGAAATGATAGATTGTATAGCTGGTAAGTAATATGAAAGTACATCACATAGGGATAGCATGCTCCAATATAGAGGAGGCTATAGTAGAGTTTACCAAGTATCATACTATTTTGAAACGAAGTAACATCGTATATGATGCCTTGCAGGATGCGTACCTATGTATGGTAACCACTGATATGGGATTGAATTTTGAATTTATTGCAGGTGATCAGGTGGTGCGTATGGTTAAAAAAGGTATTTCTTATTACCATTTGTGCTATGAAGTGGAGGATATGAATCGCACTATACAAGACTATACTAACCAAGGGGCGATACTCATTTCTGAACCAAAACCTGCCATTTTATTTGAGGGGAAACAAGTAGCATTCCTATATCTATCGTATGGGTTGGTTGAATTGGTTGAACAATAATACATGGTATTTAATTCATTTTCATTCGTAGTGTTCTTTGTAGTGGTATTTCTGATATACCACTTGGCACTCAATCAGCATACAAAAGCCCAAAATATATTCTTACTCATAGCCAGTTATTTCTTTTATGGCTATGCCGACTGGCGTATGCTGCCTATTCTGATAGGTGCTACGGTGCTATATTATCTATTAGGGATTGGCATTGAGAAATCTAATGATAAACGAGCTACTTTGCTCAAAACAATAGGCGTTATATTAGGACTATCGCTATTGGGATACTTCAAATATTTCAATTTCTTTGTTGATTCTTTTGTCTCGTTGCTGAACCATTTCGGCTTGCAAGTGCATTGGCATACTATGCAGATTATCATGCCATTAGGAATTAGTTTCTTCACTTTTAGACTACTTAGCTATATATTAGAGATTGATCGCAGACATATCGTTGCTTCGCGCAATATTATATCTTTTGCTCTATATGTGGCTTTTTTTCCCTGTTTGTTGGCAGGACCTATTGATCGCCCTAATACTTTCCTGCCGCAATTGGAGAAAAAGCGTGTCTTCAACTATGAGTTATCGGTTAATGGTTTACGCCAAGTCCTGTGGGGCTTGTTCAAGAAAGTTGTAATTGCCGACAACCTATCTATTTATGTTGATACAGTCTGGAACAACACATTGGATTTGGTACCTCAGTCGGCAAGCACCTTGTTATTGGTTACTATTCTTTATATCTTCCAACTCTATGCGGATTTTTCGGGTTATTCAGATATGGCCATAGGTATAGCTAAACTTTTAGGTATTTGCTTGGCTGATAATTTCCGTGCGCCACTCTTTGCTCTCAATATTGCGGATTATTGGAAACGTTGGCATATCAGTTTGACTACATGGTTAACGGACTATGTATTTATGCCTCTTAATATTAAGTTCCGTAACTTGAATAAGTGGGGAATTATCTTCGCTATTCTAATCACTTTCATTCTAATTGGTTTGTGGCATGGAGCAGACTGGACATTCGGCTTATTTGGATTGTACCACGGATTGCTATATGTTCCATTGATACTGTCGGGTGCTTTCTATAGAAAAACGAAACTAACAACTAATCAATATGGTTTACCCGTATTTCGTGACTTTTGTCGTATCTTATTGACTAACATATTAGTTATGTTTGGTCTCTTGCTTTTCCGTGCGCCTTCGCTGGCTGGTTGTTGGCATTTCATAGAGTCACTCTGCGACAGCAGTATATTGTCATTGCCACAGGTAGAGAATATCCCTCATCTGCTGGTTGTTGGTGTAGCCATCTTCGTCATGCTCCTAATGGAATGGAAAAATCGCTTGCCTAACCGCTGGTGGATGTACTACGCACTGACCTTAGCCATCTGGTGGTTCGCCGGACAAGACATTGACTTTATTTATTTTCAGTTTTGATGCCGGACAGCATGACGATTAATATAAATTCAGGAATTGACAAAAATTGACGATATATTGATGAAAATTGTCTTAAAAAACAAAATGACCACTTTTCTCAAGAAAATAGTACGCTACACCCTACCCATCATCTTGATGGCAGTGGCAATGGAGCTGCTGGTGGAGCAGATCCCTAACTCCTATACCTATAAGCGCAGTTATGTCGAGCAGCACGCATCATCGCTTCGTACCCTCATTTTGGGCAGTTCCATTGCCTATGACGGCATAGATGCTAATGTGCTACCTCATGCCTTCAATCTGGCTAACTCCAGCCAATGTTTCGAGGACGACTATAGCCTTCTGGCCAAATACCTACCGCAGATGGACTCGCTGCAATCTGTGATATTGCCTCTATCGTATAGTTCGTTGCAGATGGTCAGTTCCAGCAATCGTCGCGTGTATTATACCATCTATATGGATATTTATCCGCGCTGGCCTATTAGCAAGTATAGTTTTGAGTGCTTCAACTTGGAGTTGATGGCCAAGAAGATTGTCAAGTATTATCTCAACGAAGATATAGTGCGTTGCGACTCATTGGGTCAGCGTGTTGGGCATACCTATGCCCAACGGCCTACAGACTGGCAAGATATACCTGCGCTGATTGCTAATGACCGCTTTGTCGGACCTGCTGCACTGCCATACGTGCAGGAGAATATCCAGTGGCTACGCCAGTTAGCAGACTTGTGCGAGGGTAGGGGAGTTATGCTCTATTTGGTGGCCATGCCTATGTTGCCTGCCTACCGTGAGGGTATGCCGCAGGAGCAGATTGCGCTGATGGAGCAGGTGATGCACGACATGGCGGCGGAATACTCCTTTGTGGAGCTGTTGGATTACCAGGATTGGGGAGTGGAAGCCGATTTCTGGAACTCTACGCACCTCAATACAGATGGCGCCGAACGCCTCACGCGCGCACTACGTGCGTATATAAGGTAACCCATGTGATAAGACTACACCCCAGCGGCAGTAATGATTCTTAGGGCACCGCAGATTTCAATGTTCTTCGAACCATTTACCACATTTATCTCCTTTTTTCGAACTGATAGACTCCGAAGTACGATGGAAAGTTCGAAGAATTTCGCAAAAAAATGCATTTTTTTTGCTATTTTTTAAACACCTGGCTTTAAAATGTGGCGTGAAAAGCGCTAAAAAATGGCATTAGACAAGCATTTTTCGTCAAAATTTGCACAAAACGCACCCCGTAGGTGTCAATGACTCACCTACAGGATGCGTTTCTTAACTACTGACAAGGAGGATCCACAACTACAAAATCGATGTCTCCATTAGCCGAATGTCCTTGTACAAGGTCTGTACGGACACCCCTGATTCGATGGATAAATCCATCAAAATGTTGTAGCGTTTTTCGTTGGGATTGCCCTCCATTAGCTCCAAAAAGCGCTTATAACGCTCATAGCGAGCACAATTTGTCTTACAAACTACGTTAAATTGGCACAGCCTCTCCATGCCACCAAGGGTGTCTAACACCTTCAGAAATTGATAAATAGTCATAATTGTTTTTTGTTAACGGGCAGCAACTTACTACCCATTTGCAAAGTTATGAAATTCACCGCTATTTTCCTTAAACGCAAGCCTTTAAGGTCAGCACAGATAATTTCAGTACCTTTGCCGACGAAAACAAAAAACATTGATTATGGCACTCGCTTATGAAGAAATCCTCGCTCGTCGTATCACGCCCGATACGACAGTACCCCAACACGACTTCCTCTTTCGTTGGGGCAACCAACCCTGTTATGCGCGCGGCGAACTGGTAGCCCTCATGGGTAAAGCCAAATCGGGCAAGACCTTTGTCTGCTCCCTGCTTATGGCTCTCGCTGTGCGTTCGCAAATCATGGGTCTCTCACGCCTGCACGACAAGCCCCTAAGCGTCGTGTGGATCGACACCGAGCAGTCGGAAGACTCCACCCACGAGATCCTCTGTTACCGCATTGGTGCGCTTATCGGTGAACCTATCCCTGATGACCAGTTCTTTGTCTATAACCTCCGCCGCGACAACTGGCAGGACCGCCTCGCATGGGCAGAACTCTGCATTGTGCAAGCCAAACCCGACCTCGTGATTTTCGATGGTATCCGCGATGTGGTGGGCGACATCAACAACTACACCGAAGCCCAAACCGTGCTGGACAAACTCCTCTCGCTCGCATCCTGGACGCAGGCCTGTATCGTCTGCGTATTGCACCAAAACAAGGCCCCCGAGGACAAGACCCTGCGCGGAGCACTTGGTACCGAACTTCAGAACAAAAGTTACGAGACCTACGAGTGTCAGAAAGACCCCAAAACGCATCGCTTTACCCTTCGCCAGACCGCTACCCGCAAGTATGACATCATCGCCAAGTTGGAGTTCTCCATTAATGCAGAGGGATTGCCTGTAGAGACCCCTCCAACTCCCCTCCAAGGGGAGAGTGCTGGCTTCAATAAATACGCCAATCAAATCAATGCACAGACCATTGTCCCCAAGGTGTTTGGCGAACTGACCAGTATGCGTGCATACGACTTCAAACAAAAAACCATGCGTTGTTTCCCAGAGGTGAATTGCGAAACGGCATTTCGAGAACTATTGTATCAAGCCTACCAAAAAGAGTTGATAACAAAGCGCAAAGTCAACGATAATGAGACCTATTACGACCTATGTGCTCCTCGCCCAAAAGAGGAGCAACAAGAGGAGATTCCAAGCCTGTTTTGAGCAGGAGCCGTAACCCCCTTTAGTATAATTTCCCCCTATATAGGGGAAATATGTAAATACTAAGAGGGTAAAAACACGGCTCCGCTCCCCCCCCAAAAAAAAAACATCCTATACAACCCTATACAACCCACAACATGAAAGCCAAAATGCTCACCCCCATTGCCAGTGTTCAAGGCAAAATAGCCAAAGGGTATTATGCACGTATTCTGAATGGGCAACAGATTATCCAGCGTTGCCCTGTGCGCACCAAACCACCCACACCCGCACAACGCCGTGCCCAGCGCGACTTCGTTTTGCGCTACGCACCCCATCCCAAACAACCACCATAGTACTTTCCGCCGCATGCAAGCAGTACCATTACCACCTCGTTACCACCCCGTAGCTGCACCTACTTAGAAAATCGATAAATTTTTAAAACAATTATCTCAAATTGTCTATATTGTCTTATTTATTCCCCTTGTCGCTGGGGTGTGTTGTTCCCCAGCGGAAGAGTTGTTAATGTTGTTTTTATTAACCCCCTAATTATTAATTCTTATGGCACAAGTATCTTTTATGGATGGCATCATGTCCATCCGCGGTAAGTTGGGCGACACCATCTACCGCACGACCCCTTCGGGTAAAACCATCGCTTATCAACAACGTCATTTCCGTAGGACTCCTCCTACGGAGAAGGAACTCCTTCAGCGCAAGCGCTTTGCGATAGCCACGCGCATTGCTCGCAGTGCGATGTATGATTTTGAACTGGAAGCCATCCTGCAACGTAGGTTCAAATCCATTCCTATCCATGACCGTCCTAAGACGCTCCGCGGATTTATCGTAAAGGAACTGATGGAAATGCTCAAAGATGTTGATTTATAAAATAATGACCAACAAAGAAGTATGAAATCCTACACCAAGACCGAACTGGCCCGCGCAGCGGGCGTGAGCGGGGACACTTTCCGCCGATGGCTGAAAACCGACGAGGCGTTTCTGAGAGCGCACCACGTCTTCCCAAAGACCAAGTACCTTCCTCCTGTCGTAGTCAAATACCTCTGCGAGAAGTACTGCATAGATGTGTGATTCAGTGGTATTTTATAAGACAATACCGACAACAAGGAAGACGTACAGACGAAAGAGCAAAGCGAAATGAAGCAGATCGTTCGAGCGAAAGCGAGATAAGAACAAAAACAATTCCCAGCCGCGAGCGGAGTTGGTGAGCGGAATGTTGTTTACCAAAATGTTGTTGATGAAAAAAACACTGTTGTTGTAAATCAAATACTACTTGAATTGATTTAAATTGATGTTTTGTTGTCTTAGTTGTCTTAAACACAACCCCATTTGTCTGGTTTAGTCCTGTTTAGTGCAGTGTTACGCGGTGTCGTGCTGAGTTTCCCCTCAATGCCCTCCGTTTATGTAGTACCTTTGCATCGTCTTTTGAATGAGCGCGCCATTCGAAAGGCGGTGCACCTTATTTATTAACCCCTCAAAACAAATACTACATGAGTAAAATCAAACCCATCTCAATCATCCAATCCATGAGTGGTAAGGTCTGCGAACACTCCGACATGTACTTCCGTACTAACCGCCAAACGGGCACTGTCTGCACGGGCAAAATCTGCTATCCATCGGATGCTGAACCCACTGAAGCGCAAGTGAAGGCACAAAACCGTTTCTCAAAGGTCGCAGCGGCTATACGTCTTATGCTGGAGGATCCAGAGCAGAAAGCCAAGTATGTGGCTGTTTTCAAAGCGCAGCGCCGTATCGGTACGCTCTTTGGCTACGTCTTCGCTAAGGTCAACACCCAGTATGACGAGAACGGCGACCTTATCGTTGCATAAAAAACGGATGATATTTTTGTATAAACAAAACATATCCTTTGCATTGTCTTCTCACTCATCAAACAATCAAAATTATTAACCATTAACCCCCTCCACGGAATGGAGGACCTCCTCGCTCTAAAATCCATGAAGTCTCTGATAGACGGGAAACCGTCCTATGGCGGCGAAAGCCGCTTACTAACGAGAGCCTCAAGCGGGGTCCCCGAAAAATCATTGATTTTTGGGGTACTTTGTGGGCTCGAGTTAAGAGGAGGAATGGCGGTCGCCTTAAATCGCCAAGCGATTTCTTTGCGACAAGCCAATTCCGACGATATGGCTGGAACCATTAATTACCTCGCGCCTGTGGACAATGCCTCAGGCAAAATCTTCGGAAAGAAAGAAAAATTCGTCGCAGTCACCCGCAACTGGGGCAACCGCCGTCGTGGCTGCTCGGCGACAGGACAACGCGACCTGAAAAATCACCCAATCACCCAAGCGGAGAAAGACCATCACGCTAAATTCGCTGCTGTGGCTGCTGCAACCAATGCCCGTCTGGCAGACCCTAATCAAATGGCAATCGACCAATTGGCATTCAAAGCACAAAGCAAGTACACCACACTGCGCCAGTACGTCTGGAACCAAGAGTGGAACGCGTACACCCCTGCGTAAAGACAGTGGGAGATATATCAACCACGGACTTGCACGGACAAGCACGGAACCGCGGAGAATATATATCCTTGGTTCAGTGTAGTTCAGTGAAATTCAGTGGTCAAATCATCACCGCGTAATTCAAAATTCTTAATTAAGTGAAACGCTTGCAACTCATCATCGCTACTGCAATGTGCGCCTTCGGGTGCGCATTGCTTGTGGCGGGGCTCATTACCCCGCCCGTGGGTGAAATCCACCACTCTGTATTAATCGCTTTAGGCGAGATTCTCACCTTTTCTGGCTCATTAATCGGTATCGATTATAAATACCGTTATAAAAAATAAAGCCCCCCAATACCCCATCGCCAATACCCAATCTCCCATTCTCTGCCAGATGCAGTGTTTTGACGCAGATGCCATAGTCAGATGCATGAGCGGTACGAAGTAGCGCGAGTCAAAACCGACGGTCTGTTCGGCAGAACATCATAAGTTCGACCGAAGGGAGATAAATTCGGCGAATGGTTCGAAGAACATAGTAATAGTATTTGGTGCGACTCTCAGACGAAGGATGAGAGGAAGAGAAATGGACAAAAAAGAGCCGCCAAATCATATTTGAGCGGCTATGTTTTGGACATTTATCTGGCGATGCCTAAACGTAGTGTGGCATCAGCACCAAATATATTCTTGCATTGACTAAAATTGACAATAAATTGACGAACTATAATAAATTTTTAACAAAAAAAGCGATTTTTATGCAAAAGTTGATACATATCCATCAATGTAAGGTTGATTATTGTTAACAACAGCGAATGCTTGACGGATAAGTTTATTAGTAATGGCAACAAGTGC
>JAZNMH010000010.1:0-60844 GCA_045579505.1 Paludibacteraceae bacterium
AATCGCCAGACAACAACCTATTAAGGAAATTTATCAACTTTTTTAGGATACCTAACAACCTTTTTAGGAAACCTATCAAAAAGTGACGATTCTTAAGAAACCTTTTTAGGAATAGTGTAAACCTTTTTCAGTTTTAATCAAAGAGAATTGGAATCTCTAAAAACGTCCCATAAATGTCCCGAATATGTCCCACATTTGTCCCGAATATGTCCCATATCTGTCCTATAAGATTCCACATTCAATCTATATTTAGGGTTAGATTTTAATCTTCTAGTTGTTCTTCTTTGGGCGCAATTGGAAAATGATAGAGTTTCAATATTCTCATTAATAGTTCCTCAGATTCTGATTCTGTTTCGGTATAGCGTTTCACCATTGTGGTAAAAGCAATATAAAATAGAAAAGCCTTTAATATTGCATCATCAATTGTTGGAGAGATTATAGCTCCTAATTGCTGAATATTGTAGATAGCATAAGTAAAGAGATATATCACATATAAAAATGAAATTAAAAAATGCATATTCCCTGTCTGGAGCATATACATAGATATATCAACAATTTCATTTGTTCTTGGCTTAGTACTCCAAATTTTACAAACACCTCTTTTTTTAATGAAATGCTTGATATAATCTGTATAATTACTAAGAATAGACGAGGTAAATGCAATTAAAAGAAAAAGACTCAAATCATGATTAATAGGAACATGTACAACTTTTAATGCAACAATAATTATTGTCATAACCCCTGCAACAAATATTACTGCAAAAAGATATGCTGAAACAATAGCGATAGATGGTATAATTAAATGCAATACACCATATAAAAGGTTAAAAGGTATTTTATATACTGTTACAATAATTTTACCATATTTATTTTTAGGAGTAGGTAAAAAGAAGAGTATCAGTGTATAAATAATACTAAAGACTATTATCCACATCCCTAACTTCAGTGAAATATTTTGAAATAGTAGTGTGATTCCACATACTATTGCAGAACTTAGCACAAATAGTAAAAGCAACAAAAGTTTCATTTTAAATAATAGGCTTATTTTCATTTTTCCCATAATCTTTTACTATACAATAAGATGCACTTATTGTAAATTATTTTTTGATTGATATTTATTAGGCTCTATCATTTCATCTAATATTCCCTTTAATTTTTCGCGCGATTCTGTATTTATAAGTAGGGACATCAACTCATCATCTAACTTTATACCATAGTACGCTTCTCTAACACCTCCCATATCATTTGTAGATTTGTATATTTTACCAGGAAAAGGTAACAATTTATAAAAGGGTTCATCTTCCATATAATGCAGAACATTCAACAAACCATTTGATACATACTTATTAAAAATGACAGACAGCCAAGAGTATCTTTGCCATATACATTCATACCATTGTTCTATGTTGAGATTAAAAGAAATCATTAAGTTCGGAATATCATCTACATTGAGTTTATTCCAATTTTGATTGGCTATTAAATCAATAATTGCTAACATTAACATTGGTTTATAAGGTGTTTTTATTCCATAAATTGTTGATCGTTTCATATTCCGAAAAAGGTCAATATAATAATCCAATGATGACAAAGTTTCCTTTTTTGTTTTTTCAATTAATGGTTGACAAAGTTTTTTATTTACGACTCGATCCCTAAGAGATTTTTTATCTTTGAAATTGCGTGATATATTTTGTATTATATCTGTATAATTATCAGTACCATCTTCTTTTTTATAATAAAACGGTTTAATAGAAACACAATTCTTATGTTCAAAAAGTGTATTTAGCAATGTGCGATCTGAATTTCCACACGAATGCCCCATGATATATATTTGATAAGGTTTAGAGTCTATAAATTGAAGTAATTCTCGATAGTTACTTGCTTCTAAATACTTAATAGATTTTACATTACGGAGATATTCATTGTCATTTTTGTTGGATATTTCTTTGTAACAATCATCTAATTCATCTCCATAACCGAAAATCATTGAGTTTAAACTTTTAAGGTCCCCATGAATGTGATTTATACGAAAATGTCTTCCGAATTTAGGTAAGTATGTATCAGCAGTATGTGTGTAGTTAAAATTTACTAACATTATGGAATTGGGTAACAAGGCAGGAGTATCATTGTTCCGCATCTCCCATATACTTTCATCTTTTTCTTGAAGATCTTTGATGTGATCCTCTACGTCATATTTATGAATAGATTTATACATTGAAAGTTCATTTATATAACTACCTATAACATCGAATATCTTATTATATTCCATGCGCTCTGCTATTAAATCTCGAAATGTTTGTTTTGCTTCAACTGCAATATCATGTTTCTTTATTGATTCATATATTTTCTTCTTAATACTATCATTTATTTCTATTTTATGGTTATTATTCAATGTTAGATATTCATATAGTTTTTGAGTCAACACATCCAATTGTTTATTTAGTTCTTCATGTGTAACTCTTGGATTCTCTTTTATTGACTCACATAGCAACTTATAATAAACAACTTCTATATCTACCCAATTGCTATGGTTGTAGACTTTCATTATATCTTCAAGTAAAGCATAGAGAGTAAATTTGATAATAGATTGTTCTTGCAAAATGCATACAAAGTCATATCCTTCTAAACTATAATCTTCAGGGATATTCTTCAATATTTCTATTTTGCATAATCCATCGTCAATAATTGTTTCCGAGCGAACAAATAATTTATTCATCCATTTCTCCCAATACCAATTAATGAAATCTGCATAGCTTGTTTTCAAGCCATGTGCGAGGTCAAAGCCATTTCCTATAAGTACAATTCTATTCATGGTTAAAGTTTTTTCGTCTGTTCCACCGTTACTTATTCATTCGTCTTACCCCCCCCCTATACCTTATCACACTACCACATGCAATTATGTGCCGAATGGGGATTATTCTATACGATATTTTTCGAGAAGATTCAAAATATAGTCATATAATGTTTTGCTTGAGTCTGATTTAAGCAATAATTCAATTAACTCGCAATCAACCTCTACATTTCTAAAAGTATTTTGTATATTAACAAAAGTCATCATCGCATGTTTTCCTTCCGTAGGCAATTTTACATCATCCTCATATATGTTTGACCAGAAAGGTTCGTTGTCCAGTAAGATAAATGGCGATGAGAACAATGTAGTTTTTCTTTTTGCATCAAAATACCGTGCAAATTGTTGAAGATAAAAACCTTCCCAAGAAGCTAAAATAGGTATTCGATTTGTTAGTTCTCCATAAGATGCATGAAGCCATCTAACATAATCAATGAATGACAAAAGCATGCACAACTTACCTATTATAATCTTCGAATTCTCTCCACTAATAGAAATATCACGAAAACATCCCTTGTAATAGTCAACATCTTTCACTCCTTGATATCGAGTTGCCTGTTCGGTATGCTCTATAATTCTCTCAAGAGGTTCAGTTGTTATATAAAAGGTATCGTTCCTATTAGCAGCAATAATCATAATTTTCCCTAAAGGAGTATTAGAAGTGACGAACTTGTATTCATCATTAACCAGTTCATATGAACTTTTAAAAACTTCGCGAAAATAATGTGCGATAGGTTCATCCTTCGCATAGCAAATTTGCAATAATGTTTGTTCTTCTGTTTCTTTTGTAATGTTTAGTGTTGCTTTAAAATGTTTTTTATCAACAATAAGATTTATTGCAGAAGACCCTAAATATGAGAAATCTGGATTATCAAGATATTCAGCCCATATTTTATGCACAGAGCAGGGTATCATTATTCCTTCTGTTAAGAGGGTAATATTGATTTGTTGCTTCAATAACAATGTTTTCCCAGGAAGAATATTTACAACTCCTTCATCGGAGTTCGAAATTTTGGATCTTGAGTCAACAATTTTTCCTATAGTAATATTTTCCTTGACACATTCCTGAATACAAATATTTTCTAAGATAGCGACATTACCATAACGTCTTTGTTTGGTTGTGGAGGATGGGATTGAAGTCATGTATGATAATAGACATACATCACCTTCTGTTAAGTCTGCCGTTATTTTGGCATATAGTGCGTCCCTTAAAAGAGTTCTAGCCAACAAAGAATGCTTAATATCTTCTGTTAAATCTGGATAAATATAGCCTAAACAACTCAAATACCAAGAATCGTAGTATTCGAATACAAGTCCTAATTGCGCAGCTGTTTTGATTTGATTTTCTCCAAATTTCTGGAATGAAACTTTATTGTCTGTATTAACATAATTTGGAAAAAGTTTACCTATTTCCACGTATCCAAGTCCCTTGTTCCCATCATTTAGTAGCGCATTGCACATTTCTATTTCACATGCTTCGAAGCTGCTACATTGCGTAATATTTTTAGATTCTATTTTTAGGGAAGTTCGGTTCTCTTTAATATAACTAATAAACTCCGAATAAGGAACAGACAGAATCGTATTTACATAATGATCTAGCGCACCCTTTGGAACAACATAGTCTTTATCGTCCAATATATATTCATTATACATTTCCTCAAGGTTTCTTGAGAAAAACAATTCTATCACTTCCTTGTTTACCATTACTTGTCTTTTGTATAACCATTCAATGTATTTAATAACTGTTTCATCTGTATAACAAAATCAGAATCACTTTTGAGTTGTTGACGAATTTGTGAATCATAATTATTAAGCAATTTACGGAATCTATCAAATCCATTAGAAATAACTTGTCCAACATTGGCTTCGCTAACTATCTCTACAGCATCGTCCAATGACATTTCGTCATCCAAATAGGTAATGAGTGTCTGGAATGCCTCGCCTGTATCAACCTTAGCAATAGTAGCTACTTTTCTCAATTCTCGAGCATCATCAAACTCTTCATTTTTAATTTTCTCACATAATTGAGGAATAATATCAATACTTGGGTTCGACGCAGCCATTTTAAGAATAGGTTTACTCTTATATAGCTCATAATAGTAACTCCAATGAGTAGGATGCATATCTTCATTATCCTGCATTGCATTGAAAACTTTCACATACAACTCGGCTTCACTCACCTTAATTCCAAAGTCTTGTGCAAGAGCTTTTATTGGACGACGCGACTTTTGAGTCATACGATATAGATAACCAGCTTTTTCAAATGGACTCCACTCTGTTTGACCAACAAGGTGAATAGATCCAAGTAATGTTTGCACCAACTCCTCAGATATATCTTTAGGCAAAACCTTACATTTGATTTTTGACCATCTATGTGGATCTGTTTTTGCTAAAATTCTATAAGCAGCAAGTCGGCTATTACCCTCAAGGACCTCATTACCACGCACAATAATAGGATTGTTCAACCCTCCATTCGCCTCGATGTTTACACGTAGTCTCTTAACATGGTCAAGACTGGTCATTTTCTTTTCAATTTCTGCTTGAGAAGGGAAGTCATTGCCAGTGCTTCTTAATTGCGTAAATACACGAGGATTTTCTGCGTAGAACAATAAATCTCTTTGTTCTAATTCTGTTTCCCAAATTTCGACTTCGTGTTTACCGATAGTCATTGTAGTCTTTCTGCTTTCCATATTAATTAGTTTTTAAAATTTCCTGAACAATTTGAGCAAAAGAATAATCCGCATTTTTCTGATATTCTTCTTTGCTAATATCACCTTGAGCCAGAAAAGCTGCTTGTTGTTTTGCTTTGAGCAAGTAATCAACCCATATATCAATACTATCTTCAATCAAAAGGTTGTAAATATTGCAATCTTTTTTTTGCGAGATACGATGTATTCTATCTTGAGCTTGTAAGTAATCATCGAGATTAAATCCTCTATCATAGAAAATAGCGTTATTGGCAACAGTTAATGTTAAGCCCTCTTTTGCCGACTGTGGAGTAGCAAAAAGCAAACATGCATTACCTTCTTTGAATGCTTTAACTGAGCGAATACGGTCTTCTGTACTCATCTTTCCCGTAATTTTTACAGCATTTAAATGTTTGTATTTTTTGCAGAACTCATCAATATTTCCCGTAAAACTACTCCAAACAATAGCTTTTTCATTGCGTTCGATGATTTGCGTTATAAGTCTATCAAGAAGCATCTCCTTTGCAGATGGACCTTCATATGCTTCGTCTAACAATTTAGGATTGGAAGTAACTTGTACTAATCGCAAAAGTCTTTTAATGGTATCTGAAGACTCATCCAAAATTGTCTCATCACCTTGTTTGAGCAGAATGGTCATTTCGTTTTGTATCTGTTTATACATCATTTGTTGTTGATTTTCAAAAGCGATATAAACGTCATGATAAATTTTTGATGGTAAAGTTATTATACCACTATTCTTTGTTTCTCGAACGGTAAACGAGCGAATTTTATCAAAGATTTTAGATACATTGTCTTCAAAAAGTTCCTTTCTTTCTGTATTATGAACTAAATCATTTGACAAATCGCATGTATGCTTAAAAGAGGCAAAGTCAGTACCAAGGCTTTCACCTAAATCAAGAAAATATATTTGAGACCATATATCATAAGGACGATTTGCTACAGGAGTTCCTGACATTATAACTTTTCTGTAGAACAGAGGTGCAAGATACAAGAAGTCTTGGGTAAGTTTTGAATCAGGGTTTTTGATTTTTGCAGATTCATCAATAATAATAGCAACATTTCTTGTTTTCAAAAATCTCTCAATCCTCTCTTTTTCTCCAGAAATAGTTTCGAAATTTGTAATAATGGTGCGAACTGGACTATTAAGAATATAATAATTATTACCCTTGCTATTATTCATTACTTTAGGACGAAGATTCGTATGTGTTGCAAACTCATCCACCCAATTGGGGACAAGTGTCTTTTTAGTTACAACCATAACAGTATCCACATCACAAGAAGACAGCCAATATAGAAGTAAATCAATGGCTATTTTAGTCTTTCCTAATCCCTGTTCATGGAAAATAGCAACATATGGTTTATCCTTAATTTCAAGGAAAGCCTCGTGCTGATACTTAAACGCATTAAGTTTAGCTGATAAATTATAAACAGTATTGTATCTTATATTGCTCATATAACAGCCACTTTATATATGTTGTCTAAAATATGAAAACTTATATCCGAAATATTCTCACGCATCTTTTTACGAACAATCATATTTTTAATGTGCGAAAATGATAATGCATTTGAGCAAATCACAATATGACGAGTTCCTTTGTGACATCTGACCTCATCTATGTAACTATTAATCTGACGTTCCGTATGGTCATTTTCAACGTCTCGAATAGTTTTGGCTTCACCAATGATTATTGTATGTGAATCGTTATATAATACATCTGGAATATATCCATCGAGCGTTGCTATAGGACGTTCTGGAAAATCTGGAAGATCGGCTAGTAAGCAACTAGGAATAAAAGCAGAGGGTATGTCCTTCGCATACTCAACAATCCTTTTTACATAGGTTATATGATTAAGGGATTCTGCCATTAGTCCTCCATTTCCATCATTGTTTCAATAATGAAATCTAACTTTGATTTAAGCAACTCCAAAATTTCTCTTTTCTCAATATGTGATTCTTTTGTGGCCAATAGTTTTATTTCAGTGGCGGCTAAATTATCTAACTTTATACGAAGTTCTTGAGCTAGTTTTTCATATGGATATTCACTTAGATCAGTAGTCATCAATTCAGCAGCATGCAAAACTTTCTCGGCTTCTGTCAAATTTTGTTTAACAAAAACTTTATGAGCTTCTTCGTTTTTTAACACATCAGGAATACGACGAACAGCCATTGCTTTATCAACATTGCCATCTGCGACCCACTTAGCAAACTGATTATCTTCATAGCCCTTGCGACGTATCGCTCCTTGAATACGGGAATTTTGATATTCTAAGAACTTTGAAAATTCTTGTGGGTCAAATTCCATATTTGGGATAGAATTGATGTATGTGCGATAATAATCTTCCATATATTCATATGCTTGAATATATTTGTTTATTTCAGAAGCACGTCCACCGCACATAGAGATAATTTGGTTCATTGGTAATCCTGAATGGCTCAATTTATGTAAATATTTAGCCTTAGAATATGGATTCCAATCACGAGGTCCCACTAAGTGTGATTGCAGCCGAATTTCGTGTTTTTGCAATTCATCTAATTGTTCATATACTAATGCTGGTATCTGTTCCCAATTGCCAGGGACATTCTTGGCTAAAAACTCCTTGTAGATTTGAACGCGAGTATTTCCTTCTATAACGACATAACGTCCTTGTTCATCGTGATTAACATGAATCGGATTTATGATACATCCACTAGTCTTTATTGAGTCCAATAGAGAATGATATGAAGTATGTGAACTATTATCTGAGTCATCAGATAGCGCATTTGCTATTATTGCGCTATTTACCTCTACGTAATTTTCAAGAATTTGCATGATACGAGGATTCTCTTCATCCAAACAAATGTCGCTAATATTAAGCGTAGTTAGTTGCCATTTTGCCATAGTATATAGATTTATAATTATTCATTGTTTTCCCATAAAGTAGAATCTACCAAATTGGACATCTTATAATCAAACATTTCAAGTAACTCTACCCTATGTTGAGGATACATTTCTAAAAGGTTTAATACTGTTTTGAGCGGACGGCAAATCTTACGAACTTTTCCTCGTTGATCAGTTCGTTCGTAATATCCCGTCTGCAAATCGTGTTCAAATTCAATAAAAGTCTTTAGTTTATACGGAACATCAAAACCTGCCTGTTCTTCCCAAAATGTTTGATTGCGATAAGTATATTCCCAAAAAGACATTTTCTTGTAGAACGCCTGTTGATTACACCATCGAGCAACTTGCACATAGATATTCTCTAATGGAGATTTGTGGTAGTCCTCATGGCGCATTACATATCCTACACAACCATATTGCATGAGGATTTTAATTCGTTGGAACAACTCCCAAATATCACGATAGAACTTGTCAAAATTGTCTTGCGTCTGCATGAATCCACAGAATAGATAGAACTTAGTTCCCTTCTTTGGATTATGGCGCTTCCAAATCTTTAATGCACGCTCAATAACTTCGCGGTCTTTCCAATTGTCAAAAGCATAAATAAAATCTCCGTGATAGCGAGAATGACCTAGCATAGCAGCCATCTCTTCTCCATGTTCGTCCTCTGCCAAAAGACGCTCATCAAGTCCTTGTCTAAATTGGAAGGAGATTTTATTGTCTATCAAATACTGTAATGCAGGTTTCCAAATATGGTATGGAGCAGCAAGGAAATTATCATCCCAGAAATACACATGCGGACGCTTCTTATCATGGAACCATTCGAGTTTTGAATACGACACAACGCCATCCTCCAATTTATTTACGCAGAATGGGCAATGACGGAAACATTTTCTCGTAAGAAATCCAATGGAATATTTTTCGTAATCTTTGTATTTATCACGTTTAAATCCCGCTTCAACTTGTCTGTCAATATATACTTTGTACAGGTCATAGTATGGCATTTGAACCGCCATATTGATTCCCTGTTTGCCAGTATGCTTGCAAGTAAGGGTATTCAAAAATGCGTCGTGACTTAGTCTGTCCATATCTTCTTCTCGCAATTGACGAAACTTAGAAACAGACTTTTCGTTTGCATAATATCCAGTTCCACCTAAACGAAACTTTTTCTTTTCAGAAGCAGAAGCATTGAGATAGAAAGTAGGTTCTTCTGTGAAAGTAAAGACGCGGGACATGTAGATATATGTATATTGGCTTATATCTGTCTTAGTATCTGTAATGAGTTCAAAGGAAATGTTATTATCAAATAAATAACCTGCTATCTTGAGTAAAGCTAAGTTAGGATGGCGAGTGCCATTGCACAACAAATCAGCATCAACAAGACCGATTTTTTTAGATGCTTTTTTTCTATAGCAACTAAACAAATTATAGCCAGTAAGATAAATTGGTTCATGCTTTGCTTTACATTCACTATCAAGCAGAACTTTAAGGTCAATATCCTCGAATTTAACTTCCTCCCCTAAAGTAAAAACTAAATACTCGCTACGAGGATTAGGGTAGTCAAGTTGCTGCATTGCTTCTACAGAAAGTACTTCTGACTTCTCAACCTTGTAAATTTTGTATCTATTTTCTTTGCTATTTTTATACAAGATGACGTAATCTATTGCATAGGACAATGGATTTTTCTCGTTAACTCCTCCTTTGCGATTGGCTTCTTCTGGTCTAACATTATACAAATGCGTCTTATTAAACCATTTACGGTTTTTTGGACGGATATACCCAACCAAGAATCGTCTCTCAGCATAATCGCGAAAGAGGCGCTTCGTGTTTTTATCTTCAACATTTGCTTCTGCAAAGTTAAGAGTGAGGGATATATCTTTTTTGGCAACCATGGATTTTTCTCTTTCGCCCGCAAAGTTACAACAATTTTTGCATAAATGCAAATAATACTGGTATTTTTATAAAATACTAATAAACATCTCAACAATAAACCATATCGCAAAAGCGAGCATAACCAAATCAAATAAGAATACTATCAATCTTTCCATAACTATCCCATAATTAAATCAATCATTAACCAAAAAACAAAGCATACTCTGCCAAGCAAATAAACAAACCAATCAGCCGATCCATAATCATTAATTTTAAGGGTTAAACATCATTTTTCTGAATTCGGCTGCAAAATTACTACATCAAACTGCTAAAACTTGTCAGTTTGTCGAAAAAAATGTCTTATTTTGCAATTTTCTTTCACCAAAACCGTCTTATTTTGCAATTTTTTACCCAACCTTGGATAGTATAGTCTTTAACTATACCATTTGCCCATTTGCGGAACTGCACAGCACGCTCGTTATTTACCTTAAATCCCACAGCGATAATCATTTGCAGACTATAGTGCTTCACATCGCGTGACACTTGGCGAGTGCCCTCAGTTTGAACTATCCGGAATTTCCGGATAGTTGAGATAAGATTTATCTCAATCTTTAGACAGTAATATGACGTGCGGGGTTAAATCCATTGTGTGTGGGTTCGCCATGCGAGAGGTAACCAAACTGATTGCTCATCAAGCGCGTAGTGCCAATCTGCGCATCTATATTGCGGTGTGAGTGTCCGTATATCCAATAATCAATACCAGAATCCGCTATATAGTCGCCCAATTCTACTGTAAACGCTCCGCTGATAGTACTTCCACGAAATTCCTCTGCTGTACATAAGTGCGTAGGTACATGGTGTGTAAGTACAATCTTGGTTCTGGCTTGGCTATCTGCCACTGCTTGCTTGATAAACTGTAGGCAGCGTTCATGCTCGTGGTTAAAGTCCTCAGCTGTTAAGCGATGTCCGTTGTACATGATTCGGTAGAAGTCACTCACATTACGCTCGGTGAGAAATGCATCGTATGGTTCAATCTTCGCCCACAATGTAGAAACGATGATATCTATATCCTGCAAGTGCACTACGCTATTGTAGTAGGCGTGCACGTTGTGGCGAATCTGTTTGCAATAGCCATCGGGCATGGTCGCCACGTCATAATGCCCATAGAAATCATGATTGCCGAGGCAAACAATCACTTGGCTATAGTTGGCAGATGCCCAGTCCCAGAAAGTATAATCGCTGTAGGTATCTTGTCCTGACAGAGGCATGTCAAGATACGCGCTATCGCCTGCAATAAGAAGTATATCGCCTGTCACTTGTAGCGGATGGTCTTGCAGATACTGTCTGTTCTGCGCAAACTCTAAATGCAAGTCGCTGACAAATTGTATTTTGAGTTCTTGTGATTGATACGATGCTGCAGTACGAAGAATATCAAAGACCATGTCCGTTCGTTCGATTTCATCGGGATTGATGGCACATTCTATTTCTTCGGAAAGATTGGGGCGCTTTAGCATGGCAGCAAACTGCTCGGCAAGATAATTCTTAACCAATCCCTTTTCTGCGTGAAAGTTATCAAGAAAGTCCGTGCAATAGTTTAGTACATAGATAATGTCCTCAAAATCTTTTGCTCCGCGCCAATCTGCTCCACCTCGCGAAAGGAGTGCGTCTATTTTTGTGGCGATATAATAGGTCACAGGCAGTCGATATATCAGCTGTCCAGAGGGCAATGTATATAGTTCGCGATGCTCAAAGCCGATGCGATACCATCTATTGCCAAAGGAAAGACTTTGCTCATTCATTGACATTACATCCACTAATTCGCCATTATATACCCAACGGCATATCACTGGCGGCTCAGAGTCGTGATCGTTTTGGAAATGCTTCTCGCGGAGTAGTTCTTCAAAAGCCGCATGTTCTGCATACGAGTTAGAATCGACTACGCAATCCACATCCAAGGTCGTTCGCGGCTCCGTAGCTGTTGGGTCGGTAGCATACGCACCTGCCATAGCACCGCCTACATACACGAGGCGAGCATTAAGTTCCTGCATGGCTGACGCAATAGTCTGCAAACGCTCGTTATTGGTTTTCTGCATAACCATTGATATGTTTGGCTAATTCCGCAATAGCAATCTCTCTCTCGCGCACGCGACCCATACGGAGAGTGTCCACTATCACTAATAGTTGATATAATTCATCGTCTTCTCTGACGGCTTGAGAGATAGTATTGTATAATGGCTGAATCTGCTGCCCGCGCGCAGAACCTTTGACATCGTGCCATACATAACTCTCATTGTCATTGGAAAGTTGCTCTTTGATGGGCGAAGCACTGATATATGTTGGCACCCCTCGCCCTACACGCCCTGCCTCAGCTGGGAATACATACTGAATGCCATGTATAAGAAACTCCTGCAACGCCAACGTGTTTACACGCTTTTTATTGCGATCAACGAGTTGAGCTTTCTTACAGCGTTCCAAGCACTCGCTAACCGTTGAAGCACTCATACCTAATGAAGCAGCCAATCCGTTGGCAGAAAGGACCTTTCCTTGCGAGGTTAATTTCTTCAATAAAACAACAATATCTTGCGGTTTCATATCTTTGTATATTAGATAATTATCTGATATATTACGCAATTCGCGAATAGCGAATGGTTATTCGGCTGCAAAGGTACGATATTTTTTGCAGATATGCAAATAATACTGCCGATTTTCTAAAAATTATTGTTTAGAGGACGCGCCAAAGGCGCTAAGGTATCGGTTAGCGCAAGAGGATATATGCCAATGAACCTGCACTGATGACCAACCAGAGGAGGATGCCTTGCAGCAGAGGACGGATGCCGACAGATTTAATCGTATCAATAGAAAGCGATGCGCCAATAAAAAACATCGTAATCACAAGTCCCTTACGCGCAATACCATAGATGAATTGTCCTACTTGTGGAATATCAGTAAGCACGTAGGTATTCAACAACATAGCAACAATAAAAAACAAGATAAACCATGGGATACTAATCTTCTTGCCCTCGCTACGGAAGATAAGCGCAGTAATCAATGCCAAAGGGATAATCCACAAGGCACGGGTGAGTTTGATAGTTGTAGCCACTTGCAGAGCCTCTTCGCCATACGCTGCGCCTGCGCCTACCACAGAACTGGTGTCGTGGATAGCGATAGCAGCCCATGTGCCGAACTCCTGTTGCGTCATGCCCAGCCAATGTCCCAACGCAGGGAAAAGGAAGAGCGCAATAGCGTTGAGGATGAAAATGGTGGCGAGTGCCACAGACATATCGCTATCTTTTGCCTTGATGATAGGCCCTACTGCTGCGATAGCACTGCCACCGCAGATAGCCGTGCCCGAACTAATGAGATAGGCGGTATTGCGGTTGATTTTCAGCAGTTTGCAGCCGATGAACATACCAATCAGGAGTGTGCCGAAGACCGAAACGATAGTAAACAACATACCCTCTTTGCCCGATGCCAACGAGGCGTGCAGGTTCATACCAAAGCCCAAACCGATGACGGAATACTGAAGCAGTTTCTTAGACACCTTCTTGTTGAAAGTAGGATATGCCTGTCCGCAAGTGAGTGCGAAAACGAGACCGAGAAACAATGCCACAGGTGGAGTGACCCATGAGGACAATACCGCCAAGGCGGGGATATAATCGCACAAAAGACAGAGGGTAAGTATCGATAGCAGGGCAATGTAGATGGGTTTGTTGTAGGTGCGGAGCATATGTTTTAGTGTTTAGTGAACGCCCTTACGGGCTGCTGTTTAGTGTTTAGAGGAAAGTTGTTCGGCGATTTTGAGGGCGGCATTGATGCCATCGAGGGCAGAGGAGGTGATACCGCCTGCGTAGCCAGCACCTTCGCCACAAGGATATAAATGAGGAGTAGAGATAGACTGCAATGTCTCTGGGTCGCGAGGGATACGCACCGCACTACTACTACGGCTCTCTACGCCAAGAATAACCGCCTCATTAGTCAAGAAGCCACGGTACTTGCGGTCGAAATCACGGAAGCCCTGTTGCAAGCGTTTGCCTATGTGTTCGGGCAACCACTCGTGCATGCTGCTGGAACGCACGCCCGGCAAGTAGCTACATGTAGGCAGGGTGCTGCTCTTGCGTCCTTCCACAAAATCGCGCAAGCGTTGGGCTGGAGCGATAGAAGGGGCGGAGCCATGCTCGAAAGCAAGGCGTTCCAACTCCTGTTGGAAGCGCAGACCTGCAAGCAAGTCTGCTTGTGGATATTGGCTATTGGACGGCGTTCCGCCTATTGGATATTGGAGAAGGTCCTCGGGGCGGATTTCGACGACCATGCCTGAGTTGGCGAAGGGAGAGTTGCGGTGGCTGGCAGACATACCATTAACTACACAACCGCGCGCATCGCTGCCGGCGGGGACAATATGTCCGCCTGGACACATACAGAAAGAATACACACCACGACCTTGCACCTGCGTCACGAGTGAGTACGAGGCATTGCCAATCAACTGAATGAGTTCGGGCGATGGGTCGTGGTACATGAGGCGATTGATAAGCGCCTGCGGATGTTCGACACGCACACCCATAGCGAAACCCTTATTCGCAAGAGCGACACCGCTGTTGAGAAGCATCTGGTAGGTGTCGTGGGCGGAGTGACCTATTGCCAATATTATGCCTAATATTGGCTTGCGGTTATCGGAGATTGGATATTGGCTATTGGTGATAAGGCTACGGAAGAGTTGTTCATCTACGCAGGTATCGAAATGGATTTCGCCTCCGTGCTCGATGATGCACTCGCGCATGGCGCGGATGATAGAGGGCAGGCGATCGCTGCCGATATGAGCATGCGCCTCATAGAGAATAGTATCGTTGGCACCGAAGTGATGAAAGAGCTCCATCACACGCTGCATATTGCCACGTTTCTTGCTGCGCGAATAGAGTTTGCCATCGGAGAACGTGCCTGCACCACCTTCGCCAAAGCAGTAGTTGGATTCGGCATTCAGTCCCTGATTGCGATTGAGGATAGCAATGTCCTTCTTGCGTTCGCTAATGGGTTTGCCACGCTCGTAAATGATAGGTTTTATGCCATGTTCGAGCAGCGTAAGAGCAGCGAAAAGTCCTGCTGGTCCTGCGCCTATGATAGCTGCAGAGTGCTTGGCATGGTGCACATCTTGGAAAATGGGCGGTTCGTAGAGAGGGATAGGTGCATCCTTGGGCAAAGGGTTGCCCTGCTCATCTGTGAGCACGGTGAGATGGACCTTGAGCGCACGCTGGCGGGCATCAATAGAACGCTTTATAATGCGGTAGCGTTGCTCCGCGTCGTAAGCTTTATCGGGACTTAATATCAGTGTCTGCTGGTTCATTAATTGGTCGCTCGCTTTGCTCACTGTAGGTCGGCACTAAGGTGCCTGTAGAGCGTTCGCTCTGCTCACTGTAGATCGCTGCGCTGTAGATTATTTTTTGAGCGCTTCCATTACTTTGCTTTCGATCTCATCTGCGAGGTCTGGGTTGTCGCGGAGGACGTTCTTAGCCGCATCGCGACCTTGAGCGAGTTTGTTGCCATCGTAACTATACCATGAGCCAGACTTGGTCAAGATACCGTACTCCACACCCATATCCACAAGTTCGCCTACGCGAGAGATACCCTCGTTGAACATGAGGTCGAACTCCGCTTTCTTGAATGGAGGTGCTACCTTGTTCTTGATGACCTTCACGCGCACTTGGTTACCGATAATCTCATCTCCATCCTTAATGGCACTTGCCTTGCGGATGTCGAGGCGAACGGAAGCGTAGAACTTCAGCGCGTTACCACCCGTAGTAGTCTCTGGGTTGCCGAACATTACGCCGATCTTCTCGCGGAGTTGGTTGATGAAGATACAAGTGGTGTTGGTCTTATTGATAGTAGCGGTGAGTTTGCGGAGTGCTTGCGACATGAGTCGTGCTTGCAAGCCCACACGGTTGTCGCCCATGTCGCCTTCGATCTCGGCTTTGGGTGTGAGGGCTGCTACAGAGTCAATAACAACGAGGTCGACGGCTGCGCTGCGGATGAGCTCGTCGGCAATGTCGAGGGCTTGCTCGCCACAGTCGGGTTGAGCGATAAGCAGGTTATCGGTGTCCACGCCCAGTTTCTCCGCATAGAAGCGGTCGAAAGCGTGCTCGGCATCAATAATGGCAGCGATACCGCCTTGCTTTTGCACCTCAGCCATAGCGTGGATAGCAAGGGTGGTCTTACCTGAAGACTCTGGGCCATAGATCTCCACCACGCGACCGCGAGGGTAACCGCCTACGCCAAGCGCGATATTCAAACCTACTGAACCAGATGGGATTACAGGTACATCTTCTATCTTATCATCTCCCAATTTCATGATGGCGCCTTTGCCGAAATCTTTATCGATTTTTGCCATGGCCAGTTGCAAGGCCTTTAGTTTCTCTGGTGAGGGCATTTTCTTTTCTTCTGCCATAGTAGTATAACGTTTTAAGGGTTAAAATAGTTTTAAAAGTTTTAAGGGTGCAAAGGTAGTCAAAATTTTGCACTCTTGCAAATTTATTTTGAAATTAGTCCACGAATTGCACCTTATTAATATCGCGAGGTTTGGCTGCAGGTGCTTCGTTGGCATAGCCAAAGCCGACACAAAGGCAGAGTTCGTAGTTATCGCTGAAGCCCAACAGAGCAAGTATTTCTGCGCTGTTTTGAGCATCATTGATAAAGCGGACAGGGCTGCCGAGGCAGATAGAACCTACGCCCAGAGATTGAGCTGCGAGCATCATGTTGCCTGCGAGCAATCCGCAGTCGTAAGCCGAGAAATCATAACCCAAATCGCGGGCGATAAAAGTCATCACAGGTGCACCACGCATGCAGCCACGTACCATGTCAGGTTGGAGAGCAGGATTGCCCGTAACCATCAGGTCTTGAACTTGTTGCATAGTAGCAGGATTGTCAATGATACGCACTTCCCACGACTGTTTATTCTGACCATTAGCAGCATTGATACCGCAGGTCATGATTTGCATCATCGTGTCGCGTGCCACAGGCGTAGCGTGGTACTGACGGATGCTTCGGCGTGCCATAATGGCGTTAATGACTTCGTTGTTCATAGGTTCGTTGTTTTGAGGGGTAGGATTGCAACCTACCAATGTGAGTGCCAAAAGTGGCAGAAGGATAAAAATCTGTTTCATAATATGTGTTGTGTAGGGTTGTATAGAGTTGTATAGAGTTGTATAGAGTGGTTAGAAAGATTCGGCGTAGGTGCAACCTTCGCGCCAACGCGAACAGCCATAGCGCGTTTTGCCACGGATAATAGTGCCCCTTCCACAAACAGGGCAACGCATGCCCGATTTGTCGGCTTTGACCTCGCGCACCACCTCTGCGGTCATTTGTTTGAGTTCATCCAAAAAGAGTTGAGCCGTATAGTCGCCACGCTCAATGGCACGGAGTTTTTGTTCCCAGCGGCCTGTGAGTTCGGCAGATTTGAGGAGCGGCGATATGATGGTGTGTATGAGGTTAATGCCCAGGTCGGTGGCCTTAATGTTCTTCTTGTCGCGAACGATGTATTTGCGTTGGAAAAGTTTCTCAATGATCGCTGCACGCGTACTTGGGCGACCAATGCCATTCTCCTTCATCGCATCCCGCAGTTCTTCATCTTCAACGGTCTTGCCAGCCGTTTCCATAGCACGGAGGAGAGTGGCTTCTGTGTAGTATTTGGGCGGAGTAGTGGTCTTCTCTTGCAGTTGCGGTTGGTGAGGACCCGATTCGCCCTTGCGGAAGGAAGGGAGGGTCTTTTGTTCTTCAGCTTCGTCATCGGTTTTCTCTTTGGCAAAGACCTCGTGCCAGCCCTGCACCAAAATTTCGCGGCCTGTTACCTTAAAAGATATATCGCCTGCGCACGCGAGGACGGTGGTCGTTGCTACCTGGCAAGGCGGATAGAAAGCCGCGATGAAACGCAGTGCCACCATGTTATAGACCTTACGCTCGAGTTCGGTGAGGTTGTCGGGACGTTGCCCCGTAGGAATGATAGCATGGTGGTCAGTAACCTTGCTGTTATCAAAAACCTTCTTAGATTTGGGCAGGCTACCCGCCCCTTTGCCGCCATCCGCCTTGAGAGGAAGCAGGGGTGTTACTTGTGGAAAATAATCCTGAATACCACGCAAGGTGGCAGGCACTTTGGGGTAGATGTCGTCGCTGAGGAAAGTGGTGTCCACACGTGGGTAGGTAGTAACATGCTTCTCGTAGAGGCTCTGGATAATCTTGAGCGTATCATCGGCAGTGAGTCCATAGCGTTTGTTGCACTCCACCTGAAGGGAGGTGAGGTCAAAGAGGCGCGGAGCGTACTCCATGCCTTTCTTTTTCTCCACTGATGTGATTTCGAGGGGAAGCTCCTTAATACTATCTACAAGTTTCTGCCCCTGTTCGAGGGATGTGATAGCATATTCATCTTCCTCCGCAGGCAGTTGAGCAGAGAAAAGGGTATCGCGATAGAGGGTTTTGAGTTCCCAATAGGTGCGTGGAACGAAGTGCTCAATCTCGTGTTGGCGTTTAACAATGAGTGCAAGGGTTGGGGTCTGCACGCGACCTATACTGAGGACTTGGCGGTCCTTACCCACCCCTTTGGCAAAGCGCAGGGTATAAGCGCGAGTGGCATTCATACCGAGCAGCCAGTCGCCAATGGCACGCATGAGTCCCGCCTCGTAGAGGTGTTGGTACTCGCTTTGGTCTTTGAGTTTCTGGAAACCCTCGCGGATAGCATCTTCGGTGAGAGAGGAAATCCAGAGGCGTTTGACAGGGACACGGCAGCCCGCCTTCTGATACACCCAACGCTGGATGAGTTCTCCCTCCTGCCCCGCATCGCCACAGTTGATGACCATTTCGGCTTGGGAGATGAGGGTTTTGATGATGTTGAACTGCTTTTGTACGCCTTTGTCATCCGTTACCTTGATGCCAAATCGAGCAGGTACCATAGGCAGAGAGGACATATTCCAGCCCTTCCATTGCTCATTGTACTCGTTAGGATCGAGCAATGCGCAGAGGTGACCAAACGTCCAGGAGACACAATACCCATTGCCTTCCATATAGCCGTCACGCGAGGTGGTTGCGCCCAAAACACGGGCGATGTCGCGACCCACAGAGGGTTTTTCGGCTATACAGAGGATCATAGGCAGTTGATAGTTGAGAGGTTAGAGGTGATAGGTTATAGGCAGGATGATCACTTATTGTGACTCACTCCATGACCATAACCGTAGCCATAACCATAGCCGTACCCCACATTCTTAGCTACGACGCCGTTGAGCACCGTCACGATATTTGGCAAACGCTTTTGCTCATTCACCTGCTTGAGGAAATCAACGAGGTCAAATGTGGTATATCTTGCACGGCATACATAGACAGTCATATCAGCTACTCGGCTGAGTTGGAAGGTATCACTAACCATCGCCACAGGAGCGGAGTCAACCACCACATAGTCATAGCGTTTGCGCAACTCAACAAAGAGTTGATCCAAGCGTGAACTTTGAAGCAATTCGTTTGGATTAGGCGGAATAACACCTGAAGGCAGAATGTCCAAATTGGTAAATCCACTTGGTACAATCAAGTCTTCTACCGAATAAGCATCATCAGCCAAATAACTGGTTAAACAACCTTTTGAAGGCAAGTTCAAATACTTCGCTAACATAGGTTTGCGAATATCCAAACCAACCAATGCCACCTTCTTATTGAGCAAGGAGAGGGAAATGGCCAAGTTAGTAGCCACGTATGACTTACCCTCGCTATTAATACTGGAAGTCACCAAGATAACAGGATTCTTCTGTGAAGATGGAATCATGAAACCGACATTGGTACGCAACGAACGGAAGAGCTCTGCAGATGCCGAATTGATACCATCACGCACCGCGATATGTTCGCCATGGTGATTTTGTACAAGGGCACCACCAAATGGCAGATTGGTTTTCTTGGCAAACTCCTTCGCATCATCCTCCAATCGGTTATTGAACAAGTAGTACAAATAGATACCTATGAATGGGAATCCGCAACCTAAGACAAGGCATATCAATGCAATAATTTTCAAACGAGGAGCAGCAGCTGTAGGATTCATCTGAGGTTGTTCAATCACCTTAGCCGGCATAATGGTTGATGCCAACGTCAGGGCGTTCTCCTCTCGTTTCTCATAGAGGTAGAGGTACAGGCTCTCCTTGAGTTGTTTATTACGAGCCACTTCTCTATACTTGCGCTCTTGGCTTGGAATATCTCCACGTTGCGATTCCACATTGCCATAGCGTTTCTCGAGGTCCTGTTTGGAAATCTTGAGACTATTGCTAACACTGGCAATACTTGTGATAATATTCTCGCGCATTAAAGCCAGTTGTCTCTCCATTTGTCCAACGACAGGGTTACTATCCTTAGCGGTTCGCTGAATGCGCATCTTGTTGAGAACTATACCGTTATACTCAGTAATCAACTCGACCAATGAAGCATCTTCAATACCAAGATTAGCTGGGATGAGGTCATTCGCTTTTGACTCATCCGAGATATAATCCGAGATATACTTCACCAGATTGAGTTGGGTTTCAATCTCAGCCACACGTTTCCTATACTCCGCACTCTCGCTCAGGTAGAGTCCTGCCTCGCTTGCCAAATCTACAATACCATAATTCTCTTTGTATTGCTCTACTTCTGCCTCTGCCACCGAGAGTTCTTCCTCAATCAAGCGCAAACGCTCATCAATGAAAATGGCAGTATTGCTTGCCATCAAGTTCTTATCAATCACCGCATCCAAGTTATACAGCTCAATCTCCTTCTTCATGAAGTCAATCGCACGCTGAGGCATATCTGTGGTGGTATTGATAACAATCACATTAGACTCTTTCTTCAGGACATCAGCCTGAATAGATTGTGCAAATCCATCCACCGCAGGTAAGAGTGGCAAAGTAACAATACTATACTTATCACCCGCCTCAATAGGACAATGAATGGTAAAACGTATTTGTCCCGCACATGTTTGGAATGGTTGGGTAATATCCGTAACGGTATGGCTACTAAATTTCCAACGACCATATCTAACCTTCACTACGTAGTCACTCTTGCGAGCACGCACCTTGATTTTGACATAGCGTTTGGTAGTATCCAAGAAAGTAGCAGGATACTCGACCGACAAATCGCGAGAAGGATATTGACCCTCCCAACGTAAATGGTGCTTCTTGCGATACTCGCTCTGCAAATCAAGTTCCTGCACTACCTGTGTCAAAATGTCTCGCGAAGTCAAGATAGCCATCTCATCCTCTACCATCTTACCTCCGTTCATTCCCATCAACTGTAGCATCTCCATTTGAGGGAGAGATTTGTCTGATTCGTTCGAACGAATCATAATACGAGAATCAACAAGATATTGCGGTGTGGTAGAGAAATATTTATACACTCCCCATACACCAAAAACGAAACATCCGATAAAAAACCAATACCAATTTTTCAAAAGGCGCGTGGCCCAAAGGCGAATATCTATTTCTTGTGTTTGTTGTGCCATATCTAAATTTAAAAATCTACATAATATAAAACACTATTATTTACTAATCGAAAGCACTGAAACTACAACCGTTGCAGCACTTGCCACAGTACCTACCATACTCAACCAAAGACCAATAGACTGGTTACTCGTGGTACGAGCTTGGTTAGGTTCTACCACCACCACATCATTTTGTTGGAGATAAAAATAAGGTGATGTAAAGATGTCGTTGGAACTAAGATCCAATCGCTTGAACTCCAACTCGCCACGAACATCTCTAATGATAAGAACATTATCTCTTCTACCATACTGTGTCACGTCACCCGCAGCACCTAATGCCTCAAGCAGAGTCATTCGGCCGTTATTAAGTGCATAATTGCCCGGATTCCGCACCTCACCCAAGACTGTCACCTTGGCATTAAGGAAACGCATCGTAACAATAGGATTCACAATCTGTCCCTTCAATTTATCATGGATAAGACTGATCACCTCAGACTGCGTCATTCCCTCTACATACAATTTTCCTAAAACAGGAAAGTCAATGCAACCCTGAGCATCCACAGTATAATACTGGAAAGACGAAGTGGTTGGTACTACGCTACTGGTAGGCGTAGCATACGACACACTGGGCAAATTGTATGGTAAAACAGCCTCGGGGTCTAATGCTGTCACAGTGATAATCAGCGCATCGTTAATCTTAACTGTAGGTTCTGGCAAAGTGGGTAATTGCTCGTTAATCTGCTTTGCATCTTCCGATGTCAGCGTACGAAAATACGTCAACTGCCTGCGAGACACGCACGACGACATCATAAGGATCGACAATAACAACAGTAATTCTCTTCGTAAAAACATAGCTTTTATCATTTTTAACAAATAATTCAATTCAGCCGGCAAAGGTACTCATTTTTTTTTACATACGCAAATTTTACAACATTTTTATGAATTTTGCTACAAATTTTAATATAAATCACTCCTTATCCCCACTTTTCCACAATTTCATCCATAATCTGAAACACTTCCGCCTTGGTGTCCGCACGCAAGAGTGCAATACGTGTTTGTCGGAAGTCATAGAGAGCCTTGAAGGCAGGGGATGCAGCAAAATGGCGACGGCTATGTACTATGCCTTTGCGTTCATCGCCTATCCACTCAATACTACGCTCGACATGCTCCTTGAGTATATCCACACACCAGTGCATGCTGCGCGGAGGAAGCAATTCGCCCGTTGCGAGGTAGTGTTGCATATCCTCGAAAATCCAAGGACAACCGAAAGTAGCCCGTCCGACCATGATAGCATCTACTCCGAATTCATCGAAGCAACGCTTGGCCTGCTGAGGCGTGGTGACATCGCCATTACCGATAATAGGGATATGGATGCGAGGGTTGTTCTTCACCTCGCGAATGAGTGACCAGTCGGCATCTCCGCGGTACATCTGTGAGCGTGTGCGACCGTGAATAGCGAGTTCGGTAATACCACAGTCTTGCAAAGGTTCGGCAATATCAGTTATAATACGATTGTTGTCATCCCACCCCAAACGTGTTTTGACCGTAACAGGTGTATTGACCGCTTTCACCACAGCACGGGTGATATCCAACATTTTTGGGATATCCTTTAGCAGTCCTGCGCCAGCCCCCTTGCCCGCCACTTTCTTGACTGGGCAACCGAAATTTATATCGATAAAATCAGGCTTTGCTTGCTCAACGATGCGTGCAGCATCTGCCATACTCTCAGGCTCACGGCCATAGATCTGTATCGCCACAGGGCGCTCCTCGTCGGAGATCTGAAGTTTGCGTGTGGTAGATGCCACGTCGCGTACAAGGGCATCGGCATTGACAAACTCGGTATAGACCCGCGTTGCACCAAACCGCTTGCAGAGTAGGCGAAAGGCAGGATCGGTGACATCCTCCATAGGAGCCAAGTATAATTTACTATTTGACAATGTACCATTGACCATTTATGTAAGATGGGATTATTTATTTTCGGAAATAGTAGGGTAGATGATGCGGTGGTGGTTGATCTCGATGAGTTTTTGCTTGAAGACAGCACGGATATCTTCTAAATCTTTGAAAGAGAGTACCGTTTCGGCAAACTGTCCATCAGCCACTTGCACATCAATCATCTGATCCACCATATCGGAAATGGATTGCTCGGTCAGTTCGCCAAGTGTACGGGAACGAGCCTCTATAGCATCTGCCATCATCAGAATAGCAGCCTCCTTGGTGGAGGGTTTAGGCCCCGGATAGGCGTAGTCCTCTTTGCGAACATCAGCCGCGGTTTTTCCTTCACTTTTCGCCGCATTCACCGCAGAATTATAGAAGTATCGGGTCACAGATGTGCCATGGTGCGAGCGAATGAAATGCACGATGAGTTCAGGCAAATGGTGCTTGCGCGCAATGCGTTCACCATCTTCCACATGGCTAATAATCACCTTAGCGGCTTCTGCATATGACATGGATTGCAGTGGATTTATGCCTGATTGATTCTCAATGAAATACTCAGGATGCGCCATCTTACCTATATCGTGATAGAGCGCACCTGTACGCACGAGCAACACTTTTGCTCCGATACGTTTGGCTGCTTCGGTGGCGAGGTTGCTGACTTGCAGCGAGTGCTGGAACGTGCCCGGTGCTTTCTCCGCGAACTCCAACATCAGATTGGAATTGACATTGGTAAGTTCGACAAGCGTAATATTGCTCACCAGTCCAAACGTGCGCTCGAAGAGGAAGATGAGTCCATATGCACAAATTACCAATACAGCATTGACTGCAAAGTAAATGTAGTAGTTGTATTCCACATTCGCAATACTGCCTGTTACCAAAAGCGTAGAGGCAGTATAAACGACACTATACATCAAGAAAGTAAATAAAGCAGTTTGTGCCAGTTGGGCACGTTGCGTCATATCACGCAGACTAATCACAGCCACGATACCCGTAATGACCTGCAACAAAATAAACACGTAGGGAGCAGGTGCTGCGATAGACACAATAAAAACTGTGATAATATGAATAAAGATTGCTGTACGCGAATCATAGAACACGCGGGTGATGATAGGTACCCATGCGAATGGTATCAAGTAAATGTAACTGGCAGAGAAATGGCGCAACACTAAGAATGCGGCACTAATCACCAGCGCCATTAGAATGGCGAAGAAGAGTACATGACGCAGATTATCTAACAGTTTGCGGCGATAGGTATATAAATATAAGCCGAAAAGCAAAACCAAAATCACAATATACACACTCACACCAATGGTAGAGGTCAGCGACTGGCGGTGGGAAATATTTTTTTCCTCAATGGTGCGACGAAGTGACTCAAGGATCTGGTATGTGTGTTCCGATACTATTTCACCCGTGTCAATAATCTTTTCTCCAGCTTGTACCATACCCTCTGTAAGAGAGATGGATGAGAGAAGATTCTGGCGCATATTCTCCGATGTAATCGAATCATATTGTAGATTTGGTACGATATTCTTATGGGTGTATTCGTATGCTGTTTTTGGCGTGTATAAGTTAGAAACAGGCACCTGCTGTGCGACACGATTGCGCACCACAGACACATGAGAGCAGGCTAACAAGCGCAATCGCTCCATCTCTGATAATGGCAACACATAGAGAGATGTCTGCTCTGTTGTAGTATCCAACAAATAGTATGGCGCATAGTCGCGTAGCACCTTCTGTTGCTCAATGGCTAACTGTGCATCCGTTCGGTAAATTGGGACATTAAACTCCGCTGTCACCAAGCCATATGCCCATGGCTGTCCTACCTCAAAATGATACTTGAAAGGGTTGCTATATTTAGGAGCCAGATAAATGGACAATGCTGCCAAAAGAGTAAACGATAATACTTGCAGCGATATTCGGATAGAAGACTTCATGTTGATGTACTATTTGACTATTTACAATTTACTATTTTATTTGGTTCGTTTTTGGGTGAAGAAGGATTGCATCAGTTCGCGGCATTTCGGTTCTAAAACACCCGATGAAACCGTACATTTTGGGTGTAGGGCATTGGGAGCAAAGACGGTGAATCCGCGTTTCTCATCGCTTGCACCATACACGACTCTCTTAACCTGCGCCCAACCAATTGCCCCAGCACACATGACACATGGTTCAATGGTCACATAGAGGGTACATTGTGATAAATACTTACCACCGAGCGTATTTGCAGCAGCTGTGATGGCTTGCATCTCGGCATGGGCTGTCACATCTGCGAGAGTCTCAGTGAGGTTATGCCCTCTACCAACGACTTGTCCATCTGCGACAATGACGCAGCCTACAGGCACTTCACCCATGGCGAAAGCCTTTTGCGCTTCGCTCAAAGCAAGCTGCATATAACGATTATCGTCTGATGATGGGTTATCAACAATTGGTAATGGATTTGTCATATTTTTCTTGTTTTATTCGTACAAAATCCTCGATTTCATCAGGATGTTGCTCGAAGTGGTTGCCTATGACCACGATATCCGCTCCTGCATCGAAAGCACGAATCATAGCATCGGGGGTCGTAATACCTCCACCGACAATGAGAGGCACTTGCAGTTGCTCACGTACTGCACGGATAAGGTCAGCTGAGACGGGGGTCAGTGCTCCACTCCCTGCCTCAATATAGATAAGTGACTTGCCTAATAGTTGGCCAGCCACCGCCACAGAAACTACTTTATCTATTTCATCTTGGGGGATTGGGACGCAATTTGTGGCGATTTCAACGCTACTCTTACGTTCACCATCCACCAATATATACCCCATAGGAATAGTCTCTATGCCAGAGCGCAAGACCTGTTGTGCCACTTGTATATGCGGATAAATAAGTACTTCGGGGATCTGAGCATTGAGGAGTGTAAGGAAAAGCAGGGCATCTGCTGAAGGTGTAAACTGAGCTATATTACCAGGGAAGAGCAATATGGGGCGAGATGTATATTGGCGCAGTTGTGCCACGCATGTTTCTGTTTGCGCGCCTGTGCTTCCTCCCACGAAAATAAGGTCGGGCAGTGAGAGGTAAGGGGATAAGGCCTCTATAGTGGTAGGTTTATCGGGATCAATCAGCACGACCAACAACTTGCGCGACTTCTCCTTAGCAGACAGTATTTCGTGAATTATTGCCATTGCATTGATTCCATTAGTACTCTGACATCGTGACGCATATAATCGTAAATAGGCGCCAATGAATCCTGATTAGGGATAGACTTGCAATATACCGAACCACGGAAGAAATGTTCGATGGAATCGGTCAAAATGAACTGAATAGGCGAAGCTGTATTGCCATGCAATTCATAATATACGCCATAGACATCATGCTCGGGATGCGCAAACTCCTGTGAGGGAATAGCCGATGCTATCGTGCTATGGTTAAAGATAAACTCCTGCGCATCGCGAGCCAAAGTGCGCAAATTATTGCGGATTTGTTTGTAGCTACAATGAATGGTTGTATTGAGCGTAGGATAGTGTATATCTATCCAATAGTTTTCGCCTTCTCTATTCAGCGGAAGAACCTCTGCATTATTGGAGAGACGGAAAGCGTAGGGATAACCTTTGGGTGTATAATTGACATACGATGTATCGGGTATCGCGATACGGAAATAGCCATATGGTTTGGGCATAGCGGGCTGACGGCATGAGGTGAAACCTATGCTCAGCAAAAAGAGTAGTATGCGAGTCAGTTGCTTCATGAGAAAAAACATATCGGCAGGCAAAGGTACTACTTTTTTCTCACATATGCAAAAAAAATCGCCACTGAGGGCGATTTTTTATGATGTTTCGATATTCCTTAGGACTATCAAAGAGTCATAGCCTGAGAAACCATGTATGGGAGAGAATCGTGAATATCGGCACTACTGCTGGCGATATGCATCACGAACTTGCCTGGCTCTACCACCCATTTATGTGCATCTGCATCAAAGAAGGCAAGCATATCAGGGGTAATGGTAAACGTTACCTGCTTTGTTTCTCCTGGTTGTAATGCTACTTTGGCAAAGCCTTTCAACTCTTTTGCAGGTCTAACAACTGATGCTTTACTATCCGAAACATAGAGTTGCACCACTTCTTGTCCTGCTCGTGAGCCTGTATTAGTGATAGAAATAGTGATTTGGTCCCCATTGATAGTAGCATCGCTATATGCAAACGTAGTATAACTCAAACCAAAGCCAAATGGGTATGTAGGTTTGCGTTTAGGAGGATTGATAGTGTATTGCACGCCTTGGGAAGTATACTTCAGCGGACGGCGTATGCCATACAAGTCGGCATAACGGTAACCCACGAATATATCCTCCAAATAATGTACTTGTTTCTCTACACCTGGATATGCAATCTCGCCATATTGATGCGCGGGGTAGTCTGCTAAAGTAGGTTGGATGGTATAAGGCAATTTACCCGAAGGATTGACATCACCGAAGATGACATCTGCTACCGCATGTCCTGTTTCGGAGCCACTGTACCATGCTTGCAGGATAGCCTCTACCTCATTGTTCCAAGGCATACCATGCGCGTTGCCCGAAATGGATACGAAGATAACGCGATTATTGACTGCTGCCAATGCAGAGATTAGTTTATCTTGATTGTAAGGCAGTTCATAATGCAAGCGATCGCCGTCCTCGCAGTCTTGGTTGTGCGCTTTATTCATACCACCTACAAAAATGACATAGTCTGCCTTTTTGGCTGCCTCCACTGCCTCTGCGGTGAGTTGCTCTGGTGTACGCTCATCTTGCAATGACTGACCCGTAGTCACGCCATTGTATTCGCCACCGACATCACCCACATATCCGCGTACATATTGTATGGTAGCCATATCTCCTGCACGCTCTTGAATGCCTTGCAAAGGAGAAATCTCGTATTTCGCTTTGAGTGAAGATGAGCCACCGCCTACGGTCATCATCTTGATGGCATTCTCGCCTACCACAAGAATAGTAGGACGTTGAGCAGCAGATAATTCGATAGGAAGTGTGTTGTTCGCATTGCGCAAGAGCACTATTCCTTCACCTGCAATCTGGCGTGCCGCAGCACTATGTGCTTCAGAGCACATAGCACCAAACGCCTTGTTAGGATTCATAGAGGTACGGAAGATGAGGCGCAACACGTTGCGTACCTTATCATCAAGTTCCTTGGTTCCCACTTCCCCACTCTGAATCTTACGCAAATATGGTAACGCCAAATGATAGATATCGTATGCGCTTGAAGCACCGTCGGACAAGCCATCAGTCCATGTTCCAAATTCAAGGTCGAGTCCGTTGGTGATTGCTTGGTCGGTGTTCATCGTGCCTCCCCAGTCGGAGATAACAGCCCCATCGAATCCCCATTCCTTGCGCAGAATATCTTGCAACAGAATAGAGTTGTGGCAAGCATATTGTCCTTTGTATAGGTTGTAGGCACCCATGATAGACCAAGACTCGCCCTCCTGCATAGCCGCACGGAAAGCAGGTAAATAAATCTCGTAGAGAGCACGATCTGAGAGATTGACGTTTACCCAATGGCGATCAACCTCTTGGTTGTTGAGTGCATAGTGCTTGACGCATGTAGCCACACCTTGCTCCTGTACACCCTTTACGTATGGGACAACCATCTTAGATGCTAAGTATGGGTCTTCGCCCATGTACTCAAAGTTGCGACCATTGAGCGGGGTACGGTAAATGTTCACACCTGGGCCGAGCAGCACATCCTTGTTGCGGTAGCGTGCCTCCTCGCCAATGCTGACACCATAGAGGTATGACATATCAGGGTTCCACGTAGCAGCAAGACATGTGAGCGCGGGGAAAGCGATGCATGAGTCGTTGGTCCACCCTGCTTGATTCCACTCATCCCAAAGCACCTCAGGGCGAATGCCGTGAGGACCATCTGTGCACCAAATACCTGGGATACCCAAGCGCGCTACGCCCGGTGAGGAGAATTTAGACTGTGCGTGAATAATGGCAATCTTCTCTTGTAGGGTCATACGAGAGAGTGCATTCTCAATACGATCTTCGATTGGAGCAGAAGCATCCTTATACACTTGTCCCATCATAGGTAGGCATACCATAGAGAGGAGCAATAAGAAAAATGATGATTTCTTCATAGTAATAAATTGATAAATAATAGAAATGTAGAGCGGTAGTCAGCCGCTCTACACTATAGTACAGATGGATTATTTCACTACACCACCCAATGCGTTGTAGCGTACACCATCGCGAATGATATACATTTGACCATTCTCGATGATCTTGGTAGTAGTATTAGGAACAACCACGTCCTCTACATCCGTACTCTCAGAAGAGATGGTAATCTTAACTTCTACATTCTCATAATCAACCTCCAAGGTGATAATGCAATCAATAAATACAGCAGCGTTGTCTATAGCATTGAAGTCACCACCCTTGAATGCGAGTGTGTATTCCTTGTTGATCTCCCATACGGTCTCTGAATTTGGAGCACCGAACTCTACTGCCCAGTTACCATAAACCACTTTGAAGCGGTTACCAAACTCAGGAGCGAGCAACTCGTAGGTATTGTCATCTATTTTCTCGAAGCGTTGCTCCTCGTTGCAGCTCCAGCCAAGAGCCTCACCTGGGATATGCCAATCAGCTTGCATCAATTGGAAGGTACCAGAAACGAGTGTCAATACCATATCGCCATTATCCTCTTTCTTAAGGGTAAGAACAGCATTGGTATAGCTACCGAATGGGTTAGCCAAAGCCAAGTTAGCAGGGTCACCACCGTTCTCGTCTCTGCCGCTCATTACGTAAGGAACGCCCATTGCGAGACCTGCGTTCGTCTCACGATTGGTAGCCCATTGCTCGTCCCACGCGCGGTTCTTAATGATCTTAAAGGTACCGCTCAGGTCAGGAACGTTAGCGGTCAATACGCCATTCACATCCTCAAATTGGATAGCGTCAGCAGTGTTCCAGTTGTTGGTGAAGGCACCTACGATTTGGTAGGTATCTGGTTTTGCGCTGAGGTCATACTCCTCGCCACTAACAAAACTGATGCTCACTTGGTCGCCTTCTACCTTCAACGCCAATTTAGCGTTCTTGTAGCCAAAACCTTCTTTATCACCGAATTTGATGTTACCTGGCTCTGGGTCATCACCTACGTTTTTAACAGTAAGTACGCATGCAGGACCACCGATGGTTATTACATTGTTACCACCAATAACACCGTATTGAGGCAACCAACCGTCTGTGGAACAAATCACTTTACCTTCGCCAGAGAGATCCTCGATGATCACCTCATAATTACCAGCAGATACTTCGGTAAATGCTACAGCATTACCTGTGTTCCATCCGCAAAATCCACCTACGAGGTAGAAATTAGCAGCATTAACAGCCACCATGGCTGTCATTGCCAAGAAAAGAGAGAAAATCTTTTTCATAATACTTGAAATTTAATAAATGGTTAATAATTAATTGTTGTGAATTGAAACACAATTCATTGTTTGTGCATAGTTTGTTGTATCGCCACCCAATAGCGGACAATAAATCTCTAAACTGGATCGCAACATCTTGCCTTCTGCCAATGCGCGCACTTCGCGTTCGGTCATTGCTGCGCGGTAGAAAAGGACTTGGTGGATATTGCTTCCTTGAATCGTGATGGTATCTACCGTTTTATGGACTGCTTCCGCAGTTGATACCAATTGTCCGTTAGTGTATAGCCATTGTTTGTTTTGCGCCGCAGAATAGACTTCGGTATATGTAGTGTCGTCACTCACATAACTGAGCGTATAAGACTCCGCTTGTCCCTCTGGTACGAAGGTTACGTGCTCCACCCCATTTGTATCGCCTTGCGTACAAACATACTGTGGTAGGGGTTTGCCTGCCTGCAATGCTTCCCACATAGATGGAGGGAATGCCGAAGCCATTGCACGATGTCCACTTTGATTGGGGTGATAGATGTCGGTACCATTCCACATATGTGCAGCCCAACGACCGTGTCCATCATCTATCGTTCCGAATAGATTGATAGTTGGCACATCCCACTGCTGCACTTCGAGATTGACAGCGCATAGGTCTTCGTAATCCACAGGGTTGAAGTCGGCGCGTGGATAGTTGTTGGTAACAATGACCACTCTCCCCTGCTCTTGCAGCATACGAATCAAGCGCGGCATGTTCTCCTTGTAGGCAAGTACAGCGCGTGCGCCTTTCTCGTGTAGTCCTTCGTTGCCAAGGCTGATGCCGATGACCACATACTTCGCCTCTACGGGTGTCATATCGCGGTCGAAACGGGCAAAGAGGTCGTAGGTGTTATTGCCATCTATGGAGATGTTCACACTCTCCCAACCTGCGGGCAGGGTTTCGGTCACTTGAGCAGCATATCCATTGAGGGCATCTGCTCCTACACCTCTGCATACAGAGGAGCCGAAGAAGCATATTCGCTGCTCCGCAGGCGACTGGCACGCATTGAGTAGCGAGCAAGCCACCAACAGAAGAGCAGAGAATAGATATGTTCGCAAATGCGTTCTCATATTACAATACTAAACTACATTATACCACCCTACAATATGCAGGATGTGATACTTTCTGCAGGTAGTTGAATCTCAAAATGTTTGTCATTATGCTCAATGATGAAGGACATGCCTTCTGCATTCTCATTGAGGAGTACCAAACCGTATGTACCATCAGGGTTCTCCGATGCCACAGCCGACAAACCTGTAGGCAAATAACCAGAGGTGGCGATGCGTGTGGAGCCCGCCTTGAGGGCTTTGCTTAGGTGGCCAATCACGTAATAGTGGCTACGTTTGGTGAGTGTAGTATAATCTTTTGAGGAGATGTCCACTGAACCATAGCAAGTAGCACATGCACCTGGTCCACCGTGAGGGCCTCCGTTCTCATCGAGCATAAAGTTCCACACGATTACTGCTTTGCACCAACGAGTAACGGTACCCATGCAGGTATTCTTCATCTCAGACATGAGGGACTGACCAAAACTTTGGTAGTTCCATGTTCCGATTGACTGCTCGGTGAAGTAGAGGTTCTTCTCTGGTGCTAATTTATGGATAGCATCCAATTCTACAGGGCTGCCACCGTAGCTGTGGTAAGCGGCACCATCGATATATTGGCTTGCTTCAGGATCGGCGTAAATCTTGATAGGGTATTGCAGTTGGTCTTTCTTGCCGTCATAATTATAGTTATGGTCAAAGCAGATGATTTTCACATTAATGCCCTCGCGTTTGAACACAGGACCGAGTGCCAACTTGATGAAGTCGCGCTCTTGATCCCAAGGCATGTATAAGGACATAGAGTTACCCCAGTTGAGTGGTTCGTTTTGTGGGGTAACACTGGTGATGTTAATGCCCTCTGCCTCGAAGGCCTTGATCCACTTCACGAAGTACATCGCGTAGTCTTGATAATAGTCCGGATTGAGATAACCACCTACCCATTTATTGGACCCTGTATATGGCTTTTTGGTATGTATATCATCCACCTTCATCCAAATAGGGCAACTCCAAGGTGTACCCATTACTTTTAGGTCAGGGTTGATAGCCAAAATCTCTTTGAGCACAGGAATGATATAATCGAGTTCATCGGAGGTAAGACCAAAGTTCTCTATACCCTTGGTGTCGCAACATGTATAGTCATAATTGCTGCGCGAGTTGAAGTCGCTACCACCAATTGGCACGCGCACGTAGCCATATCCCATACCTTTGTCGGGGGAGAACGTTTCTACCAATAGTTTTTGGCGACGTTCAGCCGGCATCTGCATGAGGTTGAATGCCGCAGCACCCGTGATAGCAGCACCAAAGCCATCGAAAGTTTGGTAACGCACATTAGGATTGAGTTTGAGTGTGCGCTCTGGCGACATATTGAGTCCCTCCGCATAATCCTTGCCTATAGCAACGAAGCCCATTGTACCGTCAGCCGTAGTGACGTAGGTCATCACATCGCGTTGTGGGGTTGGCTCATTTGTAGGGTCATCCTTAGGATTGTCAACGGGGGTATTGCAGCCGAGCAATGCGGCTGCAATACCTATAAATAACAGATTATTCACTTTAGTCATTGTTGTGGAATTTTATCGTATTTTCTCGTATTTAGTGGTCATATTGTTTTGATCCAAGGTGATGCGATATATGCCCTCAAACTCCTCTTGAGTAGCAGCAATCCAGTTGCCTGCCTCTGCACCCGTATCGCCATTCACTTTGGTCAAACCTTCTGGGCTAACACCATGTATTGGCAAACCTATTTGTTGGTAGTTGCCACCCACTTCTTCGCCACCCCAACCTTTTTGGTGGAAGAACTTGAAGTTGAGTGAGCCGTAGGTTTCGAAGTCAGCATTCACACCATTCTTGAGGTATGCGGTGAATTGATATACCTTAGGAGCCACGGTGCGGCAAGCAATGTATTGACCGAGGTTGTCAAAGCCCCAACCGCCTTGCGTCTTAGGTTCGGCAACAGGGAGTCCAAAGCCCACACCAGTCATCCACATCACGTTAGGATAAACCGCATCCTTCAGTGGCTCGACTACGATATAGTCTTCTTCTGGCAGGTAATATACCTCGTACATACCCTTTTCGCCCAAGAACTTCACTACGTTGCCGTTTGCCACTTCCATGTAGTCTAAGTTGTATGCAGTAGCCATAGTGGTTACGCCACTGATAGTTACTTCCAAAGCAGGGTCGAAGAATACCTTAGCATAACGATATGTCTTGCCTGCTACCTCTGCCAAATCGGCATTTACGTCCAACGCAGAGACTGGTTGTGCCACCTTACCGCTGAAATATAGGTCAAAGGTTACTGGGTTGAATTGAATGGTATCAATTGTCTCAATCTCATCATTGCTGAGCACGATAGTAGATGCTTCGCCACTCTCAAATTGCTCTTTTGTAATGAGTGAGATATTACCATTGAGCATACCAAACACAGGATAATTCCAATCCACACGGCCGAACCTTGTTCCTACCACTGCGAGCAAGCACTCGTAGGTTTTAGGGTAGCCCAAGTTGTAGAGTACAAATTGCTGGCTCTCGTCCTCGTATGTCATCTGTTTACCTCTATCCTTGGTGGATGGTTTAGGAGGCATCACGTACAGGGTCTCAATAGCAGGACGCTTACCTGTGCACTCGCTCAATATGACATCCGTGGTAGTACCCTCTACGTTGGTGGCTGTCAGATAGACTTGTACTGGTTCGCCCTCAGGCATGTTAGGACCAAAAGGCACGGCATAGGTGAAAGTATTGGTGTATTGATAATCGGGTGTACGTACCTCTTCGGCAGCAATCACATTGATACCCACAATCACTTTGATGGACAAGGTGGACAATGGCGTTTCTGTCTCAGTGATTTTTACCGAAAATGCTATACTATCCTCGCCGTAGTTGATTACGTTTTCGCTCAGCACCTTGGCTTCTACCACAGGTTTTCCTTCAGGAAAGACCTCGCGAAAAGAGTCGGGCTGACAAGCGGTATAGCCTATTGCGATGACCGCAAGAAGTAGGACTTGAAATATACGTTTCATATTGTATTGATTATTTGCAGATTAGTACTAATATTAATAGCCATCATTCTGGCGCAAGTTAGCGTTCTTGTCCAAAGCTGTTTGTGGTATAGGCATGAGTTTGTGTGCCTCTACGAATGGTCGTGCTTGTGGCAGACGACCTTCGTCGCGCGAGTTGATACCGTTCATCACTTCGAGCAGTTTGCCGAAACGAATCAAGTCGAAGAGGCGTTGTCCCTCGAGTGCCAACTCTAAGCGACGTTCGTGCAAGATAGCGTCCATCACAGCCTCTTGGCTACTCATTGCGGATGCAGAGAGGTCAGCCAATTTCGCACGTTTGCGGATGGTGTTCACCAGCGATACTGCACCTGGCAGGTCACCCTTGTGTGCCAGTGCCTCGGCCTTGAGCAACCAGATGTCTGCACCACGCAACTTAATCACGCTGTTGTATGCCGAACGGCACTTGTACATGAATGGGTAGTTGTCTGCTGGGTAGTAGTTGCTCCATGCGCACTCGTAATATACGATTGTTTGGTTGCAACGCACGGTGTCGCCTTCTTTCTCGAATGTACGAATCAAGTCGCGACTTGGGGTAATCCATTTCGCCCATGTGAAGGACTCTTCCCAGTTGGAGAGGTTGCGACCGAACATCCATGTTACCCAGTTGCCAGAGGCAGCGGTATATTGTGCCTCGAGGATAGTCTCTTTGTTGTTGCGAGTAGCATCGCCCAATGTCTCATCGAATTTCCAAAGGTCGGCATAGTTGTCAGCCAATGCGATACCATCTGCAAAGACCTTATCGCTATACTCAATTACCTTATCCCATTCGCCCAACTCAGCGTAGAGTTTAGCAAGCAAAGCATACGCTACGGTCTTGCTAAGTACGCGTTTGTCATTTGGATTGAGAGCAGGAGCATAAGGGATGGCTTCGGTCAAATCTTTGATTACTTGTTTGTAAGCCGAGTCTTGCGTTACAGGCATTGGGAAATAGATAGGATATACCTCCTCGATATTATCTGCGGTAATATCAGGTGCTTCGGTCAAGTTCAGCGGAATATTGCCAAACCAGTGTGCCAAATCGAATAACATCATGCCACGGAAAATCTTTGCCTCTGCCTTCCATTGATTGCGTTCTGCCTCTTGGAAGCTTGGGTCTGGCACTTTGTCAATGTTAGAAATGATGACATTAGCTTGTGCTATATCTTCGAGATAGCGGTCCCAATCGCGAGCGATGTCCGGATTGGAAGCATCAAGGGCGTTGGTCTCAACAGGTACGACCTCTGCACCCGTAGTACCAGCGTATGCGTTGTCGGTACGCGCTTCGCCGAAAAGCAGATAGTCAAGATACCAGTGCTCTTGGCGGTCACGCATAATGTTGTATAAGTTCTCGTACACCGCCATCATGGCTGCACGGTCTTTGAATTTGATACGTGTGGTATCGCTGGTGGAAGTACCCAAGTTAAGCTCTGACTGATCAGAAATAGGTTCCATATTCAGGTCACAAGACACAAGGGCAACACCCAAGACTACACCTATAATATATATATACTTTTTCATATTCGTTCAATTAATTTACGTTCTACCATCAAAATGCTACGTTTACACCTAATACGAAACTGCGTGTTTGAGGATATGTACCATAATCCAAACCTTGTACAGTTCCTGAATTACCATATTGGTTCACCTCTGGATCCATGCCGAGATACTTGGTGAGGGTAAAGAGGTTTTGTGCAGAGAAGTAAGGTTGCAGACGACTCATACCTATCTTCTTCATCCATTTGCCTGAGAACTCATAACCGATAGTCAGATCTTTCAATCGGATATAACTACCATCTTCTACGAAGTAGTCGCTGACCTTCATATCAAATCTCGCTTTAGGGATAGAGGTAATCATACCCGGACGACGCCATCTATCCAGCACGCGGGTAGATTGGTTCTTGGCATCGTACATACCTTCTGTTTCGATACGGCTGGCATTGAAGATATCGTTGCCATATGCACCTTGCAGCAAGAAACTGATGGTAACACCATAGAACTGGAAGGTATTGGTCATACCAAACGTAAAGTCTGGGTTAGGATCACCGATGTTTGTACGGTCGTTGGCTGTCACCTCGCCATCCTCGTTGGTGTCGAGGTAAATCAGCTCACCCGTCTCTGTGTCCACACCACCTGTCTTGTAGCCGTAGAATGAGCCCAATGGCATGCCCGGTGTGTTGCGCACACAGTAGTCAGCCAAGACGTCAGTCACTTTGGCATCGTAATAGACTTGGCTGGTAGCCAATTTCTCGAGACGGTTCTTATTGTGCGAGATATTGAGTTGTGTATCCCACTTGAAGTTCTTTTTCACGAAATTGTGCGATGTGATGGTGAACTCCACACCCGTGTTGCTCATCTCTCCTTCGTTGCGCTGGATGGATGAAACAGCAGCCGAACCTGCTGGCAGCGATACCCACATGAGCATATCGGTGGTGTATTTGTAATACCAATCGAAGTTCAAGCTCAATCGGTTTTTGAGCAGTGTCCAATCCAATCCGACGTTGGTTTGCGTGGTACGCTCCCATGTGAGGTCGGTATTACGCAATGATGATTGGCTGAAGGTTGGCACAGCGTGCTCCTTGCCCGTCTCCCACCAGTTTTGGCGATTGATGCTGTAGCGTTCGAGGTATGCGTAGTCACCTATACCACCTTGGTTACCCGTTTGTCCCCAACCGCCACGAATCTTCAAGTCATCAATCCACTCAACCTCTTGCATCCAAGGCTCTCCACTGATACGCCACGCCGCACTCACAGATGGGAAGTATGCCCAACGGTGGCCTGGTGCCAAACGAGAAGAACCATCGGCACGCATATTAGCAGAGATGAGATAACGAGACTCGTAGTTGTAACTTACACGCGCGAAGCCAGACATGATAGCCCACTCGCTCGCTGTGGTGTTGGTGCTTCCTGGGTCAATCTTGTTGGCTGCGTTCAGCGTTTGGATAGTACCATCCGCGAAGTGGCTACCTGCGATATAAGACTGCGTCCACATGGAGTGCGTGTAGGAACTACCCAACATAACATCTAAGTTATGACCATTCATGTTGGTGGTGTAGTTCAATACATTATCCCATACGGTCACGAGGTCGGTGCTGCGTGTGTCGCTGGCCTCACCGTATTGGTTACGTCCCCAAGAGGTCTTGTGTGGATCAAGGAATGAAGTAGAGTTGTTCATTCTGAGATCCTCCGTAAAGGTAGTAGTAAACTTCAAGGAGTGGTTGTAATTATCACCACGGTTGAACTTCTTGGTATCATACAAGGTTACTATACCCTTGCCCGTTGCCAACAAACGATGTTGTTTGCCATATTGATTTTTGTAGCGTTCTATATTCTCCAATGGGTGAGTGATATTGCTTACACCATAGAAATTGGTGTAGTAATAATCAGGATTCTCTGGGTCGTAAATAGGTGCGTAGGTAGGGGTGTTGATAACAGACAACACCAAACCACCACGATTGGCACCTGTACCAGATGATATAGTACCCTGATTCTCGCTATAACCGTATGCTACGTTGGTACCGATATTCAGCCACTTAGTCACCTCTGCATCGAGGGAAGTACGGAAGTTATAGCGTTGGTACTTGGTAGTTGGGATAATACCCACCTCGTTGGTATAACCACCTGACATATAGTAGTTCACACGGTCTGTACCACCACTAACAAAGAGTTGGTAGTTTTGTGTGGAACCCGTCTTGTAGGTCTCGTCGAACCAATCGGTCTCGTCCTTCAATCCATCAGGCAACACCACGTTGGAGCCGAGGTCATCAAGATACTCGCGATATTGCTCATAATTGAGGCTCTCCATGCGTTTTGCCACTTGTGTCCAACCGCCGTACATGGAGAAGGTTACATTCATTTTCTCCTTGTTGGCAGTACCAGCTTTGGTTGTAATCATAATAACACCGTTGGCAGCACGCGAACCGTAGATAGCCGCAGACGAAGCGTCCTTCAAGATTTGCATAGTCTCAATGTCGTTGGGTGCAAGGAAATCAATATCGGTCATTGGCACACCATCGACCACATAGAGTGGATCGTTGCTACCGTTCATTGAGGTTGTACCACGCACGCGCACAACCATGCCTGCACCCGGCTGACCGCTTGGCTTCATCACGGTTACACCCGCAGCCTTACCCTGCATGGCTTGGGCAGCCGAAGTGATAGGACGTTTCTCCAAATCTTCCGTATCCACCGAAGAAATGGATGTAGTAACATCTTTGCGCTTCTGCGTACCATAACCAATCACCACGACTTCTTCGAGTAGTTCTTGATCTTCGCGAAGCACAACAACCATGTCTTGTGCAGCAGGAACTTCTTGATTTTGATAACCTACATACGAAACGAGCAGTAAAACGTCCTTTTCTACGTTCAAGATAAAATTACCGTCGAAATCGGTAATTGTACCATTGGCCGTACCTTTCTCTAAGACACTTGCTCCTATCAAAGGTTCTCCATTAGCATCCAGCACCTTACCCGCAATCGCCTCTGGGGCAGCCGTAGTAGTGATGCTAAACAATAACATTACACTGACTGTGAATGTTTTGAGCAGACCACGAAGGCCTTTCTCTGTGTGTTTGTTCATCATAAATTAGATTTTTATTGTTGTTGTTTTATGGCGTATTGTTATTTGGCTTTTAGCCACATCTCACAATTCGGGCACAAAGTTACTACTTTTTTCGCACATATGCAAGTTTTTTACACAAAAAAAATGCACACCACTATATATTTTGCTAATATCTCATGAAGCGCGGCAGGAAGTTGATTGCCGCGCAATGTTGTCTATGTTGTCTTTTTAATAAATAGTGTGGTAATGTGGAAGTTAAAAGTATTAAAATATATTAATGATCGTATATCCTCTTGCCCAATCCAAAATATTTCATTACCTTTGCAGTCGCAAAACGTAAAATACACCCCTATGAACTTTCTTGGAAATCTCGTTTGGCTGATTATGGGCGGACTGCTCACAGCCGTCATGTATTGGATAGCAGGACTACTGATGTGTATCACCATCATCGGTATCCCCTTCGGCGTGCAACTCTTCAAGATTGGCACATTAGCACTATGGCCATTCGGGCATGACCTTACGCCCAAGAACAACGATACCAGCTGCTTGCAGGTGGTTTTCAATGTCCTTTGGATACTCCTCGGTTGGTGGGAGATCGCGCTCACGCACTTGGTATTCGGTTTGATTCTCTGCTGCACCATCGTGGGCATCCCATGGGGCGTACAACACTTCAAATTGGCAATAGCATCCGTCTTCCCATTTGGAAAGGAAGTGCTGTAAACGATGGCGTTCTACCGATTTATGAGGAAGATACAGTAGAAAGGTATTTCTGCGCAAACGAGCAAATCGGAATAATGGTATAGCCGTGCGCCGTCGCCCATTGCACAGCAGCACGCATTAAGCGAGAACCTATGCCGCGACCTTGCTCATAGGCGTATGTATGCAGTATAGACAACTCATTACCCGATAGAGAATATTGCAACTTACCAAGCACTTTATCTTCTTCTATGGCTTGAATTTCTTTATTCTTGAAAATCGTTCGTATCATCGTTATGTAATTTTTATTGGTTACTATACGCATCCTCACACAAAAATCGCGCCAAAAACCCACAAAGAAATTCGTAATAATCATTTTTTTACAGATTTTTTCAACAAATCCTTGGTCATATCAAAAAAAAGTAGTACCTTTGCGCGCTTTTTCGGCTTTTGGGCTCCTAAGTAGCGCTGCTGAGGGGACGGATGATATCCATTTCGGGTATGCCAACGTCGAGGACTCCGCATCTCGCCTGACCGATGTTAATCATTAAAAACATTTAACAAATGTACGCAATTGTAGAAATGCAAGGCTTCCAATACCGTGTGGAAGCAGGCAAAAAACTCTTTGTTAACCGCATCGCTGAGACAGAGAAAGGCGCTGAGGTAACATTCGAGAAAGTACTTCTCGTGGACAACGACGGAGAAGTAAAAGTAGGTACTCCTGTTGTAGAGGGTGCTAAAGTGGTTTGCGAAGTACTCGACAACGAGTGCCGTGGCGAGAAAGTTCTCGTGTTCCACAAAAAACGCCGCAAAGGCTATCGTAAATTGAACGGCCATCGTCAAGATTTGACCAATCTCGTAGTTAAGGAGATCGTGTTGGCTTAATTGTTTAACCTTTTTAAAAGCAAAGTTTAAGAGATATGGCACATAAGAAAGGTGTCGGTAGTTCCAAGAACGGCCGTGAATCAGAAAGCAAACGACTTGGTGTAAAAATCTTTGGTGGTCAATTCGCTAAAGCAGGTAACATCATCGTACGTCAACGTGGTACAGTGCACAACCCAGGCGAGAACATCGGTATGGGTTCTGACCACACTCTTTTCGCTCTTACAGATGGTATCGTATGCTTCCAAAAGAAGCGTAACAACAAATCCTACGTTTCTATCCAACCTATCGCTGAGGCATAATCGGATAGAGGGATAAACCGCAACATTTCTCCTACCGATTGCACACGCAATTCGGCGGGAGAAATTTGTTTTATTTACACACAGAGTCATTAACGTGAACGAAGTGAGCCACCAACGCGAAGCCATTTTCGCGTAGCCACTAACGTGAACAATGTGAACAAAATAGTATGCTTACACTCAAACAAATATACGACAATAAAGCCGCCATCATCGCAGGCTTAGAGAAAAAGCACTTCGCCAATGCGGCTGAAACCATCGAGCAAGTCATTGCCCTTGATACAGAGCGCAAAGCAGCACAACAAAAGAAGGATGCTGCTTCTGCCGAGATGAACCGCATTTCTAAATCCATCGGCGCACTCATGGCGCAAGGCAAACGCGAAGAAGCAGAAGCAGCCAAAGCACAAACGGGTGCGCTCAAACAAGCCATCCCAGGCTTCGAACAAGAGATGGCAAAGGCAGAAGAAGCCCTTACATCCCTCCTGCTCACTATCCCTAATGTGCCATACGACCTTGTACCTCAGGGCGGTAGCGCAGAGGATAACCTCGTCGTAAAAATCGGCAACTGGGAAAATAAGCCTATGCTCGACAAACTCGCTGCCGAAGGCACCATCGCTATCCGCGATTGGGATAATGCCACCGACGAACAACTTGCAAACAACGACAAACTCCCACATTGGGAACTCGCAAAAAAATACAATCTCATTGACTTCGACCTCGGTGTCAAGATCTCTGGTGCAGGCTTCCCTGTATATGTAGGTTTAGGCGCACGCCTGCAACGCGCACTCATCAATTTCTTCCTCGCGGAAGCCAGCGCAGCAGGTTATACCGAGATCATGCCACCTACCGTAGTGAACGAGGCCAGTGGTTATGGTACAGGACAACTCCCCGACAAAGAGGGACAAATGTACCACTGCCAACTCGACAACCTCTACCTCATCCCTACTGCTGAGGTACCTGTTACCAACATTTACCGCGATGTCATCATCGAAGAGGCACAACTGCCTATCAAGAACTGCGCTTATACCCAATGCTTCCGTCGCGAAGCAGGCTCGTATGGCAAGGATGTGCGCGGACTCAACCGCCTGCACGAGTTCAGCAAGGTAGAAATCGTGCGTATTGACACCCCTGAGCACTCCGACGAGAGCCACAAAGAAATGCTCGCACACGTAGAGAGTCTTCTCCAAAAACTCGAACTCCCCTACCGCGTTCTGCGCCTCAGTGGTGGCGATATGTCCTTCACCGCAGCACTCTGCTATGACTTCGAGGTATATTCCGAGGCACAACACCGTTGGTTAGAGGTATCATCTACTTCTAACTTCGATACCTACCAAGCCAACCGCCTCCACTGCCGCTATCGCCGTGCAGAGGACAAGAAAGTAACTCTCTGTCATACGCTTAATGGTTCGGCATTGGCTTTGCCTCGTATCGTGGCTGCGCTTCTCGAAAACAACCAAACTCCCGAAGGTATCCGCATCCCTGCTGCCCTCCAACCATACATGGGCTGCGATATAATCAAGTAAGATACACTTCGCACAAACAAAAAACGACTGCCCCAACAAGCAGTCGTTTTTTTATTTAATGCGCATCCAGCCAGTTCTTTCCTACACCGCAATCGGCAATCAATGGCACAGTCAAATGCACCACATTCTGCATCTCGCTGACCACAATCTCGCGCACCTTATCCACCTCATTCATTGGCACATTGAAGTTCAACTCATCATGCACCTGCATAATCATCTGCGCCTTCAGCCCCTCATCCTTCAAACGGCGATGAATAGTAACCATTGCCATTTTTATAATATCCGCTGCCGTACCCTGAATTGGCGAATTAACGGCATTGCGCTCCGCGAACGAACGAACCGTAGCATTATGCGACACTATATCGGGCAAATAACGCTTTCTACCGAACAAGGTAACCGCATAACCCTGCTCTCGTGCCAACGCCTTCTGGCGTTCAATATAATCTATCACACCGGGGAAAGCAGCAAAATAGCCATCAATCAACGCCTTCGCCTCCGAACGCGAACAATCCAATTGCTGCGCCAAACCGAAAGCCGAGATTCCATAGATAATACCGAAATTGGCAGTCTTCGCCTGACGGCGTTGGTCTTTAGTAACCTGCTCAATAGGCACATTGAAAATCTTCGCTGCTGTGGCAGCGTGAATATCCTGTCCCGAACGGAACGCTTCCACTAGATGTGGGTCCTGCGAGAAATGGGCCATCAATCTAAGTTCAATCTGCGAATAGTCCGCCGATAAGAACACACAACCCTCATCGGGTATCACCGCTTGGCGAATCAATTGTCCACGCTCGCTGCGAATAGGCAGGTTCTGCAAATTCGGATTGGACGACGACAAACGCCCCGTAGCCGTAACCGTCTGATTATAGGTCGTATGTATCTTACCCGTTTCGGGATTGATATAGGTTGGCAATGCCGAAATATACGTCGAAATCAGTTTCTTCAGTTCTCTGTACTCTAAGATCATGCCCACTACCTCGTGCTTGCCCTTCAAGCCCAACAACACCTCCTCCGAAGTGGAATACTGACCCGTCTTGGACTTCTTTGCTTTCGCATCCAACTTCAACTGGTCAAACAACACCTCACCCACCTGCTTAGGGGAATTGATATTAAAGGTCGTTTCCGCAGCCGTATATATCTGTTCTTCCAACACCTGCAACTCCTCATTGAGTTGAATCTCCGCCTGCTTGAGCATATCCACATCTACACGCACACCCGCCTGCTCCATTTCACGCAGTACTGCCGACAATGGCAGTTCCACCTCTTGATAGAGATTCCACAAGGCACTATCTGCCTTCAATGCCTCCCATTGAATAGGTTGCGATGGGTTATATGCCACTTCAGGATTGAGCAGATAGCTCACCAAACGCCCCTCAATTGAGTCTTGGGACACCGTTTCTTCCTTGGCTATCCACCCGTTATCCTCCTCATATCCACCCGATAAAGGATCAGTTTCTACAGAGGCAAACAAGTCCAGTGTCGCCTCCTGTGGCTTGGCTTTCTTAGTGGCTTTGGCTATTGGCAATGGGCTATTGGCAATAGAAGCGGGAGCCTGTTTGAGCAGCGAATTAAACTCTAATTCCCTATACAGAGGAGCCAATCGCTCCCAATCCTTCTCTTGACACACCAGCGATTGCGCATCAAACGTGATGGGTACATCCGTTTTAATAGTTGCCAAGAACTTCGAAAAACGGATATTATCCACCTGCTCCTGCACTTTGCGTTGCAGTGCCCCTTTGAGTTGGTCGGTGTTCGCCAATAGGTTCTCTATCGAACCAAACTGCTGCAACAGTTGTACCGCCGTCTTCTCACCCACGCCCTTACAACCAGGGATATTATCGCTGCTATCGCCCATCAATCCCAACAAATCCACCACCTGTGCCTGCGTTTGCAAACCATATTTCTCACACACTTCCTGAGGGCCCATCTTCTCAAATCCTCCCGTATGGCGCGGACGGAACATAAAAACATGTTCGGTTACCAACTGCCCATAATCCTTATCGGGCGTTGCCATATACACCTCAAAACCCTCTTTCTCGGCTTGGTGTGCTAATGTGCCAATCACATCATCCGCCTCATAACCATCCACTTGCAGAATAGGAATATTCATAGCCTGAAGCAGTTGTTTGATTCGAGGTACTGCCCAACGTATATCCTCTGGCGTCTCCTGTCGTTGCGCCTTATATTGCTCAAATGCCTCATGACGGAACGTAGGTCCCGCAGGGTCAAATGCCACAGCCAAATGACTGGGCTTCACACGCTTAATCAAGTCCTCCAACGTGACTACAAAACCAAAAATAGCCGAAGTATTCTCTCCGCGCGAGTTCATACGAGGCGCACGAATAAAAGCATAATACGCGCGATAAATCATCGCGTAAGCATCTATGAGCAATAAGGTCTTCAAGGTTGAAAAGTTTTAAGTGTTCTACGATTTCTATAACCTATATGATTTCTATAGCCTCTATAACTTCTATAGACACCACCTTTTACCAGTTAATCGGCGCTTCTCCGTGTTGCAGAAGATAATTATTCGCTTGAGAGAAGTGTCCGCAGCCAATAAACCCTCGATACGCGCTCAGCGGACTGGGATGCACAGCCGTCAATACCAAATGTCGTTTGCGGTCAATATACTGCCCCTTACGTTGTGCATAACTACCCCAAAGCATAAATACTATGTTTTCACGCTGATTATTAAGCGCTTGTATAGCCGCATCCGTCAGTTCTTCCCAACCTTTGCCCTGATGGCTACCTGCCTTATGCGCCTCCACCGTCAGCGTAGCATTCAGCAACAACACCCCCTGCTCCGCCCAATGTGTCAGATTGCCCGAAGTAGGAATCGGTTTACCCAAATCGCGGTTGAGTTCCTTATAAATATTCTCCAACGATGGCGGAATACGCACACCATCCTGCACCGAGAAACATAAGCCATGTGCCTGATTCACATCATGATACGGATCCTGTCCGATAATCACAACCCGCACTTTGTCAAACGGACAAAGGTCAAATGCACGAAATATCTGCCCCGCAGGAGGAAAACACTGTTGCGTAGCGTAAGCATGGCGCACAAAATCGGTCAGCAACTCGAAATACGGTTTGTCAAACTCGGGTTGCAGCACTTGTCGCCAACTCTCATCAATACGCACAGTCATGGGGTATAAGTCTATAAGGTTTTAAGAGTTTTAAGAACGCTTAATTAAGGGTTTTAAGAATTATTAACGACTAATCATTAAGGATGAGCATGGCATCACCATAATCACCAAAACGATAACCCTCCTTAACTGCCTCCTTGTACGCCTTCATCACTGTTTCATAACCACCATAGGTAGCCACCATAATCAACTGAGTGGACATAGGCATATAGAAATTCACAAGGAAGGCATTCGCCACCGTGAAGTCATATGGTGCATAGATAAACTTATTGGTCCATCCCTCGTATGCCTTAATATCACCATTCGTACCTACCACATGTTCCAAGGCACGCATCACCTCTGTACCTACTACACAGACACGCTTCAAATCTACATGTGCCTTCTCTACCGCATCAGCCACCTGCTGAGAAATAAAAATCTGCTCACTATCCACCTTATGTTTGCTCAAATCCTCTACATCCACGGGCTTGAAATTACCCAAACCCACATGCGAAGTAATGGTATAGGTCTCCACACCACGAATCTCCAAACGTTTCAGCAGATTTTTAGAGAAGTGCATACTGGATGCAGGTGCAGCCACAGCACCGATATGCTTCGCAAACACCGATTGATAACGCTCCTCGTCCATCTCCATGACAGACAGATCCATAAATACTTCCTCGTATTGCTCCATAGTCTCCTCTGTCATAGGACGAGCAATATACTTAGGCAATGGCGTAGTACCCATACTATACAAGTGCTCCACAAAGTCATCGCCCTCATAATCCGTCAAGAAACGCAAGGTACGACCACGAGACGTCGTGTTATCAATCACTTCTGCAAAGATAGTCGCATCCTCATCAAAAAAGAGCTTATTACCAATACGTATCTTACGCGCTGGATCAACCAATACATCCCAATAGCGGTTCTCGTGTTGCAACTCACGCAACAAGAAGACCTCGATATTCGCGTTGGTTTTTTCCTTCTTAGCATACAAACGTGCAGGAAAAACCTTCGTGTCATTGGCAATTAATATATCTCCTTCATCGAAATATGCAGCAAGGTCACTCACCAATTTATGCTCAATCTCGCCCGTCTTGGCATGCAACACCAACATGCGCGCTTCATCGCGAAAACGACTTGGGAACTGCGCTATCAATTCCTCTGGAAGTTTGAATTTGAAATCACTTAATCTCATTATCTATCAAGTTTGTAAATTGTTCGAATGTCATACAATCCTCTACACGAACCTCCCCTACCCTTGTTCGGCGCAATGCTATCAAATGTGCGCCGCTATTCAATCGCTGACCTATATCACGCGCCAAAGCACGAATATAGGTACCTTTGGAGCATACAATCCGCAAAGTCAGTTGCATATTTTGTGGATTAAACTCCTGTATCTCTATCTCATCAATGACCAGCAGTTTGGCTTTTAACTCTACCTCCTCGCCTTGTCGTGCCAGTTTATATGCGCGCTTACCATCTACTTTCACCGCAGAGAACATAGGAGGCACCTGCCATTGTTCTCCCTCGAAAGTCGGAATAACCTCCTCTACCAACTCGCGCGTGATATGCTCCGTTGGATAAGTGGCATCAATCTCCTTCTCCAAGTCAAAACTGGGCGTAGTAGCCCCCAACTGCAAAGTCGCCACATATTCTTTTTGGTGTGCCTGTAGTTGGTCTATAAGTTTCGTTTTCTTGCCTGTACAAACAACTACTACACCCGTCGCCAATGGATCAAGCGTACCCGAATGACCGACCTTCAACTTCTTGACGCCTAACTTCTTACACAGCAACCATCGTACCTTACCCACCACATCAAAACTGGTCCAGCGATAGGGCTTGTCAAACGCCAATATCTCCCCCTCAACAAAATCCATATTCACACTTTCAACACAGTCCGTACACTATAGCAAATACACCTGCCACAAGGCAATATACTGCGAAGTACACCAATTTCTGACGACGGACAATATTTATCATGAACCTGCAAGCCAAACAGCCCGATACAAAAGCAGCCACAAAGCCCACTGCCATAGGTACTATACCCAGGGAACTAACAACCTCGCCACTCAATATATCCAACAACTCCAAAAACGCCTCGCCCAAAATAGGGATCAACACCATGAGGAACGAGAACTTGGTCACACTCTCCTTTTTCACCCCACACAGCAAACCCGTAGCAATTGTTGTACCACTACGACTTAGTCCTGGCAACACAGCCATCGCCTGCGCAAGACCGATAATAATCGCATCTTTATATCCTACTTCGTGACCCATTCCTGCACGACGTTTACTCAGCCACTCGCTCAAATATAGCAAGACTGCCGTTACGCACAAACATATACCTACAAGCAGCAATCCGCTACCAAAGAATGCCTCTACCTGCTCTTTGAAAAACATACCTACTATAAAAACAGGTATCATAGACACCAGAATCATGGCTACATAATTCTTGTCTTCATTCCATTTCACAGTAGTAAATGTACCTTTGAACAACTGTGCTACCTCTTTCCAAAGAATGACCAACGTGGACAATACCGTCGCAGTATGTACTACAATAGCAAAAGTCAGGTTCTCTCCACCTGCTGTTCCCAACAATGCTTGACCTATTTCCAAATGTCCAGAGGACGAAACGGGCAAAAACTCAGTAAGACCCTGAATTATACCCAATACTAACGCTTCCCACCAACTCATTTCTTACGTGGTTTATATAAAATGGCTACTATCATCACCAAGAATCCGAACAACGAAATCATCGGACCAACGGTGATGCGACGTACTGAAAAAATATCTGGATTAAATTCGGTTGCCCCACTGGGTTCACCCACCATGAGAGCAAAACCTATTACAACGATAACCAAACTAATGGCAATCAAGATAGCATTGCATTTTGGAAGATTAAATTTCATACATTTTACTGGTTTTCATTCGTATATAACGATTGGTGGCTGCCAATGAAGCAAAGAATGTGATCACAATGCCTGTCGCCAACACAATCACAGATATAAATGCTATATTTTGCCAAATCAGAGGGAACAATGTGATTCCTAAGCGCGTTTGACAATAATAATATGTTGCAGCCAACATCAGCAACGCTAAGATTGCGGCCTCTATGCCTATGCCTATATTGCGGCGAATCAGTGGCCACTTTATCACCCACGGAGTTGCACCCACCAAACGCATCGTATTGATTAAGAATCGTTTAGAATACACTTGCAGTTGAATAGTATTACTTATCAGCACCAAGGCTATAATCAACAGCGCCAAGGCTATAGCCAACAATATCAAGGCTATCTCGTTGAGATTATTGTCCAACACCTTGACCACGTCCTTTTGGTAGATTACCTTTTCCACATATGGCATAGCCTGCAATCCCTTTTCTATCTGAGCTATACTATCAGAATGGGCATATTTGGCTTGCAACCGAACCTCAAACGCATCGGTCAAAGGGTTATATCCTAAGAACGCGGTAGGGTCTTCGCCTAAATTAGCGATATGCTCTTTCAATGCCTCATCGCGGGAAATAAAACGATAATCCAACACATACGGTGCTGCATTCAGCAAGCGTTTTGTACGATCAACCTCATCCGTCGTATTATCCTCCTTCAATACAATAGACAACACTACGTTCTCCTTCACTTGGCGCATCAACTCATGAGCCGATAACAGCACCAAGCACTCCAATCCTACCAAAAACAACACCAGTGCCACTGATACTGTCGTGGTAAAATACATATTAAATAAACTGCGCCTTTTCATTGTAAGAAGGAAAGGGCAGGTTCGCACCCGCCCTTTGATTTATTGATTATTAATATTCCCAAAGGTCTTGCTCCGCACTCAGCAGTTCCCACTCAATACGCTCCTGTTCTTTAGCAATAGCTTCCGGTGTGGTAGCGTAGTCAGGAATCATGCGGTCATACACATTACTTGCTCCGATCACATACGAGGTATAGAGCTTCTTGAGGAAGAAGTCATCATAGGTCACACGCTTGGAGTCATTATCCGACTGCATCACATATTGCTGCGCCATATATTGGCGGAAACCATCAAATGGCACCCAGAAGAGGATTTGTCCATACAATGCCTCCATGATAGGTTGTCCCTCGTAATACGTGGTATTGTCAGAATGCATTGGTGCAATAGCCATGATCTTAGAATACAAACGAGAATAGTGCTTATCAAAGAACACAATCTCCTGTATCATGTATTTCAACTGATTACGCACAAAGCCCTTGTAGGTATAGTTGTTAAAGCGCATCTCGTTGGTAGTAGAGTCATAGTTCAAGAGCATATACTCCGAGGTTGCGATATTACCATCGCTCAACTCACCAGTACGGTCCGTATTGAGGATAGTAGGAATCATCTCGCGAGGCATAGGAGGGAGATTAAAATAAGGTTTAATATCACCTACCTCAGAAGACTTCTCATATACATCCATACCATCTTTGATAGCATTGAGCATTACCAGGAAGAGCGACTTATACTGTGGATCCTCAGATGAAACTGGATTATACAATTGGTAGTTTTGCTTAAAACGCATATCGATAATACGATATACCACACGTGACCAAACTATGTCATCCGCACGGTGGAATTTACTCACCAGCGTATCAGCCGTTTCTGACAACTCTTGGGTCTCTAAGCGTACAATACCCATATTGTCAAAAAACGAGTTTACTTGATACTGAGCTTGGGTGGTAGCAAAACCAACCAACGCGAAAATAATTAAACAAACTTTCTTCATAACTTTTTCTTAATTTAACTCAATTGGTAGACCGCGGAGTTGTATTTCTTTCCCATCAGGACCTTTTGCCTTAATGTACATCAGGTTGACGGTGTTACCTTGTTTCAGTTTCTTAATAGCATCCAGTGCTTTGTTGTCAAAGTGGTCACCCTTCACTTGGATAGACGCACCTGTTGGCAATTTCACTTGGAAACCTGTGATTTCGAACTTAGCCTGTACCAATCCATCCGCACCATACGACGCCACGATTCTATTCTTTGGATTAATCAGTTGTGCGCGTGGTACACGTGTATCCTCAGTTGGCACACCGTTTATCTCGAAGTAAGCATCTGGACGAGGCAGGTTCTTCACGCGGTACAATTGCGAACCCATGATAGTAGGTGTTCCGCCGATATTCGCATACACCTCAATCTCCAACTTTTCGGGTGAATCAGCGTTTGGACGAATAACCCACATATTGCCCTCATGCTTGATGCTTGCTTGTGCGCATTTCACTTCCAACAAGTGTGCACTCACACCAGGTACAGAGATAGAGAATGGGTTGTCATAACCACGATACATAATATTCAAGTCGGTGTTGGAGATGGTCGCTGTTGGCTCACCTACGGTGTACTCACGTTCGAATGGCAAGTATTGCATCACACCTTGTTGATCCATATAGCCTATCTTACCCGAAATCTTCTGCACACCTACTGTATTGGCAATCACCTCATATACACCATTATTGTTGAGTTTTTGACCATTTACATAGTACTCAGGTGTTTGGGTCGAGTCAATAGCCGCCAAGATTACTTGTGCAGTGTACTTAGTACCCTTCACCACATAGTTTGCAGAAGGGATCACGTATGCGTTAAACTTGTTCACGCGCAAGTCACCTGCATCAGTAGCACCCAACAATAAACGTGTTGCCACGCCCTCGCAGTGACGAATATCATTCTGCAACTTAGTCAGAATAGTGATAGAGGCACACATTGGCATCTCGTTGAAAATCATGTTCTCCCATGTTACAGGATCACCTTCTGCGTTCTTGCCGTCATCGGTCACGAAGGTACGATTCATCTCTTCGTGGAACATAGACGCACCTGGCACCTCTTCTGTAAACTTAATCAAGAAGTTACGAAAACGATTAATCTTCTCTTTCAGTTCGGTAGCATGACCTTCGTTGATAGCATATTGAGCAGGGATATTGGTATCATCTTTTTTGCCAATCTCACTTACTTTGGCGTTCATGACAGCCTTTTTGCCATCAGCCAACAGCACCATATCATCTTTGAATTTCTGCACATACTCAAAGAACTCATCCGAAACGCGTTTTACCTCCATGGCTTTGTCGTACCATTCTTGGGTCTTCTCTGGGTTTTTGTCCAAAGCAGCCTTAAAGGTAGCGTATGTTTCGGCGTTACTATCTTGCATCGTGTCAATAGTTGCATGCAAACTATCATCCACTTGCGTGTATCCGTTCAAGATAGCTGCACTGACGTTGAGAGCCAACATGGCGGTCAACACCAGGTACATCATACCTATCATCTTTTGTCTCGGAGTTTCCGGACAGTTAGTAGCTCCACTCATACTTTGTTAATAAGTAATTTGCGTTAAGTACAATCTACTGTTTATCAAGACAATGCGTTGAGCATATTGCCATATACCTTATTCAAGTCAGCTACTTGAGATGCCAATTTCTTTGCAGCAGCCTCGTATGCCTCTTGTGCTTTCAATGCCTCTGCAGAAGCGTCGGTCATTTTCTTCACAGTAGAGGTCAAACCATTGATTTGCTCTGTAGCGCCGTTCACTTTTTCAGCTTGTGCCTTGTATGCCTCCACTTGTGCTTGTACGGCATTCACTTGGAGTTCATATACTGCATTCAGGCTGTTCAATTGTTTAGCCACAGCGGCCACCTTGGTCTCATAATCCTTGGTACCAGCAGCCACTTTCTTCATATCCTCATTCACTTGACCATAGGTAGCGCTCAAAGCTTCGCTCTTCTCGCTAATAGTTTTGCCTGCCACCACAAATTGCTCTGCTGCTTGACCCGCAGCATCCAATTTCTCTGACAACTGAGTAGTAGCAGTAGCCACTTTACCTAACTCGCTGAGTTGTGTAGCGGTCTTTGCCAAACCAGCAATACCATCTTTCAGTGCGCTCATCTCCTTCTCTGACAAAGCAGGTACATTAGCCGATTTTGCAGCACCGCCTTCACCTGCGCCACCGCCCATCAAGGTTGGTCTTGGACGAGCTTGCATCTCCTTCAACAACTCTGGCTCTGTGCCGTGACCCAACAATTGTGGGAACACTTCATGCCAGTGGAACTCTGGGTGTGGTTTATCCAAACAGCCGATCATAAACAACATAGCCTCGGTGATCATACCGACCATCAACACGGCACCTGCACCTGGGAAGTGCATAATCTTAAACAACGCACCGATAATTACGACAGATGCACCAATAGAATACACCATACCTACAACACGTTTACCTTGGTAAGAACCATACCACTCCATAAAACGTGCACCAAAACCTTTTTTCTCGTTAGGATTCATTTCTTTAGACATATCTTTGATTGTTTTTTAGTTATTCTGTTTATATTGATTGCTTATTTTTATTGTCCCATGTATGAGCGCACGCAACGGAAACCGATGTATGAACGACCCTCATATTGGTACTCATAGGTGCGAACACCACATTGCAGATAGTAGCTAATATCTTTCCAACTACCACCCTTGATAACTTTGCGCTTCAATGTGTTAGGATCTTCCTTGCGCGCCACGTAAGGGAACTCTGGGTTCAAGTCGTGTACGCGTGCATTGGATGCGGTAGAGTATGCCGAAGCTGTCCACTCTGCCACGTTACCTGCCATATCATACAAACCGAAGTCGTTTGCCTCAAACTGACCAACGGCCATAGTTGTCACACCAGTGTCATTATGATACGAACCGCGATATGGTTTGAAGTTTGCCAGATAGCAACCCTCAGAATCGCGAGCATAGCGATCACCCCATGGATACATAGCCATCTTGCGACCACCACGAGCTGCATATTCCCACTCCGCCTCGGTTGGCAAACGATAGGCGTTCATCACTACTGGTTGATGCGAACGCAACAGTTGGGTACGCCAGTGGCAGAAAGCATGTGCTTGCTCCCATGTCACACCCACAACTGGATAGTCCGAGTAACTTGGTGAACTGAAGTAGCTGTAGAGCAATGGATCGTTGTATGAATACTCGAAGTCACGTGCCCAAACCATGGTATCTGGATATACGCAGATGATACCATTGGTATTGATGTCGCTTGGCTGACGCAATGGACGTTCTACGGTCTCGTAGTAGATTTCTTCGTTCTCTACCCAGAATGAGTCCACGCGAATGGATGCACCTTTTGGATAGCTACCGCGAGCCACGTCAAACTTATTAGCCACTTTCACGGCCTGATCAATATTAATCCACGTGTAGTGATAACGCAACGCAGTTGTTCTCAGACTACCACGACCGTTGTCATAAAACAATGGCGATAAGATCTCTGCCACTGGCTCATCAGCCACAAAGCGATCTTCATAGGGGATACGCTTCTTCCAGTTAATCAATACTTTCTCGTCATCTGACTCATAATTTGTTTGCAACGCATACTCACTATCAGCACCTTCTTCCTCTATCAACAGCGAATAGGCGATAGAATCGCGTACCCACTCTACAAATTGGCGGTACTCACTGTTGGTAATTTCTGTCTCATCCATCCAAAAGGCATTCACAGTGACCATCACATTATTATCCGCTTGATCAAAGATTGCGGATTGTGAATTAGAGCCCATCAAGAAAGCTCCCTTACGAATAAGCACCATTCCGAAAGGATTTGATTCTACAAAACCTGCTCCCGAATTAGCGCCAACAAGCTCGCCTGCAGGCTTACCGCAAGCGACCATGCACAACATTAGTACAACAATTGATAATAATTTTGTTACTTTCATTTTATTTTGTAATTTATAACTTCTTTATAAATACCTTACGCTTTTGTATCTATTTGTACGTTTGGGTTTCAGGATGTTGAATCCGTATGCCAAGTACAACTCGTGCGAACCATAACTCTCTCTTATCAAACCATTTGCGGGCAATTCGTAGGTGTATCCCAACTGCAATCCATCTATGATATCCATGCCCAGCAGTATGTTCACGCTACCTGCTATGCGATAACCCAAGCCAAAGCGATAGCGGTTGTTCACCTGAGCCAACATTGTCAGGTTCACATCCCAACCCGCAAAATCCGTTTGCAACATTGCGCTGGGCATCAGCACCCATTTCTTGTCGCGCAAGCGCCAGTTATATCCTCCCGCAGCGTAGAATGTGCCTCGCACATGCACTTCTGCTCTATCGCTCCACTGCAATGTCGGCTGTGTCACGTGGCCGTAACTCACGCCCGCCCACCATGTCGAGGTGGCATAGTAAACGCCTACTCCCATATCAAACCCCATACCCGACACGCCATTCTGTCCGCTTGACTCTGGAATGGCATTATCCGTTGCATTGTGATACGCATGCTCTTGCACCAGTTCGGCGACATCTTTCAGGTTTACGCTATCCACCGCAAAACTCAGGTTGATGAAGCCCAAATCCGCTCCCACGCTCAAATATCCTTTGCCCAACTTAAAGCGGTAGGCATACCCCGCGTGCAGACTTTGATTCGAGAACAATCCAAATCGGTCATTCATAAAGCGCACACCTGCCGCATGCTGTGTCTTTCCCACCACAAACGGAGACGAGAAAGAGAAGTATGTCGTCATTGGCGCATCCATTATGCCTGTAAACTGCATACGATGACTACCATATACCCTCATCAAATCACTCTCTCCCACCGCTGCGGGATTGTAGGTAGACTGCATAAACATATACTGCCCTACTTGTGGGTCAAACTGAGCACGCAATCCTGCAACACAGCAAAATACTCCACACAATAGTACAATATATCGTTTCACAATAGTACCAATTTTACCACCCACTATACACGCTTAATACTCTTCTTCATCAAAGAAGAAGTCATCTTTCGTAGGATAATCAGGCCAAATATCTTCTATAGAATCATATACTTCCTCATCATCCTCTATCTCCTGAAGGTTCTCTATCACCTCCAATGGAGCACCTACGCGCAACGCATAATCCAGCAACTCATCTTTGGTCGCTGGCCATGGGGCATCCTCTAATTTCGTAGCTAATTCAAGTGTCCAATACATAGTCAATCAACGCACCAACTGTGCGCTCCTTACAAATTAAGCGCGCAAAGGTAGTAAAAATTTCTAACATACACAAGAAAAAATGAGTTTTTTACTCTTTTTTCCAAAAAATCGGCATTATTTTCTCCTCTTTTGCTATCCAACGAGCCAAAACGAAGCAATAATCGCTCAATCTATTGACATAACGAACCACTCCATTTGGCAGCTCTTTTCCCTCCGAGTCGCACCAGTCTACGATGTTGCGTTCCAGCCTTCTGGCCACTGTCCGACATACATGACAAACGGATACCATTTCATCGCCTCCGGGCAATATGAACTCGCGCAACACGGGCAACTCGGCTTGCATGTCATCTATCCACTTCTCCATCTGTCTCACAGCACTTTCCGCCACCTCCATTTCGGCGCCAGCCAGTATCGCGCCTATGTCAAACAATCGGTTTTGAACGCTGCCCAATTGCTCATCGATCACGATATGCCAGATAGGTAACTTGCTGGCTATCTTTGCTCTCAGCCAACCCACATAACTATTCAGCTCATCCGCTGTCCCGTAGGCCTCCAAACGCTTACTGGACTTACGAACGCGACCACCTACTGCCAAACTGGTGTCGCCCTTGTCTCCTGTTTTTGTGTAGATTTTCATATTTCCTTGCCTTTACACTTTACACCTTAAACCCTAATCCTATAATCCCTCTTCCAATAGTCCTTATCGAAGAACACCAATCCCATTTGGTACAAATCCATGGTACTTGTCACGCGTTCATCTTCGCATATCTCGTGCCAAGCTTTTTCCATTTCTTTGTTGTAGTGAATATCATCCACTACAATTACGCTTTTTGCGTGTACTTTTTCTGCTAATACATTAAAGTACGCGCGCGTACCCGTGTACGTGTGGTTCGCATCTATAAAAGCCACATCCACACGCTCCAAATCCCTATCTAACACATTGGCGGTTATCTCCCCCACTCGACAATCTATGTTCTTTATTTCCAAGGCTTTCCAATTCTCTTTGGCTATCTCAGCCACAGCGGGACAACCTTCGTATGTAATCACTTTGTTGCGTTTGTCCATGGCTGCCATATAGGCTGTCGTCACGCCCAAACTTGTTCCAAGTTCCACAACCATTAATCGCCCATTACCAATCGCCAATCGCCCATCACCCAACCAATTCACCAGCCGTGCCAACATCTGCGCATATTTCTTCTTCGCCAAACTCCTCTTTGCTATATCACTCACCTTTCGCCTATCTCTCGCCTCCCGATTCCCGACTCCGTAATCCACGAACTCCACTATGCGGTTATCGGCGAGCATCATCCGCCTACGATTTTCTATGGCTTCCCACGCGTAGTAGTTGTTTTCATCACGCATAACCAACCTCACCCATTCGAACAGATAGGGCGAATGTATTCCATGCCCACCCGTATGCCGAGCAGTCAGGCAGTGTCTCAGGTACGAACCCACACGATATATCGCCGTTTGCCAATCCATCTTCTGCGCGAAAACTACCGTAATTTTCTGCAAAGATAATACAAAACTCTCAAATATGCAAATACTTCCCCCATTTTTCTTGTTTGTTTCTATACATTCCCGATACATACCCGATACATACCCGATACATACCCGATACATACGTATACCCCATGAATACCCCACGAATACCCCGCGTATACCCCATGAATATCCCAAGCATGACAAAAAAGAAGGAAAAAAGGAGTATAAAAGCACCCATACACCGCATAATCCTTAAAACTTTTAAAACTCGTAACACTTTTTCAACTCAAAATTTGCACATCCGCAAATTTTGTTGTACCTTTGCAGGCAATTATGGTACTCAATTATATTTGGATAGGACTTATTCTTCTCGCGGTCGTGATGGGCTGCGTGCAGTTCTTTGTGTATGGACAAAGTGAAATATTCACCGAGATACTTAATTCTACCTTCGCTTCTGCCAAGAACGGTTTTGAGATTTCTATCGGTTTGACGGGAATCCTTGCTTTGTGGATGGGTATTCTCAATATCGGTCAGCAGGGTGGCGTGGTGAATACGCTTTCGCGTGGTGTCGCACCTTTCTTCCGCCGTATTTTCCCCGAGATTCCTGCTAAGCACCCTGTCTTTGGTACCATGTTCATGAATTTCTCCGCCAATATGTTGGGTTTGGACAATGCGGCAACGCCTATCGGACTGAAGGCTATGTCTGAATTGCAAAACTTGAACACCGACAAGCAGAAAGCCAGCAACGCGATGATTATGTTCGTGGTATTGGGTGCCAGTGGTTTGACCATCATACCCACAACGATTATGGCGTATCGTGCTCAGATGGGCGCAGCCAACCCTGCGGATGTCTTCCTGCCACTGATGATGGCTACTTACTTCTCCACCCTCGCGGGTATGTTAGCGGTATGCTTTGTGCAAAAGATTAAGATTTGGGATAAGGTCATTCTTGGTACGCTGATTGGTCTAACGGCTCTAATGGTGGGTATGTTGTTTGCAGCGCGCCATTTGCCCGAAGAGACCTTAAATACATTTTCGGCACTCATAGCGGCTATTATATTGTTGGGCATTATTTGTTGGTTTATTATCCAAGCAACAGTTCGTAAAGTGAATGTCTATGAGGCTTTTATTGATGGAGCGAAAGGTGGATTTCAAACGGCTATTGGTATTATTCCTTATTTGATTGCTATTCTTGTAGCGGTGGGTATGTTCCGTGCCAGTGGTGCTATGGGCTTGTTGGAGCAAGGTATGGCGCAGGTGTTTGCGTGGATAGGCATTAATCCTGATATGGCGAGTGCCGTGCCTACGGCATTGATGAAACCGCTTTCGGGTAGTGGTGCACGCGGACTGATGATTGAGGCGATGGCTACACACGGAGCCGACTCATTGGTGGGACGTTTGTGTTGTATTCTGCAAGGCACCACGGACACTACTTTCTATGTTATTTCGGTCTATTTCGGCAGTATAGGTATCAAGAACACCCGCCATGCTGTAGGTTGCTGCCTCTTCTGCGACCTTATCGGAGTAATTGCTGCCTTCATCATTGCCAACATCTTCTTCGGCTAAACCCCATAATTATTTTGGTTAATTCGCCCCTTTATACTACCGCTTTGATAGGGAAAAAAATTTGGTAATTTTTGGTTTAATTTTGAATAATTTTTGTTTTAAAACAATATACGTGCAATGATCACCTTCCACGCCGAAAACATCGCCATGCCTGCCATTGACTTTCGCAAAGTCGAGCAATGGATTAGGAGTACCGCAGCGCAGTACGGCTATGCCGTAGGCGAACTAAATTATATCTTTTGTAATGACGAGAAGATTCTTGCGGTCAATCTCGAGTTCTTGCAGCACGATTATTATACGGACATTATCACCTTTGATTATACCACGCGCACGCGTGTGAATGGTGATATTTATATTTCTCTTGACACCGTTGCCAGCAATGCCGAGCAGGTAGGCGCACCCTTTCTCCAAGAATTGCACCGAATCATTATCCACGGCCTACTCCATCTCACGGGGCAAGCGGACAAGACCCCCGAGACCAAAGCCCAGATGACTGCCAAAGAGGAAGACGCCCTCCGCCGCCTGCATATCTAATGCAATCCTCCGCCGCCTGTTTTGCGCTCTGCGATAGTTCGCCGACTATCCCCCTGCCTCTACACTCTACGCCCTACACTCCAAACAAAAATCGCCCTAACTGGCGATTTTATTTGCACAATCCAAAAAAAAAGTGTACCTTTGCAGCGCAAAGGTCGAAACAACTCTTCCTTTTACTTTTACAGCAATTGCTATGACAACTTTAACACCAGAACAAAAGGATGCTCAAATGGCGAGCATGAAATCGTTTGATGAAGAGATGCCTTCAGTAGGTATCTTTTGGTACGATGCTCAAGAACATGAGTTCTTTGGTGTGTATAAGAAGGAACTTACTCCCAAGATGATTGAGGAGGCAGCTGATAAAGGATTACCTTTTATCAATTATCCTAAATTGCATCGTCAGATTTGGAAAGAGCAGTACTTCCGAGCTTTGGCAGCACACAAACCTACTCGTTTCACGGGAGATTACACGATGATACCTCGAGGTCGTGTTGCATGGAACATTGATAAGTTCATTGTTTTTGTTGGCAAATGGGCGGAAGATATACAAGACGAGTTGACAGAATTGATTAACCAGCATTTTGCATTGCCATTTTTTGAGTTTGTCTATGATGAACATTGGGACTTAGGACATGGCTGGTCTGGTGACTTTTAACCCCCTAAATTGTAAATAACCCAATAAATTGTACATTGTAAATCAGTAAATTGTAAATTATTTCGCAACGATACCGTTGCCCGACATATTTAATATAGCGTTATAAGCCCAAACTTGATTCTTTGAAAACTGGACACTTTCAAAAAATCTTTTAATACTTCAAGTACGGTTTATGCACGCTCGCGTTAACAGCGTGAGTTTTCCGTGCGTAGATTTGAAGTATTAAGGTAGTCCAGAATCCTCAAAGAATCAAATTGAAGCGAACGAAAGTTCACGCTTTTATTTTTGTACCCGATTTTGAAAAATATCCTATTATTAAGATTTATAGAAATCGCTAGATAGGGATATACGGTGCGAATTTTG